>NZ_JBFTIK010000020.1:0-69268 GCF_056394725.1 Arthrobacter sp. 10N418
TCCAAGGACGGGTCGAATGCCCGCTCGGCCGAGGCATAGAAGCAGTTCACATCCACATGCGCGATCTGCGGCATATGCCGCATCACAGCCGGCTTAGACATGATGCAAGCACCGGGTCACGACGCCCCAAACGACCAGATCTGATAAGGACGGCACCCGGATATCCGGGTACGCCGGGTTCTCCGCCTGCAGCACCACCCCGGTCACGGTGATCCGCAGCCGTTTGATGGTCAGCTCGCCGTCCAGGACCGCAACGACCACGGACCCGTCCACCGGTTCCAGGGCCCGGTTGACGATCAGTTCATCACCGTCGCTGATCCCGGCACCGGCCATCGACTCCCCGGACACCCGCACGACATAGGTGCTCGTGACGTCCTTGATCAGGTGCTCGTTCAGGTCGATCCGCCCGTCAAAGTAGTCCTGCGCCGGCGAGGGATACCCGGCCGCAACAGCGACCGGAGAGATCAGCACCGACAACAATGACGCGCCCGCATCTATCACACGGGGACCGACAACAACGCCCACAACACACCCTTATTCGAATATATGTTCGATTCTGTAAGTCTACTGGTGCGGGCCGACAAAAGAACCATCGAGGGTCCTGCTGGGCATTTCAACGGGACGGGTTGTACGCCAATGGGGACAGCCTGAGCTGTGCGGAGGGCTCCACCTGCCTCCAGTGGGCACAACCTGGTGGGGTCGTTTGCTGCTTGGCCACAACGTGGTTTCTGTTGGGCTTATGAGGAAAGCCTCCGCGCGAGTCCAGGACTCAAGCGCAGAGGCTCCCGGCTCTCCAAGCTGGGGGGACTGGAGAGCCGATGTAAGTCTACTAGCGGCCTGACCTCCTGGCCGCTGAAGACGTGACCTTCCGGTCACCGCCGTGGAGGGCGGCCACGAGTGCGCCCGGTCTGCCACCCGGGAGCTGCATCGTCCAGGAGCTTGACGCTCAGAAGGTCGAGTTCGCCGCGGCGGCGTTTGTACCGCTGGGCGTGGATCCAGACCCCGAGGGTATGTTCACGCTCTGAGTCATAGTCGTGGTGGCGTGGCCAGTCGTTGCCTTCCAGCCGGAAGTCCACGAGCTCGGCCAGGCGTTTGTGCCACCGCGCCTCATCTTCCACTTTCCGGCGGTTTTCGACCCACCCCGGCACCTGGGCAAGGCCGTCGCTGTAGGCCGGGTCCAGGGTCCCCTCCGCTGCTTCGCGCCGGCGCCCGGACAGCCACCGCGCCATCGACCTTTCGCCCTGGTCCCCGGAACGGCCGTCAGGGAGCCGGCCTTCGGCCGAGACCCAGGCGATGACCTCTTCCATGCGGGCAAGGTCCGTGGGGGAGGGGTAGGGAACGGGGACGGCGCCGGCGGCCGCCTGGTGTTCGGCCTCGAGTCCCGGATCATGGCGGCGGGCGATGACCAGGTGGTATCCGACGGCGGCGGGCGGAACGCGCACGAGGGCAGCGATGCGTTGCCGGCTCAGTCCGAGCCGGTACATCAGCACCCATTCGGCGTCCGGAGCGCGCCGCAACCGCCTGTCCATAATGGACCCCATCCTGCCACGGCCTGTCCACAAGACGAGCGGGCACTGCGGGACCAAAGACACAGCTCTCGGGCGTCCGCTGGCGCGGCCGGCTGTTGGGTCCAGGTTCGCCGTCGCAGAGCTCCGGAGCCCCCGGCCCTGTCTTGTCTACGACGTCTTTTGGTTGCTGTCCTCCGGATTCTAGGCGTCCGCTCCACCCCGTCTAGCCCCGGTCGTTCCTCCCGGGGCCTGCGGTGCAGGAATTTCCCTCCGGCGCTCCTGCGTCGCTGATTTCCTCCGGGAATTTCCTCCCCCTTGCCCTGCGGGTAGACAGGGCTCCGTCGGCCGCCGAGCAAGCGAGCTCGCCAGCAACCAAAAAACTACGGGGGAGAGGGGACGCTGGCCGGTCATCTGAGCCGCCCCACCCACCGAATCCTTGGGCAAAAAGGAGCAACACACCATGAACGCAGTAGCAACCAAGACGGTAACCACCAAGGACACCGGGGAGTCCATCGACGGCGTGACCGTGCTGGGTGATTACCACGTGAACGACGGCTATGACTGGATGGAACTCATCGAAGCCGAAGGCTGGGCCGTCATCCCCAGCTGGGGCTGTGACGGGTGGGACCTGGGCCAGTGGCCCTACGTCATGGTCGCGGCCACCCGGACCGCTGACAGCATCGGCAACCTATTCGGAGTCGCCACGTACTGCGAGGGAGACGTGAGCTGCACGTTCTACCGGACCAAGGCCCGGCAGTGGGAAGCGATTACCGAACAGGCGTTCTTCCACTGGAAGAACGGACAAGCCCACGGCCCGGACGACCTCCCGGAAGCCGCCGCGGAACTTCCGTCCCGCTACCGGATGCCCTACACGGTCAACGCCGCCTAACCAGCGCCAGAGCCGGTGCCCCGCCGCTGTCGGCGGGGCACCGCACCCCACCGCACCACTTGAGAGGACGACACCTGATGAGCACCTGCACCGCCCTGATCATCCCCGCCGACCGGCACGAACCGGCACGGGTCGAAACCATCGACGCCTCGCTGGCGAACCTGCAAACCCTCGTGGCCGGAAACATCGAAGCCGTGAGCAGCTACGACTGGCACTTCTACGTCAACGAGGAGGGCAAAATCCTCAACCTCGCCCCTAACCGCCGCGCCGCTCAGCTGGTCCTCGAAGAAACCGGAGTCCTGACCGATGTCTACTGCGGGAACGCAGTGTTCCTGGGCGAGGCGGACGACGGCGGCGAGGCCGACGTACCCGAGGAACTGATCGATCTGGCACAGCAACTCTTTGGACTGCACCAACCGGTGAGCTGACACCCAGGACGGTGGCCGGCCTTCCCGGGCCGGTCACCGCTGGCGGTCCGCCGCACGTGGCCGGCTGCCGATTCTGGTTACGGGCGGCGGACCGCCACCGCGCAGGGTCATAAGCGGAAGCCAGGACGGCGCGCGGCCAACCGGCCGCAGGACAACAGGTGCAGATCCCGGGTGCTCTTAAATGGTTCGCAGGGCTCACCCCAATTCGGGCGTCCGCTGGCGCGGCCGGCTGTTGGGTCCAGGTTCGCCGTCGCAGAGCTCCGGAGCCCCCGGCCCCTGTCTTGTCTACGACGTCTTTTGGGTTGCTGTCCTCCGGATTCTAGGCGTCCGCTCCGCCCCGTCTAGCCCCGGTCGTTCCTCCCGGGGCCTGCGGTGCAGGAATTTCCCTCCGGCGCTCCTGCGTCGCTGATTTCCTTGAGGGAATTTCCTGCCCCTTGCCCTGCGGGTAGACAGGGCTCCGTCGGCCGCCGAGCAAGCGAGCTTGCCAGCAACCAAAAATCAACGGGGGGAGAGGGGACGCTGGCCGGTCATCTGAGCCGCCCCACCCACCGAATCCTTGGGCAAAAAGGAGCAACACCATGAACACCACACCCACCCTCGAAATGCTCGACCCGGCCACCCTGACCGTGGACATCAACGTCCGCAAAGACGCCGCCCTGACCCCGGATTTCATTGCCAGCATCAAAGAACACGGCGTGATGGAACCCGTCATCGCCCACCGCAAAGACGACGGGACCGTGCACGTCCTGATGGGACAGCGCCGCACCCGCGCCGCCGTCGAAGCCGGACGCACCAGCATCCCGGTCATGATCATCGAATCCCCCGAGGAAGCCGAACGCATCGTGACCCAGGTCGTGGAAAACATCCAGCGCGCCGAACTGACCGAAGCGGACGAGGCCGACGCCTACCACCAGCTGTCCCTGATCGGCGTCTCAGCAGCCGCGATCGCCAAGAAGACCGGGCGCACCAAGACCACCGTGGAAGGGGCACTGAAGGCCAAGTCCTCGAACGCCGGATCCGCCGCCCTGGGCAAGGGCTACACCATTGATGAAGCGCTCATCATGGCCGAGTTTGAAGGGGACCAGGACGCGACCGAGGAATTGGAGTCCGTGATCGCGGACGAACCCGATCAGCTCCTGCATGTTGCGCAGATGCTCCGGGACCGCCGCGACCGCGCCGCGGCCCTCGCCGCACTCATCGCCGAGCTCGAGGCGGAGGGCAAGAGGATCGTGGAGGACGCCGGGCACTACGCCAGCGAAGAGAACCTGTACGTCTCGGCCGCGAAGCGGGTCGACGGGGAACCGGCCACCGACGGGGACGCCAACGCCTACCTGATCAGCACCGACTACCGGGGCCAGCACAAAGCCCAGCCTGTCATCACCGGCTGGCAGGACCTGGGCTTCACCCCGAAGTACGAACGCTACGACGGCGGCACGCAGGCCCAGAAGGGCCCGATGACCGAGGAACAGAAAACCGAGCGGAAGACCCTGATAGCCAATAACCGCGAGATGGAGAGCGCAACGAAGGTCAGGCGTGAGTTTGTGAAGACCCTGCTGTCGCGCAAGACCGCGCCGAAGGGCTGGCAGTACTTCACCGTCCACGCCATCACCCACGACCCGGAAACCGCCAGCGGCTACGACGGCAAGGTCGCCACCGAGATGATCGGGGCCAAGACCGGGGAGGACACCGACCGGTGGGGCTGGAACCCGCTGCGGGACCACACGGCCAAGTCCACCGCCCGGCCCGAGTTCTCCCTCATAGCCCTGATTTGCGCAGGGTATGAAAAGACCATCCAGAAAGACTCCTGGCGGTCCGCCGAGAAGCGGCACTTCCACTACCTGAACCAGCTCACCGCCTGGGGGTACACCGCCAGCGCCGTGGAGCAGATCATCCTCGACAAGCACACCACCGAAACCGAGTAGCCTGACAGGGTGCCGGGCGGCTGAATCCCCCAATACAGCCGCCCGGCCACCCCAATAGGGCCGGGAACCTCCCAGAGGTCGGGCGGTCCGCCGCCCGGGGCGAACCACAGCAGCCACTCACCAGCGACGGACCGCCATAACCGCGACCACGCATCTGGTGGACCACCGCCCGCGGGACCAGGAACAACGAGGTTCCGGCCCGCCGTGGCAGCACCAAACCCTTCAGCTAAGCTGAATCACAGATTTCCTTTGCCCAAGGGAAACCAAGGAAGGGCCGGCGCCCAACGGCGCCGGCCCTTCCGCCTTTAAAGGGATCCGCGCCCCGGGCAAATCTCTGCGCTTCGCGGGCCCAGTTAGACGCCGGATTGTTCCAACGCGTGCGGAACGGGCAGCCGGCTCAGCCATTCCCTGGCGTCCTCCACGGACGTGAAGTAGCCGTGCGGGCAGTCCTGCTTCCGCAGTAGGGCAGCGGCCATCACCCGGTCGACCACTGTGGCCCCGACCAGTGCCACGGCGGACACAAAACGCATGCCCAACAGCGTGACCCTTGCTTCGAGGCTGACGCATGCGTCCGTTACCTCGACGAGTATGGGCTGCAGGCTGGCTCCGGTCACGCCCTGGACGGCGGCGATGACCGCGTCAGCGTCGGCTGCCGACACCGCAGAACCCGGCGTCCACCGCAGATGGAAGACGCCCCCCGCATCCACGCTCAAGGTTGCGTTTGTGCAGGTCAGTGCGATTTCCAGCATGATGTCTCCCTAATCCTCCGATGAGGGTAGCGGACCCCGAGGCATAAAAGTGATTTATCGAACACTCTTTTGGCCGGGACCCCGAAGGCAAAGCACGCGGGACTTTCCGGGGCTGGCACAGTCACGCCTGCACCACCTCCACCGCAGCTCTATTCCGCGGACCAGGCACGGGCCGGCTAGACGCCCGGAGAAGACGGTCCCACCATCCTGAATCGCACCGAAATACACGCGAAAAAACCCTAGAAATCAAGGCGTGAACCCTATTCATTCAGTTGAATGATTGTTAGAATTGAGGTAGCAGTCAGCCAGTCGAACCTAACTAACGTGATACGAAACCGAGGACTGAAAATGACTCTCACCATCTACACCAAGCCCGCCGGATGCTTCGGCTGCACCAAGACCAAGCAGAAGTTCGCGGAGGCCGGCGTCGCCTTCCACGAGGTGGATGTCACCACCAACCCGGCCGCCTTCGAGTACATCACCGAAGAGCTTGGCTACTCCCAGGTGCCCGTGGTCGTCTACGACAGGGACGGCACCGAGAACCACTGGTCCGGGTTGAACCCGGTCGGGATCGAGCAAATCATCACCATCGAATCCGCCGGCCGCGTCCGCGAAGCCTAGAAACCAGAGCAGGAGGAATGCAGCCAATGTCAGCCGATACCAGTATCACAGTGACCGGTAACCTCACTGCCGACCCCGAGCTCCGGTTCACCCCGGGTGGATCCGCGGTCGCGAACTTCACCATTGCTTCCACGCCCAGGGCGTTCGATTCCCAGGGGCAAGAATGGGTGGACGGGGAGACGTTGTTCCTGCGGGCGAGCGTCTGGCGGGAGGCGGCCGAGCACGTCGCCGAGTCCCTGACTAAGGGCGTCCGCGTGATCGCAACGGGGGTGTTGAAGTCCCGCAGCTACGAGACGAAGACGGGGGAACGGCGGACCGCGATCGAACTCGAAGTCGAGGAGATCGGCCCGTCCCTGCGGTACGTCGCGGCGGCCGTCCATTCGGCCGGGAGCAGCCGCCCGGATGCCGCGCCACGCGGAGCCGGCCAGGAGGAACCGCACCCGGCCGAGAGCCTGAGTATCAGCAGCCGGGAGTACGCCGACGATGACCCATGGTTCGGTATCGACGCCAACCCCACCGGACACATCAGCATCCGCCCCCAGGACACCGAACCGGCGTACTGACCCGCCGTCGGAGCCGGAGGATACGCTGACTCCAGCAGCCCACCCGTCGAGCCCTACGACCAACCAAAGGAAAACGCTATGACGCATGAAGATGACCTCCGGAGCTGGGCAAAGGGCTCCTACACTTCCGAGGCCGGAACCGAGCTGCTGCTGCGCGCCTTCGGCGGCCGGTACGCCGCCGTCGGCAACCCCTGGGTCCACACGAGCGACACCCCGGCAGGCCCGCACCAGGTGAACGCATGGATCGATTTCGAAGCCCTCGGAGAGCACGCCAACAACGGACCCTATTCCGGCGGTGAACGACGGTTCCTGCTGCTCGCGGCGTCGCTGGCGGAGGATGTTCCGGTCGTCCTGAGTGAGGTCGTTCCGGGTCTGGACCGGCAGAACCTTGATTTGGTGCTCGCCGCCATTGCCCATGCCGGTGGTAGCCACCAGCACTCCGATATCCGCACGAACGACGATGGAGACATGACGCTTCATCCCGGCTATCTGGACAGCCTCCACCCGTGGCCACGGAGCCTTCGTGCCGTCTAAAAAGATCGCCGCTTTTACCCCCTACTTCACCGAGGATGAGGCCGGCCAAGTCCGGGCCGCGTTCCTGGCCGCCGGGCAGTTGGAGGGGGACGCGAGCGTGTCCGACTTCATCGTTCGTGCAACGATGCGCGAAGTGAAACGCTTGGAACGCAAGCACAACCAGGGTAAGAAATGGGAGCCGGTTCCGGCCGGATCCCTCCGCCGCGGACAGCGCACCAGGGACGAGCTGCAACACCGGAACGAGGTGGATTGAGAAATGCCGAAACGGACAGAGGACCCCAAAGAGAACCCTGCGCCGGCCACGGGGCCCGCGTTCCCCAGGATGCTGACCCTGGAACAGGTCCAGGAGATCCTGAACGTCAAAGGCGCGCTCGTTTACTCACTGGTTCGCAGCGGTGAGCTGCCTGCAGGCCAGTTCGGCGGAAGAGGTGTGTGGCGGGTCCGGGAAAGTGACCTGACGGCGTACATCGAGGCGGCGTTCGCGAAGACCGCAGAGCGCATCGCGGCCGGTCAGATCAAGGATGACGACGTCACCACGGAAGACTAGAAGAACACAGATACGACGAAGGCCGGCACCTCAAAAAGGTGCCGGCCTTCGTCGTATCTGCCCACCGGAGCCGCATCTGGCCTACGGCTGAAAAGAGCCAGCCAGAGCGCCCTGCCGACGTCGGGAGCGGCGTGTCTTGGACCATGGGGAACGTTGCCGTTGGTGACCGCACACTGTGCAGGTTGTGCATGGCCGCCGGACACCTGGGTGAGTGAAGAGTCCCGAGGTTCCCCGGCGGTTGTGTGCAGCCGGTCAGCTGGGTCCCGTCGTCCGGATGTGTGCGGGAAAAGCAGCGGAGCGATAGGGCTTTTGCCGTGCCCATGTGGGCGAGGGGCTACTACTCAGGTCCGACGGCAACCGGACCGGACTCCTGCGTGGTTTTCCGGCCACGCGGACGACCGCTGGCCTTCTTGGCCGGAGCGTCCAGACCAAAGCCTCGCAGGTCGGATTCGGTCCAGTCTGCCCGCAACGCTGCCTGATAGTCCTTGGCGTACTTCTGCTCTGCGGCGGCAAGCAGTTGCGCAGCCTCCTGGACCTCAACTCCGCTGGCGGCGGCCCTCTTGACGGCGTTTACTTTGGCGTCCCTGGCGGCGTCGATCTTTGCGGCGGCTCTTGCGGCGATGTCATTGATATCCATACCCAAACCCTACCTGCCACCGCTGACGGTCGGAGGCAGGGTTTTCAGAAGTCTCGCACACTGGGCGAAAAAACTCTCAAAGGCATCCATTCGGAGCAAGCTATACACTTACACGGGTGTAAGTGGCTTGTCGCGCTCGACACTGGCGGTCGAGTGCGGCACACTGGTCAGTGTGGTCCCCGGTTCCGGGGTCGCTGCGCTGGGCCTTGAAGGGATGGATTGAATGTCGGATGAGGGATTCACTCACCGTTTCAATCTGTCGCGCCGACGTCGGGAGAACACTCCCGCCGGCACCAAGAAGCGCCGTGACCTGTGGGTCACTGTGGAAGAGGAAGCTGCGCTTGTTGCAAGGGCCGAACGCGAGAAGGTGACCGTCCCGAACTTACTGATTACCTCGGCATTGTCCGAGGCGCAGGAGACGACTACCGAACGGCGGGCAGCTATCGCGGAACTGATGTCCCTGCACAATCTGCTGGCGCGTTCTTCGAACAACATCAACCAGCTCGCACGGCAGGCCAACGCCACGAGCGAGTTCCCCGCAGAGGCGCACGAAGCGTTGAAGCACATCCGCTCTGTTGCGATGCGCATCGACGATGCCATAGACGGGCTGATGTAGAGATGATTCCGAACATCACCCGCGGTTCGCGCATGGGCGGGCTCATGGTTTACCTGGCCTCTACGGACGCCAATAAGACGAAGAACGCACACAGCGATCCGCACTTGGTAGCCGGCGACGCTGCGATCATGGCGTGGTACGACGACGGTGTTCTGGACCGCGACGATGCCCTGGCTATCGCCAAGCATCTGGACCGTCCGCGCAAGGCTTATGGCGTATCGGTGCAGATCAAAGACATGCAGTGGGATGCGGCCAAGAAGGAGCGCGTCCACGTCGGCTACAAGGACGCCAGCGTGTGGCACTGCTCGCTGAGCCTGCGTGCCGAAGAGGGCGCACTGACGGATCAGCAGTGGGGCGATATCGCCAATGATTTCGTGGACTCCATGGGCTTCACCGAAACCAGCGGAAAGGCCCGCTGCCGGTGGGCCGCGGTCAACCACGGCACGAGTGAAAACGGCAACCACCACATCCACCTGGCCGTGTCCCTGGTCCGCGAAGACGGCACCAAAGCATCGACCCACGGGGACTACAAGAGGGCGCAGGAATCGTGCCGTGAGCTGGAGGTCAAGTACGGGCTGGAACAGCTCTCTACCGTGCACGCCACCCGCGGCTACGACCGGGCCGAGAAGGCCACCGCTGTCCGGGACGAGCGGGAGATGCACCGGTCCTCTTTGGCCCGGAAAGTCCGTGCCAGCGCCAGCTCTTCCGCGACAGAGGGTGAGTTCGTCCGGCGTGCCCGCGACACCGGGATGCTGGTCCGACCCCGCTATGCGAAGAACACCACCGAGGTCATCGTTGGCTACTCCGTGGCCGAACGCCCCAAGCAGGGCGAGCGGCCTATCTGGTTCGGCGGCGGCACCCTCGCCTCGGACCTGAAGCTGGGTGCTTTGCGTGAAGAGTGGATGGACTCACCGCACCTTGCAACAGAGGCTGCAGCTGAGTGGAACGCGGCAGCCCGCAACAGGCGCACCGTGTCCAGGACCGGCCCCGAGAACGGAACACCTCCGGCGGAAATGTGGGTGGAGTACACCCGGAACGCGACCGCGTTGGTTGAGCAGCTGCGCACCCTGCCCCGTGATGATCACGCGACCTGGGCGAAGGCAGCGCGGGAAGTCTCCGGCGCGTTCGCGGCATGGTCCCACCGGCTCGAACCGACGCCGGGTCCGCTGGCGGCCACCGCCGCCGAACTGTCCCGCACCGCCCAGCTCCGCGCACCACGCCAGCACAGCAAGCCCGTCGCCCTGCCGTCCATTGCCGGCACTGCCATGTTGTTCATGGCCGCGTCCAGCAAGAACAAGACGGCCGCCCAGTCGGCGCTCATGCTGCAGTTGGTCAACACTGCCTTTGCCATCCACGAAATGCACCAACAGTCCGGACGGACCCGTGAAGCGCAGCGGCTCCGGGCCGTCGTCACGGAACAACTGAAGCCGTTCGCGGCGACGATGCCCAGGCCGGTCACCGTCGGTGCACCGGAACAGGCAGCGGCATCGAACTCCGTAGAACTTGGGCTGCGTGGCATGGCGCCCATCCGTCCAGGGTCAGCAGTGCCGAACACACCAACGCCGGCCAGGACCCGCCAGTACACGGGCCGTGATTCGGGCCCCGTACTTGACCGATAACGACTACCACCAACTGCAAGGGGAGCACGATGAGTGAATCAGACGGAATGGACGAACTGCTGGACGGCGGAATGCGGCAGTCCCTCATGATCGCGTCCCGCATTGCCGAGACGCTGGCCCGTCGCCGGCAGGAGTCCCAACGCAAGCAGGAACACCAGGATGCACAGGCAGCGCACGAAGCGCAGGCCCGCCTCACGACAGACCGCAGTGCAGCACACGCGGCGCTGGCACCGGTAGAGAAGGACCAGTGGTGGGACAAGGCCCGGCCCCATGACATCGCCACGGCCCACGCCGTCGCGATGAGCTGGAAAGACTACGACCCGACCGCCCTCGCGGCCTCGGAAAAGATCCGTAGGCAAGTCCTCACCCGCTACGGCATCGACACCCGCGACGTCGGCGCGGACGCCGCCTACCTGGAATCAGGGATCCAGACCATCACCACGGAAAAGGCACGGCAGGACGCACTGGAACGCAGCCAGGAAGAGACACGCAAGGCGGCCGCCGAACACGAGAAAGCCATGGGATTGCTCGCCGCGGCCCGCGCCGAAGAACTCCGCGCCCAGGCCGCGACACTGGCCCCGGAAATGGAACGCCACCAGGTGCCCGTGGAATACCTTGCCAACCCCGAGCTGGCCCAGGCATTGCAGACTGCCCACACCGCCAAGACACCTACAGCGGTAGAGGCAGCGGACGCCATCGTGAAGGAACGCATGTTCCTCATCGGCAAGGACGGCATCAACGGTCCCGACATCGACCAGCTCCGCAAAGAGACCACCGCGAACATCAACGGCGCCGGCGACGCGCACTTCGAGGATCCGGAGTTCGTGCAAGCAGCCAAGAATATGCACGAGGCCAGGCTTCTGGCCGCGGCCGGTGTCAAGAGCGAACAGTGGGAGTACCTGGAACAGCGGTACGAGCAAGCCGAAAAGGAACTCTTCGCCCGCATGGAAAGCGTCGGCCGCGAGATCGAGAACCGCGTCACCGGCAACGACAGCAGCCGGCTCAAAGACCAGGGACTGAAGACTGAGGCGACGTCGGCCGCCGACTATGGCTCAGCGGAACGCCAGGAAGCTTTCGCCGCATCCTTGGCCGGAACCGGAGCGAACGAAGCACAAGTCCGTGGGCGCGCCACCGCAGAACGCAGTGAGGGCACACACCCCCGCGCGGCGGTCACCATGGGCAAGAGTGCAGCTAAAGCCAAGAAGACCCGCACAGGGGCGGCCGTGGGTGCGGAACGGACCAAGAGCGGTCCGGCTCGCTAGGCAGTTGCCCGGTATCTGGACTCAGTCCGCTGAGCCTGGCATCGGAGTGTCTCACTGAACAACAGGAAGCCCCGATCGGGTCATCCGGTCGGGGTTTCTAAACTGTCTTTATGAACCGCTTTTTTTGCCCCAATGTATGTGTTACTTTTCAACCAGCCTTTCATTTGGGGGAGGCGATCAATGCGGATCGTTTGAAAGGAAGAACGTGGTTCAAACACGAAGAAAATTCGGCGCGACTGTCATGGCAATCGGAGTCTCACTGGCGGTACTGCTGCCGACATCCGCCGTCACAGCAAATGCGGCGACCGAGGATAAAACCTCAAGTGCGGAAACCCAGTACAACGGGATTTACGTCGTCAGTGAGGCAGCCGTTGCTCCTGACGTGGAAGGCAAAGCCACGTTCATCCCGCTTCCGGAGAATGCGAAGCAGTCACTTGTTGTCCTTCCGGAGGTTGCTCGGAAGCTGAACCTCAAGCAGGGCAAGGTAGCTAAAGCCGATGAGGCTCGCGTTTTTGGTGAGCTTGGGGCGCCCGGCGGCAAGAAGAAATCCGAACCCACTGTCACGCCAATGGCAACAACCAGTAACTGGACGAATTTCAACGCCCCGCTCGGCGGCGGGTGGTCGGGTTCAATCCGTCGCAACACCTCTTTCATCGGGTCGGGCGGCAAGGTCTACAACTGGTACATGGATGGAGCCACCGGCACCTCGGTCTGCGCCCAGGGCGTCGGCTACTACCAGGGATACTACGGAAGCAGCTTTGGCATCTGGAGGACCTGGTACGACATTGGTTGCGGACGGGCTGCCACTATTCGCGTTCCGTGGGACGGAGTCTCTGCCTATCCCGAATTCAACGTAAGGTCGATCACCTATACGTGGGGTTTTGGGCAGTTCGAGTAAATCGGACGACTGAAACTGCATGAGAAATGGAGGGATGACATGTCATCCCTCCATTTCTTTACCATTTTGTGTGACAGATTTGTCATGCATACTTGACCGGCCCGCGATATGCTTCTGGCTATTCATTACACAGCGGGAGCATGCAAGAGAGACATCACCACTGATCCGCGTTTCCGCCGAGCAGTCCAACTAAATGCGTGAGGACGGACGTTATGACTACCCCCGATGAACCGAACGGAAGCCTGGTTGGCTCCGAAGACGGTGGCGGACACAGCTGGCCACCCAAGCTTTCAGCTCACCGACTGTGTACTGTCGGCATCGTCCTCATCTGCGTGGGCGTATTGGGCGGTGAGTGGATCATGCCGGCTCTGGCTATCGCCATAGATTCCGCATCGGGGTCCACTGCTCAGATCGGGACGAGCCTCGTATTTGGCCTGGCAGGTCTCTTGACGAAGCTCATGCTTCCCCTGGGCATCGGCCTGTTTTCAGCATCCCTTGTGGTTCGAGCGTTGGACGCCAGCCCAAGATAACTGGTGCCCATATGCAATCGGGCGACGTTTGCGGCCCTCGGGCCTGTGAGCCACGCCCACCTTATGTCAGGATAATTTCAACGAGACAAGTGGGGGTCTGAAGACCATGGACAAGCTCAAGTACAGGAACGCCGCCGCCGCTCTGGCGCTAGGGTGCCTCCTTTCAAGTTGCGCGGCAGCTGGACAGCAGACCGCTGCGCAACAGCCGGCTGCGCAACAGCCAGCCGGACAACAGTTGGTGGATCAGGGGCTACCCGAATTCGGCTCCCTCGACGATGCCCTCCACGCCGTTGACAAAGTCCTGGGCTGCGAGAAGAAGCCCACGACGGATCCGATCATCAACAAGGCCATTGACGAGAAGGGGATCAAAGCCGAATATGCCGTGTGCTCCGGCCACGTCCAGATCGACTGGTTCAAGGATGAAGCGGGTCGGAAGGCGGACTACCAGGTGTACGCAGACGCCAAAACCCAGCCCGTCTCTGTCGTGACGGGAAAGAACTGGCTGGTCGTAGACCTCTCCGAGGCATTGCATGAGCCGGCCAGCGGGAAGGATCTGCAGAAACTCGCAAAGGAACTGGGGGCCGAGTACGCGGCTCTGAATCGGCCCTAGCCTCAGGGGGACATACCCCCGAAAACACAGAACCCCGTCCGGGCCATCCCGGACGGGGTTTCTTTTTGTGGGCCTCCAACGCAGCCTAAGGGCGCAGCCAAAGCCAAGAAGACCCGACCCGCGCAGGGGCAGCAGTTGGCTGAGCGGAGCAGAAGCGGGCCGGCCTTGTAGGGCTGACTGTGGCAAGTGTTTCCAGCCCCGGGAGGACGGTTGAAAATGACGGCACCCCCGTGATGTCTGGAGGGCTCGGCCTTCCGCTGAAGGTGGTACGTGACAGCCGGTGCAATATTTTGTCACGAAAATGACAAGCATACTTCTCTAGTCATTGGACAAAACCCGTGCCTAAAGTGAGCGCCATCACTCACTTCCAAGTCTGGGGGCACAATGCTTGTTGGGGGAAGGCGGCCTGCGCCGCAACGTTCAAATCGATCTGCCGGTGGCCATAGGCCGCCGGCTTTGTTGTTGCGGGGCGCCATCGCCTCCTGCCTGGGCATCGGCCTGCTGGCCGGGACCGCGGGCCCGGGCCTGGCAGTAGTGCCTGTCCCGATGGTCCTCCCCGGCGCCTCGTCCGGGGAACAGACCACCATCGGCGAGCTCGGCTCCCGGCCCGGGGCGACCCGGCTGCCGCTGCAGATCTCCGACCAGGTCACCGGCTCCGTGGACGTCGGCACCGGCAACCTGATGCTGTCCGTGAATGGGCTGGCCCTGCCAGGGGTCAATGCCGACGTTCCGCTCGGCGCGGTGTTCAACTCCCAGTCCACCGCCACAACCCAAGGGGACGCCGCACAACGGTGGACCCTGAACCTCGGCGGGACCGGTTCCCTTTCATCGATCCCTTCCGGCGTGCTCTACACCGCCGGCGACGGCTATTCGGCCCTGTTCACCCCGGTCTCCGGATCGACGACGGCGTTCACGGCACCGGCCGGGACGAAGGCCGACCTGGTGAAGTACGGGGACGGCACCTACACGCTGACGTCCAGAACCAACGCATCCGTTGTGACGTTCAACGCCGACGGGCGGGTGAAGTCCCTCGCGGACCGCAACGGCAACACGACGACGTTCACCCCGGGGACCGGGAAAATCACCGACATCAGCGGGAATAAGGGCGTGGGCGGCAAACTCGCCTACGACTCCTACTCCGGAACCCTCGCGACCATCTCCCTGACCAGCGGGTCAGCGACTCGGTCGGCTGCCCTGTTCAACGACGGCTACGGCAACTGGACCAGGTTCACCGATCCGGCCGGGAAGATCACGACCTTCGGCTACAACAGCGGAAGGATCTCGGCGATCACCCCGCCCACAGGCGGTAAAACCCTCCTGACCTACGACACCACCGGCCGGGTCACGCAGATCGAACGGGTCAACACCTCCGCCGGGTCCCCGGGGAACTCGATCACCCGGATCACCTACCCGACGAGCACCCAAACCCTCGTCGCCGGACCCAACACCGACCCCGCGGTTCCGGTCGCCTCGGGACCCCGCACCACGTACAACCTCAGCACGGACGGACGCGTCACCTCCGCGACGGATCCGATGGGCCGGGCACAGGGGGCGACCTACACCGGCGACTTCGACACGCTCACCGCCACCCAGGGCACCGGAACGACGTCGGGGACGACGACGAACACCTACGGGGCGAACTCCGGCCAGTCCATCACCGCCTCAGCCTCCCAGGGCGGCGCCGCCGGCCAGGCCGAGTACGCCAACACGGCCGTGAACACGAGGTACCTGGCCAGCTCGAGCACGGACGATGCCGGGAACAAGTCGCTCTACACCTACAACGGTGCCGGGAACGCGCTGACCTCCTCCGACGCCATGGCCGCCACGGCCACCCTGGGGTACAACACCAACCTGGACGGCACGGTTGTCTCCGCCCTCGCGCCGGGGAACGGGACGAACAAGACCCTGTACGGCTACAACAACCTCCACGAGCTCACGGACCTGACCCCGGTCACCGGCTCCTCGCTCGGGGCCAGGGCCTTTACCTACGATGCCTGGGCCCGGCCGCTCACCGCCACCGACGGCCGCGGTAACACCACCACCTATTCCTACGACGCCGTCGGACGGCTCATTGGCACGAGCTTCTCGGACGGCACCCCGGCCGTGGCGTACACGTACAACGCCAACGGCCAGGTCCTCACCCGGGTCGACGGCTCCGGCACCACCACCTACGGCTACGACCAGATGGGCCGGCTGACGTCCCGGGTGAACACCGCCGGCGGCGGGACCATCTCCTACGCCTACGACAAGGCCTCCAACCTGGTCTCCACCACGGACACCCGCGGCACCACCTCCTATGCCTTCGACACCTCGGGCGTCATGACCACGATGACCTACCTCTACAACGGCACGCCCCAGACCCTGGCCGTCGCGACCGATGACCGGGGCCGGCGCACCGATACCTGGCTGCAGGCCAGCGCGGACCGGACCACCTGGGCCGCGCACACCCACACCGACTACGACCGGACCGGACGGGTCACCCGCGTCCTCGCAGAGCAGGGGACAGGGGATGCCAGTAACTCCAATGTCGTGGACCTGACCTACTGCTATTCCGCCGGTTCCACAGCACCGACCTGCCCGAGCACCACGACGGCGGACCGGTCCAAGATCCAGTGGGTCAAGAACAACCTCACCGGAGCCGTCACCGCCTACACGTACGACAAGGCCGGGCGCCTCACTAAGGCCGCGATCACCGGCGGCTCATCGCCGACGACCTACCTCTACACCTACGATGCCCGCGGCAACCGGCTCACCGCCAGCGGCGGCACCGGGGCCAGCCAGAACTTCACCGCCAACCCGGCCAACCAGATCAGCACCGCCGGCTACACCTACGACGGGGCCGGCAACCTCACCGCCGACCCGAACGGCAGCTACGGCTACAACGGTGCCGAGCAGATGACCTCGGTCACCAAGGCCGGCACCACCTACAATTACACCTACGCCGGAGCCTCGCAGAACGAGGTGCTTTCCCAGACCACCCCGAACGGGACCTACAAGGTCATCTACGGCCGCACCGACGCCCAGGGCCAGCCCATCATCGAGCAGTACAAAAAGGACAACGCCACGGCCTACGTCGAGCACGACCCCGTCACCGGAGAAGCCCTGATGCTGCGCACCAGCTCCGGGATGCAGTCCCTCTACGTCTACGACGGCACAGGCAACCCGGCAGCGCTCATCACCAGTGCTTCCTACAGGGCATTCGCCTACGATTACGACCCCTACGGCGTCCCGACCATCACCGCGGACTCCGGCGGGCTCGGCACCTCCCAGAACCCCTACATGTTCAAGGCCGGCATCCAGGACCGCGTCACCGGCTGGGTCAAATACGGCCAACGCTGGTACAGCCCGACCCTCGGGCGGTGGACCCAGCAGGACACCCTCGACGCACCACTGAACCCCAAGAACGCCAACCGGTACGCCTTCGCCGGATGTGATGCCATCAACCACAGCGATCCAACCGGACGCAGTGTATGCGACGGTCTTACCGCTGCAGCGGCTGGGATAGGGGTTTTCGCCGCGGGCCTCTTCGGTTTGTCCGTTCTGGCTGATCTCTCCATCATTGCTCTTCCAGAAGGTGTGGCGCTCGGCGCCCTCTCAGGGGCGGCAGGGGCTGTCGCCGGCCTAACTGGCGGAGCAGCTTTCGTTGCATGCGCGGCAGGGTGGTGAACGATTGATCTACTGGCCACTTGTTCCGCTTGCCGCTGGTCTCATTCTGCTCGCCGCCTGCGCTCTCTATGTGAGGTCAAAGCGACCCGGCCCAGGACAGCCATACCAGGGATCGCGGATCGTCTTGATCTTCATAGGGCTTGCCCTGGCCCTGTGCGCCTCCGCTCTGATCGGGGTTTTTACGACACCCAGCTAATGCAACACGCCGTTGCTGCACCGATCACACTCAGATGGTGACCATGCCATTTGTCCCGCTCGCCGCCGGACTAATTATCTTCTGGGGTTGCTTCCTCTACGTGAGATCTATACGACTCGGCCCGGGAAAGCCCTTCTCGGGCCGGGGTGGGTGGCTGGGCTCGGGGGAGCCGTAACTGTCGTCTCATGCGTGATTTAGGGAGTGGCTTCAATGGGCAAGATAGTTACAGTGATTTCTCGGGCAACGTGGTGGCAGGTTGGCCTTCTTGTCGCGCTTGCCGTGGTGAGTCTCTTGGACCTAACTCCTCCACGTGTCGCGGGAGGAATATTGTTGTTGGCCTTCGCCCTTTTGATTGCTATGTGTAAGCTCCTCGCACGCGGCAACAGAGACGCGCCTCCCCAGGCATGACTTCTCCCAAGCCAGCAGAGAAGCGATTCTTTCCCAGTGTCGGAGGGGTCATCGCCGGGCTCCTCCCAGGGGTATTCGCACTATTCACAGATGTATCCCAACCATTTTGGATTGGCTTCAAGGTGGTCCTGGTAGCAGCGGCGCTGGGGTTCGCCGCTGCAAACATCATCGGGTTGGTCAAGCATCGTCGCTCATCTAGGGATGGAGCGAGGAATTACTTAGCTAGTGTCGTCGCACTCCCCGGGCCCCGACGGGGAGGCCGGGAGACCCCGGACCGATATGCGGTCCGAGGTCTCCCGAGGAAGTTAGGCCATGGTAGTGCCTTAAAGAAGGCAAGGGACAGAAAAGTCCTTGGAAGGAGCAGGAGTGAGCCTCCACTGGCGCGTGGCCAGGGCTGCCGCTCTTGGGGCGTAGTAAGAGGCTAGGGCAGGCAACTCCGATCTCACGCACCAAACACTACATGTGGCGTCTTTTCCACAATTTTTGCCATATCTTGTGGTTCTGACATCACCGATAACCATGATTACGTAAAGCTGTGCTCTCCGTGCACCTCGGTTACCGACTACGGCTCCCCCGAACACCACGAAAAGTTCGGGGAATCCCTGACAAACACCGGCGCGAACGAAACCCAGATACGCGCACTCACCGCAGCCCACAGCAAGGGGTTCCGAAAGGGGCAAGAACGGCCTCACGTGGTAGTTCTTGGTCCGAACGGCTGGGGCGGTCCCGCCCGATGGGCGACTCCCAGGTTCCAAACCGGTTTTATCCAGATCACATTTATGTCACAAATACATACTTATTGCTCATTCTGTTCATTCCGGGCAGATACTTCTGGTATGCCGGAACCGGCACTCATGGAACAAGGGGGATCCAGATGCTATTGCGCCGCCTTACGCGTATTTCCGCTTTCTTCGCCGCACTTCTCTTCATCACCGTAACCGCCCTGCCCGCCCAGGCATACAGCTGGTCCGGCTATAAATGGGGCTCCTCAACCCTTGCCGTCTACATTGATGGCGGTCAAAGCGGGCAAAATTCCAGTGGATGGTCAGCGGCGACCTCCAACTGGTCCAGCGCGACCGATATTAACCTCTATGTCACGACGGGGACCGCCAACATTTATTTGCGCCAGACGCGAATTAGCAATGTGACGTGGGACGGTATTACTTACCGTTCGACGGCTGGAAGCCTGTACCAGGCACCCATGAATGCGTACCTGAATTCGTACTACACCGACGGGTACACCTACACAACGACTCGCGGTGTTGCGGCACATGAGCTGGGACACGCGCTTGGGTTGGAGCACGTGGGCGGGTGCTACTTGATGAACTCGGCGACGCCCAATCGTTGCGGAATTTACTATCCAACAAGCGACGAAATCGCCGGTGTCAACGCAATTTACTGAAAGGGGTGACCACCATGAAGAAACTTCCATTTCTCCCATCAATGGCTGCGGTCTTTGTCGGAGCTTTACTCCTGAGTGGCTGCGCCTCGCCGCAGGCACAACCGCCGGCCAAGACTACGTCCATAAGCGCAAGCTGGGCCAAGGCATACCCGACACTGAAGGATCTCGCACAGAGCGCTGACGCAATTGTCGTGGGGACAGTTGAGAAGTCCGCACCGGCAGCAGCTGTTGATGGCATCCCCTTCACAGACGCTACGGTGACCGTTAAATCGTGGCTGAAGGGAACCAAACCGGCAGCGACCATAACGGTGCAGCAAACCGGCGGGGCGCTGAAGGACTCGGTTGTTGTTGTGGAAGGCGATGCGATTATGCAGCCAGGGGAAGAATCCATGCTTTTCCTCCAGAAGAACGACGATGGCACATACGTGGCACTTTCAGGGCCGACAGGCCGTTTGCCGGTCTCCGGCACGTCGGTCAAGAAGATGCCGGATACCACCCTCACCGAAGCAATTCCTGAGACGCTTCCCGAACTGATTGCCGCCGTTACACGACTTCTCTGAAACGACCGCCCAACCCGACAAGGGGTCGGCCGATTCACTCGACGCACCCCGGGCTCGGGTTAGTTTTCAATCCAGGGAAGAGCAGGGATGGCCACGCCATCCCTGCTCTGACCTTCTTGGCGGGATGTTGCCATCTCCGGCGCCAAATGTGGGTCCCGATGAGACTGCAATTTAGGTCCATCGTGGGCACAAATCAGACTGACATTCCCAGACCGGATTTGCAGTCTCACTCAGCGCTGGGCGCTGCTTCTGACAGCCTTGCCCACAGCACCGCTTGGCAGCCCGCCGGCCGCGGGCTCGGTTTGAGTTTGAACTCAACGATGTATTCAAGCATCACTGGACACTCGATTAGTTGGCGCGTAGCCAGCGTCCATGCTCGAACGTTTGCTCGCACTGGGCTGGCTCTCCACTTGACTTGTATTTTAGGGTGCCGCCCATCTCACCCCATAGCACGATTGATTGCGAATTTCACGACGGCTTAACACAGTATTTCCTCAAGACTTCATGATCTAACTGCGTGTTTTTCGAAACCTTGACATTCAGGTTTAGCTGATGGAATGAACCGCATAAGCGTCGCTCGGGGCGCGCATTATTTCTTTTGGGGGAAATATGATCGAGATCAAGAGTGCACTTGCGGCGATACTAGTAACCATCGGGTTGGTATCAGTTCCAGTCGCCGCCCAGGCGAATGGAACCAGTGCAAGTCCGAATGGTAACTACTCGGTTGATGGAGTATCTTTCTACAATTATGCCTTAGTTCAAACCTCTAACGGCTTCGCTACCGGATACACCTACAGTGCTCCGGTATCTAAGTGTGTCATTGCTGGCGGAATAGCCGTTCAAGCACGCTTGATTCAAAATTACCAACAGAGCGCTGAGGTTCTTGTTTCCAGCAGTGCGATGTCATACTCGGATCGAACGCTCTGTGGCGCCCAAACGTGGCGGACGTCTGCAAGTTATGCCGGAAAGGGAAACTTCTATAGCAAGGGAATATCTTGGGCTTTCAACTATTCCAACTATGCTTACGAAGGATTCGAGACATTCCCAACGGGAATGCAGACTGCAAACTGACCTAAAACAATCTTGGGGGAATGTTTTGAAGAAAATAAAAATGACCGCCGGCACGAAGATCATGACCGCAACCGCTGCCCTTCTGATCGCGGGGATTGGCATGGGATCAGTTGCGGCTGCCGCTTCCATCTCCAGCGATGCGCCAGCCACGCGTCTAGCCTCTGAGCCTCACGACAATAGGAACCGCGAGGGGCAGACCATCTTCAAAAGAAACGCAGCCGGCCAGACGTACGGATCGATCAAGAACGTAGACGGCGTGGTCGTAGAACCCGATTTAATCAAAGCCCTTGCGACCAACGGAGAACTGGGCTATGTCAGTAACGATCAACTAAAAAAAGGGGAAGGGCATCCGTCGTTGTTCAAGTCCCCAGCGGAAGCCTTGAAATGGCAAGAGTCTCAAGGAAAAAAGGCAGTCAGCATTCCGGTGTACGACGAAGCCGGAACCACAAAGATCGGTGAGTTTGTGATCGCTCCGGGTTCTGGGGAAGTCGCCCGGGGTTAGTTTTTCAGAATAACTCGCGACACAAAAGCGAACTGCCACCATCGGATGGACTCTGATGGTGGCAGTTCTTTTGGTGGCAGGGTGGCTTTGGACTCAAGCAGCGGAGGCTTGGTTTCCCGGCTACAAGCGCGTCTGCATCGTCATGCCGGCCGACTCTTCCATGTCTGTCCTCGAATGACGACTTCCTGATCGCGTGAGGGGCTCATCAAACTCAAGCTCCGGCCCATGGGGTGTAGCCCGTGAGGTCGTTGATTGGGGCACCAAGACTGCTGAGGACACTTGAGGCGTCGATAGTCCAGTCCGATCCGGCCCACTCCAGGTTCATTTGCCCGCTGACAAGTGAGCCTTTCAGTGAGATTGCCATCTGAACAATTGCCTTGTCCGGTCCATCCATGGTGATCCGGTATCCCTTGATCTGCGGAACGGGATCGGGCAGGGATGCCGCCCTGGTGTTCAGGCTGTCCAGTACCCAGACCTTTTCCGGGGAATCCACGGCGTATTTGGTAACGACCGCTGCGGGGCCGTCCTGCCAGGTCACGGAGAGCATATGGGCTGCGGCGAACAGGGCCCCGGAGGGGTTGTGCGCGAAACACTTGGCTATGCCACCGGTGGTCGTGGCGGGCCCGAACGTCGTCGGGGCGGAAGGGACGGCAACTTTACGGTCCAGTGCCCAAATTGCTTCGGGTGCGGTCCGCGGTATTCCTTGTTCCCCCTTAGGCAGGGCGCAAGCAGTGCTGCTACCAGGGCCGGTCGGAAGCTCGCCGGAGAGTACATTGTCGTTGTTCTCACCAGGCCCGCCTCTATCTGCTTCGACGACGAACTCACCCACGACCGTTTTGCCGGCCACGTCATAGACGGGGATGGGGAATGATTTTCCGCGGCGGGCCTTTTGCCAGTCGACTGCGTCCTGGGGGCTCCTAAACGTCCGCATGGCTGCCGTGCCGTCGGCTTCTTCCAGGTCAGTGCGGTAGGCGTAGCCCCGGATGCCATTGGTTGCCATAACAGAGACTAGGTCGGGTGCTCCGGTTTCGTTCTGGACGCCGTACGAGTTGCCGTTTTCGTTGCGGACCCAGCCTGTGGTTTCCTGCCGCACGTACTGTGCCGTCAGTCGCCAGCGCGCGTCTGGTTCGGTCGTGATGGTCACGCTCTCCTGCCCAGGGGAGAGTGGGACGGTGAGTCCGCTCCGCTCTCCGAGCGAGCCGACGTCGGCCGCTGCACAAGAGCTGCTGGCGGCTCCTTCGTATTCGAAACGCCCAGGAGTCAGGCAGACAATATCCATTTGGACGCCGGTTGCCCCGTCCGGTGGTGCCCCGAGTTGCACAGTCGCCGTCCCCGAGTGTGTTGCTGTCACCGGCGATGATAGCGGCGTAACGCGCAGGCTGCCGGGCGTCACGAACACCCCGGCAGCAGTTGCGCCTACCCCGCCGAGAAGTCCCGCCCCCGCAAGTGCGGCGGCACTAAGCCAACGCCGAGCCCGCTTCCGAGCACGGGCGGGTCCCGTGTCCTGAACCCGTGTCACAAGTTCCGCCCGGAGTGCTCTGCTGAAACGGTCATCGCTGCGAAGCTCGTTCATGGCCTTTCTCCTTCCAGTGCGGGTTTAGTCGTTGGGTGTCCCTGAAATGATTCGGACAGCGACGCCTTCATACGCTTTCGTGCCCGATGCATGCGCGTCTTCGCCGCGGTCGGCGTCAGGTTCAGAACGGTTGCCGCCGCGACGACACTGTATTCCTCGAAGATGACCAGAGTCACGAGCTTTAGATCCAGGGCGTTTAGTCCCCCCAGCGCACGGGCGGCAACCTTGTCCATCTCGTTCTGCAGATACGGGTCACCGGCGGCATCTGATACATCGCTGTTCCGAGGGAGAGAGCTCAGCAATCTTCGGTAGCGAAATGCGGCCCTCCCGCTATTACGGGCCACATTGGTCGTCGTGACGAGCAGCCAGGGAAGTACGGAGGCCCCCACGAGCCGCACCTTCGCCCGCCGCCGCCAAAGTTCGAGAAAGGCCGCGGCCATAATGTCTTCAGCGTCATGTCGATCCCCGGCCAGCCGGTAGGCATGGCGAAAGACTCTATCGCGGTGTCGGTCGAACAACACCCCAAAGGCTCCGCCGTCGCCCTCGAGGCTTTGCGACCACAACTCCTCATCTTCAGATTCAAAGTTCCCCATGCCTTGTATTGTCCGGGAAAGGCCAAAAGGTTTCACAACCAGAGAAGTTTAAAAAAGAATCTGCAATTCCGATGAAGTTGACATTCCCGCCAGGTCAGACCGCGCCGCTGATTGAGCTCTTGAACCGGGTCCTAGGGCGGAAGGCAGCACCGCCAATCCTCAAGCCCTTCAACATCAGTTCACCCCCTGGCTCAGAGTTCAGCAGTGACCCCGCAACCTCCGCGCGTGGCCACCCTGAGAAGCCGCGAACGCGAGGGCGATGCCCAACTTAGTCAAGATTGCGGAGCCTGCTGGCAGTCTCCCCTTTACGGTCCCGCTGGGTTCCTACATTGCCTGAGTTCGCACGTCAGGGAACCAGCCCTCAGGTGCTTTCTTTGGTTCCAGATGGTCAGGGTCGCGATGTTCTTTCATGTCGCAGTTAAAGAACGGCCCTTGAGGGTTCAGCAGGACGCCCATGTGAGCGTCTGCGTGGTCGCGCCACCAGACGCTCATTCCGGTGGCCGGGTCGAGGCGCAGGTGCTCCCAGGAACGCCACAGCGCCGCAACGCGGGAGACGGCTTCGGGGTGGAAGTACCACTCGATGCACCACTTCGCGGTCTTCCCGGTGACGCTGCGGACGTACGTCGGCAGCAGCTGCTCGTGAAGGAACTCCTCAGCCGTGCCATAGACGAGCTCCGGTGTCTTCTCCGGTTTTCCGTCTTCTCCCGTGCCGGGGTTGGGGGTCGGCGTGTCCGTGTCGAACAGTCCGAAATCATCTGCCATGGCTGTCTGCTTCCTTACCCGGTGACCCAGGGATTAGCGGCCGGAGCGGAGGGCACCGGGACGGCCTCCGGTTCCTCCGGGCGGGGGCTGTACTTCTTGATGGACGTCTCCACGGCGTCTTTGTGCCGGCCTGTGTACCAGGGCACGGTGCGGACCAAGGTGGCCGGGGCGCCGGAGGCGAGGACGACGGCGCGGCCGCGGTCGAGTTCGGCGAGGTTGGAGACGTCGAAGATGCGTTCCTTGCCTTCTTGGCGGGAGCGGCTGGAGCCGGACTTGCCGGAGGAGATGGAGACGTTGGTGTAGCTGTAGTCCCCGATGAGATCCGAGAGCGCCCGGAGGAACCCTTCTTCAGCGACGCCGCCGCCGTAGACCTTGACGTTCGCGGCTGACCAGATTTTCCGCATGTTCGCCTCACCCCACAGTTCGACGCCCTGGGACCAGGACTGCAGGATGCCCATGACGATTAGGCCCTTGGAGCCGTAGTGGCTGAACTGATCCGGCAGACCGGCCCAGCGGACGACGTTGGCCAGTTCATCGAGGGCGAACAGCGCGGGTTTGGGCAGGCGGCCGCCGCTGCGTTCGGCCCGTTCCTCCATGGCCTCAGCGATCGCCACCGTCAACGCCGTGGTGAGCGGGGACGCTGAGCCGGCCCCTTCCTTGGAGAGGATGTAGATCGTCTCCTGGGAGGCGGCGAAGGCGTGCGGGTTGAACTGCCGGCGAGGATCCGTGGCTACCGTCGCGCCGCCTGTCGGGGCGACCCAGCGCAGCGTGTTCCTGGACTTGAGGCACTGGATCATCTTCTCGGCGGTGCCGAAGATACCGTCGCGCTGTTTGTCGGCCAGCTCCAGCGTGGACTCCAGGCCCTTGTACTGCAGCTCGTAGTCATGCTCTTTCAGGATGTTGATAGGTTGCCGGTTCACCTGTTCGGTGACCCAGAAATAGACCTGCGTGATCGGCAGCTCCCCCAAGGCGGCGGCGAGGAAGTACGAGGAGAGGATGTCTTCGGCTTTGGGGTCGAAGTAGGCGTCCGGTTTGGACCCCGGGACCCGGGAGCCGACGGAGAAATGCTGGGTGAGTTTGTAGGCCTTCTCTTCGTCGGTGACGTAGGAGAGCGGGTTCCACCACCAGTCTGCTTCCTCCTGTGCGATCTTCTGCGGATCAAAGACCCATACCGGGGCCGTGAGCTCGCGGACGCCACGGGTGCCGTCCACCACGTCACGCTTGTTCGAGGTAGAGACCACGGCGCCGGGTGCGTCCAAGATGGCGGGCATGACCCGTGAGGTCGACTTACCGGTCCGGGGACCCCAGATATCGAGGCTGAGGTCTTCCCAGGACTGAATAAACGTCTGGCCGGTGGAGACAACCTTGCCGACCACGATGCCCGGAGCGTCCTTCACGCCCAGGCGCTCGGCAGTCGCTTTGGCGCCCTTCTCGGAGAACGCGGCCAGGGACTTCCCGCGGCCCAGATACCGGGCGGCCTTATCGACGCGGGCACGCTTGGACGCACCCTTCCTCCACGCCACGAGCACGACGATGGCCAGAACCAGGACAACGCCTGCCATGAGGGCAGCCGCGACGGTGGACTGGACGGGCCACGGCACCCGGCCCTTGACCAGCCCGGCGATCAGATCAATGGGATGTTTGGGCGGCGCGTCGATGCCGGCCATCCAGGATCCCAGGTGGACGGCCGCGTAGGTTCCGCCGCCGACCACGACGATGAAGCCGATGGCGACCCAGACCAGCAGGGCATCTCCCAGGCCCATTCCTTTACGGTTCGGTGCACTCACAGCGAACCTCCTTCAAGGGGCAGGTCAGGGGTCATTGGCTCGAGAAGCGTTTCCGGCGTTATCATGCCACTTTCCTTCGGTGTCGTTGACTCCATCCGGGCCTTGCTCAAGCGAGGTCAGTCCCACCAGGACAGGGATCCCGGGACGGCCGCCGACCTTGATCAGGAACTTCCCGCGTCCGGGAGGTTCGACATCGAGCCCGCGGGAGTCCCAGGCGGGCGGGTCCTGCCAGGAGATGAGCTTCTGCTGCTCCTGCCGGGACAACGGGATGGCGGAGGTCAGCAATGGCATTTCCGAAGCCGGGAGGCCGCCGCAGATGACCATGCCGGAGCGTTCCACGAAGCCGCGGGCCTTCATCCGGTCCTCTTCCGCCGGCAGCGCCAGCAGGTCGGACATGGTGTGGGAAATCATGATCTGCCCGACACCGACGGAGCGGTTCAGCCGGGTCAGGGCGTCTACCCGGTCCACCATGCCTTTACCGGCGCGCAGCGCCCGCCAGAGTTCATCCAGGACGACGAAGTAGTTCCGGCGCGGTTCCAGGCCGGCGTCCGCGAGGGCGTTGGCGACGTTGACGGTGCCGAAGCCGTAGGACCAGCACGCGAGCAGAATGGCAGCCTGAAGGTCGGTTTCGGTCTCGTCAATGCTGGAGACATCGAAGACCACGGCGCGGTCGCGCATCATGGGGTTGGTGGTGCGCCGGGAAAAGATTTCTCCGAGCTTCCCGCCGCCGGTCAGGCCCAGCAGGGTCGCCTCCAAGGCCCTTGTTTCCTGCAGATAGACGTTCATGTCGCCGCGGTCCAGGGCGACCTGGCGCAGCTCATCGGGTGCGGAGATGATCACGTCCAGCAGGTCTTTGAGGACGGGAACGCCTTCGAACCGGTCATCGAGGACGCGCAGGGCACGATCCAGGATGGTCTGTTCCTGATCGGTGGGCGGGTTGTTCCGGCTGATCGTGATCAGGGAGACGACCATGGTCAGGCGCCGGCCGTGCGCGTCGGCGCGGACCCGGGTCGCGTCCTCATGGTGGCCGCTGTCTTCGAGCAGCTGCGCCGCTTCGACGGCCTGGCCGGGATCAAGGATGTTCAGGTAGCCCACGCCGCGGCCGAGCCTGATGACCTGCCCGCCGAGCGCCTGGACGGCCTTGACGTGCTCGCCTTTCAAATCCCCGAGGATCAGGGGGTGGACGCCCTGGCCGGAGAGTCCGATGAACATCCGGCGGACCACGGTGGACTTGCCCAGCCCCGGCTTGCCCAGGATGAACGCCGACGGATTGGAAATCAGCCGTGCCCGCTGGAACCAGCTGATCGGGTCACAGCAGACCGTGGCCTGTGTTTCTTCATGGCGTCCGAGCGGGACGCCGATCATGGGCGAGGATGCTCCGGAGGAAAAAGGCCACAGCCCGCAAACCTGGACCGTAGTTCCCCGGTATTCCTTCACGGACGGCACGAGCTGGGCCATGCCGCCGCCGCGTCCGGTCCAGCCCCGGGCCGACGGCCCGGGCTGACGCTGTTCCTTCTCAGCCTTCTTCTTCGGTGCAGCCTTGACCGGTGCTGCAGCCTTCTTGGCAGGGCGGGTGAAAAGTTTCATGCGGGCCATTACAGGGCATCCTTGATTTCGGAGGGCAGGAGGCTGTGCTTGGGAAGGACCAGACCCAGCGGCAGCGACGCGGCGAACGCGGTGTCCTGGGCGCCGTAGGCCCGGCGCAGCAGCACCCGGGCGGTACCGGAGGTCTGTTCCACGGCGGCCACGGCATCGGCGAGGCGTTCCCTGTCGGTCACGGTGGCGGTGACGACCATGCCGAAGTTAACCAGCCCTGCGCCCTGGGCTTCTTCCTGGGCGGTCTGCACGGCGGAGCGGGCATCGACCAGGGCACGGGCGGACGGGCGTCCCCCAGAGGTGATGCGCACGTTGGCGTTGTTCTGGTCCCGCTCGACCACGGCCGCGGCACGGGCCGAATCCATCGGACGGTAGAGCAGTGAAACGCGCTTGCGGTCGATGTCCCCGTGCGGGGCCAGCAGCCGGGACAGGACCGAGGAGTTCACCGACCCGCGCGGGGCACCTGTCATGGTCCACGAGACGGAGAACGCGCCCTCGTGCCGGTAGTCGTCCCAGGACGCCTGAGTTGCGGAGGGTCCGACTTCGCCCCAGGTCAAGGAGACCGGGGAACCGGCGGAGTGCGCTTCGTCAATGATCAGGGCGGCAGGCGGATCGTAGGCGATCCGGACGACCTCGCAGAGTTCCTGAGCGGACATGGGACGGGCGATCCCGGCGCCGGTGGACTGCAGCCGGGCCGACAGGCCGGGGATCCGGGACGCGAGGTCCCGGGCTACGTCCTCCGGCGTGCGCTTCTTCGATCCTGCCCGGAGGGAGGCGTTGAAGGACAGGGACACCCAGGCCCGGACCGTGGCCGACCCTTCCGGATACGTGTCGACGACCTCGTGGAGCACGTTCTTGGCAAACTCCGGGGCGTTCGGGTCGATGTTCATCGTGACCTCGTTGCGGAGCCGGTAGCCCGAATCCGGTGCGGTCTCCACCGTCACCGCTGCGGCGTCCAGGCCTGCTTCATCCCCGAGGCCGGCGATCCAGCCGCCCCAGTTCGCGACCCACGCATCAACCTGCTCCGGGTCCACCAGGGACGCACCGTCGGGTTCGGTGGAGAAAATCACGGTGTAATGGCTGGTGGAAGGCACATGCAGGAGGGCGAACGGGCGCTTGTAGGAGTCGGTGAATTCATACAGGGTCGACTTCGCCGCAAGTCCGGGCAGCTGGTACATGCCCCAGGCCGTGACCCCGAGGGGGCCGGAACGGTAGAGGTTCGTTCCGGAGGACTTGGCGAGCCGGAAGCTCATCCGGGTCCCGAACCGGTCAACAACGGACTGGCCGTGCTTGTCCTTGACCGTCAGCAGCAGGGCGGCCGCCCCGGCGACGGCCAGGACAGCAAGGCCCGGGAGCAGGCCCCAGATGGCGAAACTGATGATGCCCAGCAACAACCCGGCCATGACAATGCCGGTGCCGATAGCGCCGAGGTTGCCCAGCCCGGCAGAGCGCGGGACACGCCAGTTGCCGTAGGACGGTTCCTTGTATTCGGTATTAATTGCTGCCACTGGGGCCCTCCGTTGTTTCTGATTGGCCGGTTGAATCCTGCGCGGTCTGTTGTGCGGCCTGGGAAACCCTGGACGCGGCTTGTGCTCCTACGGCGAGGGCCATGCCGGCCGGACCTGCAGCTGACGCTGCACCCGAGGCGGCGCCTGCGCTGCCTGCGGCTGCTCCTGCACCGGTAGTGCCTGACGCGCCGGCTGTGGCGGCGCTGGTGGCCCCGCCCGGACCGGTCGCCCCGGGTGTCGGCTGGCCGCCATTGCCCCGGGGTCCGGTGGTTCCGGTGCTGCCCTTCGGAGCTGCACCTGACTGGTTGTTTTGTGTACTGGCCGGCGTCGGGGCTGCATTGCCTTTACCGCTTCCGCTGCGGCCCATGGAAACGGCGCCGGTTGCCATGGCCCCCACGGCGGCTCCTGCTCCCGCTCCCCCGCCGGAGGCGAGGGCACCGACCATCGGCGTCACGAACCGCATCAGCGCCGGCAAAGCGAACAGCGCGACGATCATCAACGTGAAGCCCGTGATGGACGTGATCAACGAATTCTTCCCGCCGTTGTTTCCCATGAGCAGGAAAGCGACCGAGTAGACAATGGCTGCCGCAGGTTTGTAGAGGATGAACGCGATAGTCCAGCCAACTGCCTTCTGGAACCACTGCCTCCCCATCTCGGTGTTGGTGAAAGCCGCGGTGGTGGGCAGGATGCCCGCCAGGATCACCAGCATGCCGCTGCGGACCACCATCAAAACGATCTGGACGAGGGAGGCAATCAGCCCGATCAACCCCAAAATGATGAGGATAAAAACCCCGACACCCGATTGATTGGCCAGCACGAGAATATTCATCGACTCGGCAAAGCCCTTACCGTCCGTGGAACGCTTGATGATCTCGGCCGAGAACGCATCCGCGGCGATGACCAGGATGGAGATGACCCCCAGGCCAAGGCCCGAGACCAAACCCAGCGTGATCAGGGACCGGAGTAGATCCTTCAGCGGTGCTCCGCGTTGTTCCCAGATCATCCGGATGCCACCGAGAATGACCGCGAGGACCGCCAACGTCAGAGTCCAGACCATCAATTCGCTGTTCACCACCGAGACGACGGGACTCGGCGTCGCACCGTCAGAGCTGGCGAGGTTCACCGTGGGCATCGACACCCAGAAAGTCGACAGAGTCGTCACCATCTGGCTCATGCCCTCCATGATGGCCTTGGCGAGATTGTTGATGGCGTCGTCCGCAATCCCTGCCGCGACATTGCCGAGGCCCTGCTGCGTCCAGCAGATCGTGTTCCAAACTTCGCACTCTTTGTCCGCCATGTCAGACGCCTGCCCAGGGGATAAACGAGCTCAGGTCCCTGATCTGGCGGACTGCGCCGCCACCAGCGGCCGGGATATCGAGTTTCCAGTCCCCGTCCTCCCACAGCAGCGATGTAGAGAAAGCACCGTACCCTCCGTCGGCGCTTTTGATGGCCAGCTCCACGACGGCCGTTCCAGGCGTATACGAATGGATGATGAAGCCTGCGATCTGAACCTTCGGTGACGTTCCACCGCCAACGTCTTTGCCTTCCTTTATGGCTTGCACAGCTTTGTCCCGCGAAGGGCTATCCGCTGAAAGCTCCAGGTAAACCTGTTTTGCGTATCCGTTGAACGACGCTGCCCAGATGTTGGCCGTTGCGTACAGCGCGCCGGTAGGAGATTGAGCAAAACACGACCTCAAACCGTCTTTTCCTACAGTGCCGGGGCCGGCCGTTGATGGATCGCTGGGGACGGCCATGGTTCCGAGCAAGTCCCACTTGGATTTAGGCGCTGCTCCGAGTGCGGTTTCTTTGCTCCCAGGTAGTCCGCAGACGCTCTTGCCGGCGACCGCCGTGGCGCTGGGGCTGGCTGTGGCCGGGTTGGCGGACGCTGCTGTTCCCGGCGCAGGCTGGGCGGGGTCCTGTCCCTTGGGGAGCAGGAAGATGACGACGGCTGCTGCAATCAGCGCGACCACCAGCGCGGCAGCAATGATGAAACCGGGTTTGGTGAACGGATTGCTTTCGGTGGTGCTCTCTGTTGACTGGCTCATGGTGAACCTCCCGTTGTTGGTGCTGGTTTAGACGAAGGCGCGGACGATGCCGGAGGCACCGGTGATGATGATGCAGCCCATCAGGACCCAGCCGAGCTTGCCGATGGCCTGAGCGCCCTCGCCGCGCTGGAGCTGGATGACCATGCCGATGCCGACGATGATCACGCCCAGGACACCGAGGACCAGGCCGATGCCGGAGGCCCAGTTCAGGATCGTGAGCAGGCCACCCGCCTGTGCCGGGACAACGGGAGTGGGGTTGGGGATGACGCTTGTTGCAAGTACGGAGAAGGAGTTCATGGTGAGACCTTTCAGTTGGTGATGCCGGGTGTGGAGTCGGTAGCCAGGGCGGCTAAGTCAGTGATGAAGCGTTGGTATTCGCGAGCCTGCGGCAGGGTGGTGGAGTCTCCGTGCCGCCAGGCCTCGACCCAGGGCAGGGTCCAGGACCGGGGGGCTCCCCCGCCGACGATGGCGGCGAAGTCTCGCAAGGGTTTCGGCGTCTTCCCCGGTGCGTCCGCAAGGACGGCGAGGCCGAGCAGATCAAGGTCCGGTGCCGCGCCCGATGCCCACTGCATCAGGGCGCTCTGTGCCGCTGTCAGGCCGCGGATGTCTGCACGGCAAACCAGCAGCACCCGCGGCTTGCTGCCGTTCTGGAGGACAGGCCAGCAGTGACCGGTCGCCCGTCCCCCGCCGATCAGGTCAGCGATGCGGCTTTCACCGGATCCACCGTGGGCGCCGGCGACCCACAGTGCTGCGGAGCCTGCCAGTGTGCGGCGGCCCAGCCGGTCTGCGGCGTCCGGTTCAACCATTCCCCTCAGCGGCGCACTGATCACGGCCGCCGGCGGCACGTGAGCTTCCGGGGCTGCGGTGTCCGCGCCGTCGGCCGGAGCCGGGTGGGTGATCCAGGGGTTCAGGGACTGTTGCATGGTTGCCTCCTTTCAGAGTCCGGTGGTGGGTGGTTTAGAAGCCGGCGGCGACGGCGGCCGCGGCCGCGAGCCAGGCCCGCTGGGTGGCGGGCTGGAGGGCTTCGTAGCGGATGGGGCCGTTGACCAGGGCCGGATCGTAGGGGATCCGGACGACCGCGCGGACGAACGGTGCGAAGCCGTCAGCGATCCGCTGCGCCTCGTCCTTGTCCCGCTTCAGCGCCTCGCCGCTCATACTGCGCTTGGCGTCGGTGGACTCCGAGACGATGACAACGGCGTTGCGTGCCAGCTCCGCGTCGTGGCCGCCCCGGGATTCCAGAGTCTGCAGCGTCAGCCGGGCGGCTTCGGCGCGGTCCTCAATGGCTGTCACCGGGACCACGAGCTGGTTGGTGTGGTCGATCATCCGCCGCCAATTAGCGGCCCTGGCCGTGTTGCCCGAATCCATAACCACGAGCCGGTAATAGCGGGTGAGCACCTGATGGGCGATGTCGACTTCCTCGGCCGTGACTTCATGGTCGCCTTCCTCGTTTTCATCCGAGCGGAGGACGTCGAACTTGTCGGCGGTCTGGTGGTGGACGAACTTGGCGATTTCGGCCGCGTTCGTGGACGGGGAGAGCAGTTCGGTGGAGGCATCGATCAGGTCCAGGACGCTGCGGTCGTGGGAGCCTTTTTCGGTCCGCCATCCGAGGGTGCCCTGGGATTCGTTGTTGTCCCACGCGACCGTGGCCGCGCCGCTGTAACGGGCCAGTATGGCGGAGAGCATGACGACGGTGGGGGTCTTGTTGGCCCCGCCCTTGCGGTTGACCACGGCGATGGTCCGGGGGCCGGGCCAGTGCTGGCTGACCGTGCGGATGTCTTCCCGTTCGGTGAGTTCTTCCGCCGAGGGATCCATCCGCAGTCCCAGGCGTGTGAGTGTTCCGCGCCAGCCCTGGGTGGCAGGTTCGAGGACCGGGGCGCTGACCAGGAACGAGGTTTCCTTCAGGCTGCGCCGGGTTGGCGCGGCTTCCTCAGCAACGGCAGTTGTCTGTGGTTCCGGGGTGGCCGTCGCGGGGGCGGGCGGCCACGGTCGGGCGTCCACCGATGCGGCAGGGGCCGGAACCGCCGTGGGCTCGGGTGCGGTCTCAATGATGGCCGGCGCTGCGGTCGCGGGTGTGGTTTCGGGGGCTTCTGCCCGGCGGCGGGCCGGAGCGGGCTCGTAGGAGACGGATTCGATTTTGTTGTCCGGGTGGACGATGAGTTCGCCGTGTCCTTCGGGGTCCTCGATGCGGACCCGGACGGGGCGCTGGAGGGTCTGGGCTTCACCTACGATGAGGGCCAGGGCGTTGTTGCGGAGTTCCTGCATGGAGTCTCCGGCAGGGACGATGCGGGAGTTGCCCGCGACGATGACCTCGGCTGTGCCGTTGTCCCGGACGATGGCCCGGATGTTGGGAAAGGCCATAACTTGCGTTGGTGTAGTGCCCATGAGCTTCTTCCTTACGTGTGTGGGGGTGGACGTGCCGGCGTTTAGGAGGCGGGCGGGGTGAGGCGGTTGACCTTCCACGGGGCGTCCTTGCCGGTGCGGAGCAGCTGCACCGTGTAGGTCCCGGCGTTGGTGGGGACCGCTGCCATGACGCCGAAGCCGTTGGCTTCATCGACGCTGAGGGTGGCGGTCCCGGTGACGCGGGATGCGGGGATGTTGGCCGGGTCCACTGCCGAGTAGTCGGCGGTGGCTTGTGGGGTCAGCCAGTGGGCCAGGTCGTTGGCCCACTGCTCGTCCTCCACGGCGGGGCGGGCGAAGTCCGTCATGGCGTTCTCTGCGACGTCCATGGCTTCGTCCTTGCTGGCCTGATCCCAGCTGATGCCGATGGTGGCGGGGATAGTGCCGCCCGGTGCCTGGGGTGCGCTGTTGGCGCTCAGGGAGACCGGCGCGGATGAGGTGGGGCTGGCGGCCGCTGATGCCGACGGCGCTGTCGTGGTGTTGCCTGCCGGTGCGCACGAAACGCAGAGCAGCGCCACGGCGAGCAGGGTCAGGGGCTTTTTCACTTTTTCTCCTCTTGGGTGGGCAGGTACAGGAAAGCTGAGGGGACAGTGTTGGTCACTGTCCGGGTGTAGTAGCTGTGGTCCGCCGGGGCCGGGTTGCCGTTGTAGCCCTCTTCGACGTAGGTCCCGTTGTTCTTGACTTCCTTGACCACCGCGACGTGGCCGAAGTTCGGGTCCGCTCCCCCGGCGCCGGGCGCGTACCAAACAACAGCGCCGGCCCGGGGTGTGCTGCCGGAGGCCCAGCCCTTGGCGTCCCAGCCGGCCTTCCAGGTCAGGGCCGAGCCGAGGCCCTGCCCGTCGGGACGGAAGGTGCCGTTGAGGAACTTGAACGGTGTGCTGGTCGAACCCATCTGCTGGTTTACCCGCCAGAGGGCGAAGTCCACGCACTCGCGGTAGTACATGCCCAGGGGCGAGGTGCTGGCTGTGTTGGCGCCGGCCTGCAGCCAGGTCGGGGAGTTCTTCCACGGGTAGTCATCCCCCGCGCCGGACCGTCCGGGGACCGCGCAGTCGCTGCCCTGCAGGGAGAACTTCGAGTTCGAGAGCGCCTGGACGAGTTTGACGGCCTCGGGCCAGTACTTCTGGTACTGGTAGGGATCGGCGTTGCGCTGGACCCTGTTGCCGGCAATCGTCGGTTCCAACAGTTCCCAGCCGGCCACGCCTTTCAGGGCTTTGATGAAGTTCGTTGCGCTCGTGGTGGGGTTCATGCGGTCTGCGTAGGATCCCCACGCGCCATTGTCGCGCTGCTGGAACAACCCCCGGGAATCCGGACCCGCGCCGTCGCCGGTATCCAGGACCCGCAACCCCGACTCCCCCAGGGCCACCATCACGCTGATGACCTGCCCGTTGACAGACAGGTCCAGTGCCTTTCCGGCGCCCATGATCGCTGCGGCATTCTGCAGCTGCTCCTGGGTGTAGCCCTCAACCTTGGTGTCGGCGCTGATCGCGACGGAAACGGCCGGACCGCAGTCGGCCGCAGCAGGTGTCGGCCCGAAGAGCAGAACCATCGACAGGATCAAACCCAGGAAGAGCATCGGCACAATAGCCGCAGTGCCGATCAGAAGTCCTTTTGGCTTCACGATAATTCCCCCTCTTGGTTGTCCTGGCGGACACTTGCAATCAATAGCATCATTTTTATAGTGATGCTAACATCACCAAAAATATGTTGGTACTTCATGAGGGCGCGGCGGTGAGTGAGAATTGACGAATGCCCCGCATCTACAAGCCACTCCCCGGACAGCCGCAAGAGGCTGCAAAGGCTTTGAGTGTGTTCAACGCCAACACCCTGCGGGCGGCTGTTATCAGGGACCTGGCCCAGCATCTTGACGGCGACACGACGGGAAACATCGCCAAGCGCATTGGCGTGGACTACCGGCAGGTCTACACGCATATCAAGACACTCGAGGCCGAAGGGTTGGTCTCCGCTGCGGGCGAAGTCGGTGTCCGCAACGGGCAGCGCATTCATTACTCCATAGACCTGGGCAGGTTGCGGGAATGCGGCCTCGTCTACATGAGCTATCTGTCGGGAGAATAGGCGTCGAATGTCCCAGCGCTCGAGCATGAAGCCCACGCCGAGATTTCTTGAATCAAAGGCGGGAGCGCCGGGAGCTGGGCATTGGGGGGCGGCTTGAATGCACAGCTGAGGTGCGCATGCTGCGGGGGTGTAGCCCCTACTACCCCCCAAACCTGTCGTAGGGGCTACCCCTTTGATGCCACTCAATGTGCATGGTCAGGCCGTAGTGGGCGCCTGGAGCATGTCATGCTCCAGAGTCTACTGAAAAAAATTCAGTAGTGAGAATTTTTCAGTTGGGCGGACTTTTTTTCTCGGGCCTGGGCGGAAGGTTTCGGAGAGCTTCTGTCACCGCACGAAGGGCATCGATGTTCACTTCTCCCAGAACCCGCGCGGCGAAGTGCTCTACCTCGGCAATGCGGTAGGCCTCTATCAGTCTGAGTTCGGCCTCCACGCGCTCCGGGATGGGCCCGCTGCGCTGAAGCAGGTAGTTCTCGTCAACGTCAAAAAAGTACGCCAGTGCCTTCAATAGCTCCGGATCCCAGCGGTTATCAGGAGAGCCAGCCAGTAGCCGGTGCCAGCGCGTTCTTGTGAGCGTGAGCCCTTGTTCGGCCAGTCCCTGTCGAACGTCTTCGTACGTGAAACTGTCGGCGTCCTTGGCATGAACGATGTCTAGAAGAAGCTGGATTTTCGATGCGAGAACCTCTTTATCGCTGCGAGGATCTATGGGGTTGTCGTTCGAATTCACGCGTGATCCTGCTCCCGGCCAGCGAGGGCGGCCACATCCCGAGGGCAGCGCTCTGCTAGTGGTAGCGAAGTCACAGCCCTCCTTTTTAATTCCGTCATCGTTGAGGCCACTTGTAGACCTTGGCGGCTTCGTGGGATGCCACGTGAAAAATCAGCCGACAATGAGAGTATATGAGGCTCCGAATGCGACTACGCCCGTTATAAACCCGGCAATGACCTGAGGAGCTGAATGGTCCCGGAGATAAACCCTGGACCAGCAGACAAGCGGGGCCGCCACAACGAACGGAAGCCCCAGCCAGCCGAACATCAGCACAGCTGACACGGTCGCGCCGCCCAACGTCATTGCATGGCCCGATATCTTCCAGATCGGACTGACCAGAATGAGCGCAACAATCCCGCAGAGAATCCCGCCAATTAGCCCCCAGACTGGCTGGGGCGCGCCCATGAGCGAGAGGATTGCGCAGCCAAGCAGCGACGAGCCCAAGGTCCAGAGCATGACCGGGCGGCGTTGTTTCTTGTCTCCAACATGGTGGTCCGTCAACTGGCCCCTCTTGGCAAGCAACAGTACGACGGCAAACGGCACCAGGCAGATGAAAAGGGCAGCGATAATGCCCGACCAGATGGAGACCATCCACTGGTCACTCAGCAGAGAAGCCAAAATCAGCAGAAGGGACAAAACCAGAGGCGGCTGCGCAATCTCGGTTGCGGACCGGGCCACACGCCCGATGGCTGTGGAGGCTCTCTCTGCGGTGGCTAGGGTCGCGGTTTCTGCTGTCACTGAGGTGCCTTTACCGGCAGCACAGATTCCAGAGAACCGACGCCGCCATCAAATCGGGCTTGGACTGCGTCTAGGACACGGCCGGCAAGCATGGGTGTGGATCGCTCCGAGAGAGCGACCTTGTGATCGCTGGAGCGTATGACGTACTCGTACAGGCGCACGGAGGGGTGCGTTGCATAGAAGCTGCTCACGATGGCCTCCAGCCAAGCCGCTCGGGAGAGTCCCCAATATGCTCTGGCCAGCGTGGCCGTAAGAAAGACTAAGGCTGCTCGGTCCCAAAGCTGCAGGCGGCGCCACACCTTAACCACCGGCGGAATGCCCAGCCCAAGAGAAGTCAGCAGAACCCCGCCGTAGAACAGCGGATTGAACAGGACGTACAGAACCTGGTGGAGAGACGAACCGCCCACATTGATATGCATGGCGGTCATGTAGGCGATCTCTTCGACCGAAGCTACTGCGACCAGAGCCATGCCGGATGCAACAACCCGCGAACTCACGCGGACGGGCAGGCTTTCCTGAGGCCGGAGGCAAATTCGAAGAACAGAAACGGTCAACAGCGTCAAAATGCCCATGTAGACGCTGGCATAGACGAAGACCGGCAGCTGCTCGACGTTTTCCGGCACGAAGCTCAAAGTCGTCGGAACGAACTCCTGGCACAGGAACGGAACGGTGATCGCGATGGCTCCAAGGCCGGCTGCCAAGGGTCGGTGGCTGAAGCGTGAACGGTAGCTCTCATCCGGAGAATAGGCGGCGAAGATTCCCTGTCGCACCAGCCAGACGGCGCTTGTGACACACAAATTGCGAACGAGGTGAAGAAAGTTTACGCCTCCCAAGGCCGCATCAATGGTTGCTTCAGGTACGACGACGCCCGTAAGAAAGAGGCCGAGGATCCCGATGCCGATCGCACCGGCAAATGCCGTTGAAGCGCCCCAGCGAGCTACAAAATAGAGGCGAAAGACAAATACCGCTACCAGAATCCAGAACGCGGCAGCGATCATAGGCCAAACACTCGTTCGGCCTTCGTGGCTTCCTTCACGGGCGTAGCATGCAGAATCCGTGCCAGGCCGAAGGCCAAATTTTCGGCGGCAGCTTCCGCCTCGTCCAGGGGAACGTCCACTGCACGGCACATCCAACTGACACCGTTCCGTTTGCCAATACCGGAGAAGAAAGACCCCGAGATAAGTCCATCGAGAGGCTTCCCCTTATGGCCCAAGAGGATGTGGCTCAGTTCATGTAGCACGACGTGAACACTCCAAGCCTTGGCACCCCGCAGGTAACTGACGATGCCATGGCTCGGGGTATCGATCCAGTGGCCGGTGACGCCTTCCCCGAGGCTGTCCACTGTGCCCTCCTCGAAGACCAGAGGTTTGCCGTATTTTTCTTCAACCGCGGTCACGAGGTCGCCCAGATCCGGGTACGCCGGAAGGTTCAAGGTCTCGATGACGTCAGCGGTCAGTGTGGCCTGTTCCATGTCCTACGGCTCCGGTAATCCACTGAAAAAATTTCAGTAATGTGTACTATGAAATCAGCGCGAGACGCGCCTTGGCAAGGAGCCACCCTACCAAGCTTCCGAAAACAGGCGCTGTCAAAGGAGTAAAAGGAACCCCCATGGCTCGAAGCCCTACACCAAAGCAACAGTAAGGGGAGGCTCATGACAACCTCCCTTCGGCGGCCTCGGGCGACACGCCGACCACCTTCCCACTTAATAGAATCTGATTCATGTTGTGTATAGAAAGTAACTTCGGTCCTGGGAGGGAAAGTGCCACAGCTAAGCAAGGGTGAGCGTCACGTAATCACGGCGCGTTTGCCCATCTCGGACGCCGAGAAACTTGCGGCCGTCGTAAACGCCACTAATGAAAGCCGCAGTGACCTCATCGCTAGGCTCGTGCATGCACACCTTAAAACCATCGATCTAGACCACCTCACTGGCCAGGAGGCTTTGCCTATCGCTAAGGCCAGTTAAAGACTGAAGGCCCGCTTTCGCGGGCCTTCAAAAGTATGCCGTTCAGATCCGAAATCTTGCCGGACGACGATCTGAACTTACCAAGCTCCCCGTGAGGGGCGCTCCATTTGCTGTACCCCGAAGGGACTAGCTGTTGTCTATGGTACCTGTACCTGCCGTGTCGTCAACAACGGACGCACCGCGCTCGGCGGGTCAAGTCACGCCCGATATGGCGTGGGCTCTCGCCCCATTGATCGCCGGCGTCCCGGTTTACCGCCTGGGACGTTGGATTGGCGGACGGTTCCAGTACCCGCGGCCGCAGAACCCGCCACGGATCACTGCTTCGGTGCCGACGCGGCCGGCGGCCGTCCTTATCCATGGTGCGGATGGCTCTGTGGCTTCGCTCTGCCTTGACCTGGATACCTCCAAAGCGCTGCAGGGCGTCGTCAATGACGACGCCCAACGGCTCGGGAACCTCTTGGAAAGTTGCGGTGTCCGCTACGTCGCTGACGTTTCTCCCAGCGGCGGGCGCCACCTCTACATCCCGCTCGCAGAAAGAGTGAGCGGCCCGGAGGCCCGGGAACTCGTCGAAGCCATGACGCTCCTCGCTCCGAGTCTCGATCCCAGCCCGCATCAGAACGTCACCGACGGCTGTATCCGGGTTCCGGGTTCGGCGCATAAGTCCGGCGGTCACCAGATCCTGACCACTCCCCTGGCTACTGCCTATGACATCCTGCGCCGCCGTAATCCCGCCAGCGCTGTCGCTGCGCTCCGGCTGGCTCTGGCGCCGGAGGTCAGACGCGCCCGCGAGCTCAAAGACCGCGCCGCCAAGATGGTCGCCACCGCGACGGCGCACGGTATTTCCCCCGTTCCCTTCGGTGGGAGCCAGTACCCCTTGCGGGTGCTGGCCCGTACCGGCCTGTACGACACGGCCAAGTACGCCAGCCCGTCGGAGGCCCGCATGGCGGTGCTGAACCACTTCGCCGCCTGTGGCTGGACCCTGGATCAGGTTCGCCTCGAGCTGGGCGGCCAGTTCCCCGGCCTCGCGGCCCTCTATGCCAACACCGACCGGCAGGAACGCCTGATCGACAAAGAGTGGGCCGAGGCCTGCCGGTGGATCCAAAAACGGGGAACCCCGCCAACAGGGAGAAGGACTACCCGTATTAACGACACAAGCCCCCCCAAACCCACAGGGGGGGGCAGCAGAACCAGCAGCAAGGCTGGCACACACCAGCTCGTGAACGATCTCGAAAATGTCCTCTACGCAGTCTTAGATCACCGGCTGAAAGAGCACGGCCGCGAGGGCCTTAGTCTGCGCCTGCTGCTCCGGGCCGTACTTGGCTACATGCGAACCATGGAGACCGATTTGTTGGATGTAGGCTGCCGTACTTTTGCTACCGCCACGGGCAAACACCATGGCACCATCGCCAGGCTCCTTCGGACGCTCGAACAAGCCTCAGATGGCATCCTGACTAAAGTCTCCGATGCCCGCGGCCGTAACGCTGATGCATACGTGATCCAGCTCCCTCGGCACTTTGAACAACTCGCCCGGGAACTCTCCTGGCGCAGCGGAAAAATCCATGGCATCCGCCCTGTGTTCCGGGCCCTGGGTGACGCCGCTGCCTTGGTCTACGAATCTATCGAACGCGGGCGCCTCTCCCCGACCACGGCAGGAATCGTCCGGTCCACAGGTCTTAGCCGTACAGCCGTTGAATCGGCCCTGGGTGTCATGTGCAGCTACAACATGATCGAACGTCGGCACGGACAATGGGCAATTACGGCCGCAACCAGCCTTACCGCGCTGGCCCGCCGGCTCGGGGCGCTTGACGATGCAGCAGAGCAGATCCGCCGGCATCGAATGCAGCGCGCGGCCTGGCACGCATGGCTGGACAGGAACTTGGTACCTGAACTTGCAGAACACGAAGTAGAAGACGGCGAATCGGACCTCTACTGGATCCCTCCCTCCGAAAGTGAACTGGACTGGGGTGGGACGTTGTGGCGAGTGGCCTGAAGCTCTGCACGATCATGGAACTTTTAACAAATACTGCCGGTATAAATTGGCTCGGCGGCAACGGTGTTCTTTGTGCCGCGGAGCCTGACCCAGAACGCTGAGAGGATCAAGCTATAGCGGCGGAAACCGTTTATTTAAATAATTCCGTCATGACAGATTGACGGATTGATGCACGTCTATCAATCAGGCCTTGAAGGGGCCACCGTTGCATCAAAGCCTTCAGATTTCCGGAGGGCGCGTCGGTCGATGCCAGAGGATGACCGTGACTGCAGACCTGCACGAGGCATAGCGCGCGTAGCCAGGAATTTTTGTACTATATAAATAATTCTGTCATGACAGATTGATAGATTGACGTACAACTATCAATCAGGCCTTGCAGGCCTTGAAGGAGCCACCGTTGCATCAAAGCCTTCAGATTTCCGGGAGGGCGCGTCGGTCGATGCCAGAGGATGACCGTGACTGCAGACCTGCACGAGGCATAGCGCGCGTAGCCAGGAATTTTTGTACTATATAAATAATTCTGTCATGACAGATTGATAGATTGACGTACATCTATCAATCTGTCAGTCTGTATTCAAACGAAGGAGCAATATGAAAGTGACTGCCATAGGCAACCGAAAGGGTGGGGTGGGCAAGACGTCAGTGACCCTCGGACTTGCCACCGGGCTCCGGCTGATCGGCAAGAAAGTTCTAGTCATCGATCTGGATCCCCAGGCCAACGTCACAGACGCGCTTGAAGGGGCTGGAGAGTTTGACATTTTTGACGTCCTCTACGGCGGGGAGGCCGGTACTCTCGGGCAAGCTATCACCACGACCTCGTGGGCTGGCATTGACCTGATCCCGAGTTCCGAGTCACTGGCGCGGCTGGAGTCCGAAAGCATAATGACTCCAGAGATGCGGCTCAAGGCTGCCGCTTGGGGTGCAGAGGAACTAGAAGAGTACGACCACGTCCTCATTGATTTGCCGCCGGCTCTCGGGAGGCTAACCCTGAATGGACTGATCTGGGCTGACCGAGTCTTGGTTGTGACCGAGCCGGCCGCATTCTCCGTCAAGGGAGTGACTGAATTCCTGGAAACGGTCAAGAAGGTGCAGTCGCTGCCTCACCTGAACCCTGCCCTGGAATTCATCGGCATCATCATCAACAAAACCAGCTCACCACTGACCGGCGAGCACGCGTTCCAGATCGGCGAACTGGAAGCGGAGTATGGCAGCGACGTGATGGATCCGCACCTGCCCCTTAGGACGGCGATGCAGGATTCCATCAGCAGTAGGGCGCCGCTGACAAAAATCAACAGCAGGGGAGCGGCCATCATGACAGAGAAGTTTGTCGCCCACGCACGGTACTTGGATGGGGAGAAGTAGATGGCCGTCGATAGAAAGTCATCCATTCGAAAGGCGCCAGCCGCCGATGTTGTTGATGTCCTAACGTCTAGAGCGGAAGCACCATCGTTGAGGCCTGATGTGCAGCCCGTTGTCGAGGCGCGGTCGGCCCAGGCAAATCTCGAGCCTGTTGGTACGAGGGGGCCGGGCCCGGGCCGGCCGAGAGGCAAGAGAAGGATGGAGCCGTTTTCATCCAAGATCGAGATCGGCCTCCGCGACGAAATGGATGCTTACATCGAGGAATACGGAATCACGATTACAGACTTCCTTGATGAAGCGATACGAGATCGTCTAAAAAAATAATTCCGTCTAGACAGAATTATCAACCCAAGGTCGCCGCGCTGCCGATCCGCGCATCGTGGAAGGTAATGCGCCTTAAACCCGACTACCGTGAATACTGAAATATTTTCAGTAGAGGGGTTCGGTCATGGCAGGGCGTAAGAAGCAAGTAGATGGTCAGCTGAGCTTTGAGGCTTTGTGGGCGGCACCAGAGGAGGATCGTGATGAACAAGTACGGCAGGCAGGCTCAGGAAGCCTGGAAAGCAGCAAGTCCGACGCGCTACAGCCAGATCCAGGACCCGGAGGACTTCTTCACCAAGCTGGGGGAGGAAGCCCAGGAACAGGTGGACGGGCTGCTGCTGAAGATCGCAGGACCGGACCCGCAGGGGGAGGGCTATCTGGAGAAGGTCGGCCGGTTGAACGCGGCACGGAACCAGGCCGAGGAGATCGTCCGTTACGACCTGCTCTCGCCACCGGAGACGGAGGACGAGGAGGAGTACGTGAACCCGAGTATCCAGGAACACCTGGAGTTTATGGCCGAGGTGCAGAAGCTCAGGGAACAACTCTAGACACCGATCCCGACAGGTTCCGCCCCTCATCCCAGGACGACCTGGCACCATCGGGTGCCCGAAGCCGTATCCGGGCGAACCTGGCAGCCCTTGAAGTATTGCGGACGCTGCAGAGCGAGGACCGCCAGGCCACGGAGGCCGAGAAAGCGTCACTGGCACGGTGGGGGAGTTGGGGAGCCCAGGGCGTCTTCCAGATCTTCGATGAGTCCCGGGATGAATATGCCGGGGACCGTGAGCATCTTCGCAGCCTCCTGAGCGAGGTGGAATACGATGCGGCCCGCAGGACCACGATCAACGCCCACTACACGGACGCCGCCTACGTGCAGGCCATGTGGTCCACCGTCCAAGAGCTTGGCTTCACCGGGGGCACTGTCCTGGAACCGGGGTCAGGTGTGGGCACCTTCATGGGCTTCGCCCCCGACGCCGCCGAGATGACCGGTGTGGAGCTGGATCCGACCACCGCGGCCATCTCCCAGGCCCTCTATCCCGAGGCCATCGTCCGGGCTGAGTCCTTTGCCGATACCAAGCTGCCGACCGGTCACTTCGACCTGGCTATCGGCAACGTGCCGTTCGCGAACGTCACCCTGCACGATCCCCGCCACAACGCCGGCGGCCACTCAATCCACAACCACTTCATCCTCAAGTCCCTGGAACTGACCCGCCCCGGCGGCATGGTCGCCGTGCTGACGTCCAGCTTCACCCTCGACGGAACGAACCCCTCAGCCCGCCGGGAAATGAACCAGCTGGCTGACCTCGTGGGCGCCGTACGGCTGCCCACCGGCTCACACCGCAAGGCAGCCGGCACCGATGCCATGACGGACCTGCTGATCTTCCGCCGCCGGGAACCCGGGCAGGATCCGGCCTCCACCGTCTGGGAAACCGTCACCGCCCGCCAGATCGACGGAACCATCACCCGCCTGAACTCCTACTTCGATGAATACCCCGAACGGCTCCTGGGCGAGCTGCACGTCAGCCACGGCATGTACGGGGCCGAAACCCTGCAGCTGACCACCGATGACCTTTCGACCGTCCCGGAACGGCTGAATGCAGCCCTGGCCGACGTCGTACGCGAGGCCCGGACCGCCGGGATGGTGATGACCGGGCGGACCGCTGACCAGGAGCGCCAGCGGGCCGCCTTTGTTCCGGCGGCCGCCCACGAGTGGGACGGCCACATCAGCGCCGCCGACAACGGCTTCACCGTTGTCGAAAAAGGCTCACACACCGAACTCGCCGTGCCCAAGACCCAGGCCGCTGAACTCCGGGCCCTGCTGGGGCTGCGCGACAGCGCCCGTCAGCTGCTCACCGCAGAGGCCGAAAGCCGCGAGGACACCGCCGGCATTGATGGACTCCGTGAGGAACTGAAGAACGCCTACGGCCAGTACGCGGAAACCTACGGGCCGATCAACCGCTATACGCTCCGGAACACAGGGCGCGTGGATGAAGAGACGCAGGAGCCCATCCGGGCCCGCATGACGCCCAAGGCAGTCACTATCGTCTCCCGTGACCCGTTCGGTCCTCTGGTGATGGCGTTGGAGAACTTCGATGAAGCCACGCAGACAGCTTCACCGGCTGCCCTGCTTTCGACCCGTCAGGTCCAGCCGCGCCGCCCGGTCCTTGGCGTGGACACCGCAGAAGAAGCCCTCACCGTCACCCTCGATACCGTGGGCGAGGTTGACCTGGACTACGCAGCGTCCCTGTTGGGCATCAGCGCTGAGGACGCCCGGGCCGCCCTGGGGGAGAGCATCTACCAGATCCCCGGCGCCGAGGAGACCTTCCAGACCCGGGCCGAATACCTGTCCGGGAACGTGCGGGAGAAGCTGGAAGTGGCCCAGGCGGCCGCGCTCTCCGATGACCGGTTCGCCGTCAACGTCCGGGATCTCGCCTCGGCCATGCCGGAACCGCTGCGCATGGATGAGGTGGAAGCGCGCCTCGGTGCGGTCTGGATCGACGCCGGCACGCACCAGGAGTTTGTCCGGGAAATCCTGAACGATCCCTACGCCACGGTCTCCAACGCGGCCGGCTCCATGTGGGACGTCAAAGCCAACCGCCACACCCTGGCCGCCACCAGCAACTGGGGCACGCAGCGGATGCCGGCCTCCGATGTCCTCAAACAGGTCCTGGAGCAGCGCCCCGTGCGGGTCACGGACGAAGGCGAGGACAAGCGCCGCATCCTGAACCCCACCGAAACCGCAGCGGCCCAGGAAAAAGCCCAGCTGTTGCAGGAGCGTTTCAGCGAATGGGTGTGGGAGGAACCCGAACGGGCCACCCGTCTCATTGACGAGTACAACCGCCGCTTCAATTCCATCGTGCTGCGCGACTACAGCACCGAGGGGGAGCGGCTGACCCTGCCGGGAATGGCAAAGGACTTCTCCCCGCGCCCGCACCAGCGCGCGGCCGTGGCCCGGATGCTCTCCGAGCCTGCCGTGGGCTTGTTCCACCAGGTCGGCGCGGGAAAGACCGCCGAGATGGTCATGGGCGTGATGGAGCTGCGCCGTCTGGGTATGGTCAACAAGCCCGCCGTCGTGATCCCCAACCACATGCTCGAACAGTTCGCCCGCGAATGGCTGCAGATCTACCCGCAGGCCCGTATCCTCGCAGCATCCTCGAGTGACCTTGCCGGGGATAAGCGCCGGCAGTTCGTGGCCCGCGCGGCCGCCAACGAGTGGGACGCCGTGGTGATGACCCGCACCGCGTTTCAGCGCGTGAGCCTCAGCCCAGAAGCTGAAGCCTCGTACATGAGGGCCGAAGTCGCCCAGGTGCGGGCCGAGCTGGAAGCAGTCAGGGACAGCGGCCAGGACAACGGACAGCCCAGCGCGAGCATCGTCAAACGGCTCGAAAAGGTGGTCCTGGGACGGGAAGAACGCCTCAAAGCCAAGCTCGATACCCCCGCCGATCCGGGAATCAGCTTCGAGGAAACCGGCATTGACTACCTCGTGGTGGACGAGCTGCACGACTACAAGAACCTGGAGACGCCCAGCAACATCCCCGGCGCCGGAATCCAGGGCTCCAACCGTGCATCTGACCTGCACATGAAGACAGAGTTCCTGCGCCAGCGCGAGGGCCGGCGCGTGATCACCGGAGCCACAGCGACACCCATCGCCAACTCCGTCACGGAAATGTACGTCATGCAGCGCTACCTGCGCCCGGACCTGCTCCAGGCTGCAGGAATCCAGGACTTCAACACCTGGGCAGCGACCTTCGGGCAGGTTGTCGAGGAAATGGAACTCTCCGTTGCCGGCGGTGACCGGTTCAAACTCAAGAGCCGGTTCGCGAAATTCCAGAACGTCCCCGAGCTGTTGAAAATGTTCCACACCTTCGCGGACGTGAAGACCGCGGAGGACTTGAAGCTCCCCGTCCCGGTCCTCGCCGCACGGGCCGGGGACGGGCTGCGGCAGCCGAACATGCTCACCGTGGAACCCAGCCCCGAACTGCGCGAGTACATCCAGGACATCGGTCAGCGGGTGGACCGCATCCAGCAAAAGCTCGTGGACGCCGAGGAAGACAACATGCTCAAAGTCTCCTCGGACGGCCGCAAGGCCGCCCTGGACATGAGACTCGTTGACCCCGCACTGTCCCAGCAGGGTCCCACCAAGATCAGCGCCACCGCTGACCTGCTGGCCAGCGTGTACGAAGAGCACAAGGACCGCATCTACACCGACCCGAAAACCGGGGAACCGGACCCCATGCCCGGAGCCCTGCAGCTGGTGTTCTGCGACTTCGGCACACCCTCTGACCGGTGGAACGTCTACGGCGAGCTCAAAGACCAGCTACGCCGCCGCGGCGTGCCCGAACACCTGGTCCGGTTCATCCACGAAGCCAAGAACGACACCGAGAAAGGCCGGCTCTTTGCCGCCGCCCGCTCCGGCCAGATCGCCGTGCTGATGGGATCGACCTCGAAAATGGGTGTCGGCACCAACATTCAAAAACGCGCCGTGCACCTGGTGGACATGGACGCCCCCTGGCGGCCCTCCGACGTCGAGCAACGCCACGGCCGCATTCTGCGCCAAGGCAACCAGAACCCCGAGGTCCGCATCTCCCAGGTGGTCACCAAGGAATCCTTCGATTCCTTCATGTGGCAGGGACTCGAACGAAAGTCCCGGTTCATCAACCAGATCATGCGCGGGCGCCTGGACGTGCGCGAAATCGAAGACATCGGGGACAACACCCTGAACTTCGCCCAGGCCAAAGCCATCACCAGCGGCAACCCGCTGGTGCTGGAGAAGGCCGTCGCCGACCAGGAACTGGCCCGCCTGAGCCGCCTGGACCGGGCCTACAACCGGAACATGGTTGCTGTCGCCCACACCAAACGCGGCGAACAATCGGCGGCCGACGCCGCCGCCCAGGACCTGCCTTTGATTCAGGCAGCAGCGGCGCGGACCCTCGACACTACGGCGGATGCCTTCAAAGCCACCATCGACGGCAAATCCCTCGACAACCGCGGGGACGCGGCCGAAGCACTCCGGGCATGGGCCGGCAAACACGGCCACCGGCTCATGAACCTCTACGGCTACGACGAGCTCGGAACCATCGCCACCCTCGGCGGCCACGAACTCCGCGCCCGCCTCATGCCGGCCCGGGACCTCGACAAGGCAACCGTCGAAGTGCGCATCGAAGGAGTGCCCAGGGCAACCACACAAATAGCCCGCCGCAGCCTCCTATCCGCCGACTTAGGCACCATCCGGCAGCTCGAAAACAGGGTCTCATCGCTCCCAAAGCTGGCGGCCGACGTAGAAGCACGACGGCAGGAAGCACTCACCCATATTGAACAGGCAGACAAGGCTCTGGCAGAACCTTTCAAGCACGCCGACGCGCTCACCGCCGCCCAAGTAGACTCGGCGAGAATCAACCAACTCATGGCCGACGCAGCAAAACCGGAAGAGCCGGCACAGCCCGGACCCGAGGTCGAAATCGACCCTCGCATGGCAAAGATGCAACGGCTCATGAACGCTTCATTCCCTCCACAATCAGGCCAAGCGGCCGCCGCGGCCACAGCCGCCCAACCCCGGACCCCGGAGCAGCGCCGCCAGCAACAACCCGAACACGGGCGATAAAGCTTTCGTCCCACACCGAGAAAGAATTGCAGATGACTACCAGACCAAACGTTGGCTTCCGTGCCATGCGTAAAGAGGACGTTAGAGACGTTCTGAAGCTTACGTATGAGGCCTTCCCCTTCGAAGAAGCTAACGACCTTGCAAAGATGGGGTCACGGGACGCTACCGTCAAGCGGTACGAGGCCATCGTCGGGGCATTTACGACTGTCGGTTCCAGACACATCGTGGCGGTGGACAAGAAGGACAAAGTACTGGGCTTTGTCGCGGTGAGGCCACTCGACAATGAACAAGGTCGAGTCAGTACGTCAGTCCTTACGATGCCGCGGATTGCTGTTGCAAAAAACAGCAGAGGAAGAGGGATCGGGCAGAAGCTTCTAACCAAAATGCTCGCCTTCGCGGCAAACCAAGGCTACGGAGAGGTAATGGCATCCGTCCCGGCGGGCCTCTCCCAGTGGTACACGGAGGCGGGCTGGAAAGTGTCGCCTCCTGATCATGTCTACGCTTTACTCGAGCAGCCTCACGAAGGTGACGATCAGTTTCTTCATGAGAAACCTCCAGAGGCTTTGCAGGGGAAATTCTCCCCAATTCACACGCAAGAACCCGGCCCCATCGAACATGGTTACACGCTCATCGCCAGGGCTGCCACTGGTGGCGAATCGAAATTCATCACGAGCTGGGTATACCCCGCGGGTGGGGATGGGTTTCGTAGCCTGTGGGACCTAGTAATCAGCGACCTAGGCCTGGTAGCTGAAATTCCGTTGATGACCTCCCTCTTTCTGGGCGAATTCGCCAGCAAATACGACGGTGTGCCCCAGCAAGACATGATGGCGTTTATGGCCATGTTCCAGGCGAAGATGAACCAATCTGGTTCCGGCGCCGACTCTGTAGTAGGCGGCGGTTCCGACAAGGATGCGGAAGACGCCAAACTCGGTCAGCTGCTCAATGAATGAGCAGCGCCACGGCCGGGGCGGCGAGGTAAGTCACGGTCAAGCTCAGGGTCCCCGGTTCATCGATCCTTGTAGGTTCCTGCGCCGCTGATGGGTGAGCGTGCCGGCAGGTGCCGGTACAAGGTGGTGCGTTTCAGTCCGGTCTTGGCGGTGATTTCCCGGATGGAGGAACCATTGGCCCGGAGCAGGGCAGCGTGTTCGAGCGTGTCAGCATCGACTACGGATGGCCGCCCGGTGCGCCTGCCATTCGCGGTGGCTACAGCCCGGGCGTGTGCGGCGCGTTCAGCGGCGTAGGTGCGTTCCATCTGTCCGAAGAGGGCCAGCATGAGAAACGCCAACTGGCTCATGGGCCCGTCCGGCTCGGCGGTATCGATGGAAAGGGGATCGGCCAGAGTCCGCACACCGATGCCGCGTTCTTTGAGGTCGTGGACCAGGTTTAGTGTGTCCCGTACGGTCCGGCCCAGCCGGTCCAGGGTGTGGACCACGAGCACGTCTCCCGCTCGGGCGTGGGTCAAAGCCGCCTGGAGGCCTGGGCGGGCCGTGGAGGCTCCGGACTTTTTGTCCACATGGATGTGGGCGGGATCAACGCCGGCGATGGCTAGTGCGTCCAGCTGTCGGGTCAGATCTTGTTTCGCTGTTGAGACCCGCGCATATCCAATGTCCATCTGTGCACCGTACCGAAAGTTGCACTTGTGACGGGAGATTGTGGCGAGATTTTTGGGATAACTTAAGGGACACGCAGGTTACGCGGGATTCCGCGGTTGATGTCATTTTCAGAAGTCGCCTGCACCGGATGTCAGAAGTCGTCTGCACTGGGTGGGTGCAGGTCGCGAGGGAGGTGTGCCCGTGCCCGAAATTGCGGATTCTGACGGCAGCGGACCTCTGCTGAGCTTTTGACGTGCCGCCGCGGAGACTCGACCGATGAAACTCGCGCGGGGGCGGGCGTCTTTGACTCTGGTCCGACGAGGATAGGTACAGAATTGCTTGGATACATCCTGCGCTGTACTTTGAAGTTATGGAAACACTCACCCATGCTCCGGTGCTGGCGCGGTTCGGCTACGCGGTCTCTGATCCCACCCGTGCGCGGATTCTTTTGGCTCTCGCGGATGCGCCCGCCTACCCGTCGGATCTGGCTGATTCTCTTGGCGTATCGCGGCAGAGCATCTCCAACCACTTGACGTGTCTTCGCGGCTGCGGCCTCGTCGTGTCTGTTCCGGACGGCCGGCGGAGCCGGTACGAGCTCGCCGACGCCCGGCTGGGCCACGCGATCGGTGACCTGCTCGGCGTCGTGCTGGCCGTGGACCCGTCCTGCTGCGCAGCGGACGGGACGTGCCTGACGTGAGCACCTCCCAACTCGCACCCGCCCCGGCCCGCCGCGCCGTTCTGAGCCGCCGAATCCGGCTGTTTGCCGCCGCGACCATCACCTACAACGTCGTGGAAGCCATCGTTGCCCTCTGGGCCGGCGGCGTCGCGGACTCGTCGGCACTGATCGGGTTCGGACTGGATTCAGTGATCGAGGTCGCCTCGGCCCTCGCCCTGTCGTGGCAGTTCTCCGCCAAAGATCCCGAGCGGCGCGAACACCTGACGCTGCGGATCATCGCCGTCTCCTTCTTCGCCCTCGCGGCGTTCGTCTCCGCCGATGCCATCCGGTCGCTGACCGGCGGCGGCGAGGCGCAGCACTCCACTCCCGGCATCATCATCGCAGCCCTGAGCCTGGCCATCATGCCCGTCCTGTCCTGGCTCCAGCGCCGTGCCGGCCGCGAGCTCGGATCCCGGACCGCGGTTGCCGATTCCAAACAGACCCTGTTGTGCACCTACCTATCGGCCGTCCTGCTCGTAGGCCTGGTCCTCAACAGCACCCTCGGGTGGTGGTGGGCCGACGCGGCCGCTGCCCTGGTCATCGCCGTCATCGCCGTCCGTGAAGGCATCGGCGCCTGGCAGGGCGACGTGTGCTGCACCGTCCCCCACGCCGCGGAGGCGCCCGGCACCGAAAGAGCTGACCCGGCTGTAACTCCGACCGACGGATGCTGCGAAGGGTGCGGGCCCGGGCCTGCACCCGGTCAGCAGAGCATCACGTTGACCAGCGCCCGCCCGGACCACCACGCATGAGCGGGCACGACCACGACCACGGCTCGGCCGCGGCGGGAAACCGCAGCAAACTGATCCTCGTCTTCGCCATCACCTTCACCGTCATGATCGCCGAGATCGTCGGCTCGGTCCTCACCGGCAGCCTGGCGCTTCTGGCCGATGCCGGCCACATGTTCACCGACTCGACCGGGCTGCTCATCGCTCTGATCGCCGCCTCGCTGGCCCTGAAACCGGCCACAGCCAAACGGACGTGGGGGTACAAGCGCGCCGAGATCATCGCCGCGGCCGGGCAGGCTGCCCTGCTGCTGGGCGTCGGCGGCTTCGTCATCATCGAAGGCATCCGCCGCCTCATCGAGCCTCCCGAAATCGGCGGGTCAACGATGCTGTGGTTCGGCATCATCGGCCTCGCCGGCAACGCCGCCGGACTGATCGTTCTGGCCTCGGGCCGGAACCACAACTTCAATATGAAGGCCGCCTTCCTGGAGGTGCTCAACGACGCCCTCGGCTCCGTGGCCGTCATCGTGGCCGCCATCATCATCGCCGTCACCGGCTGGGTCCAGGCCGACGCCGTCGTGTCCATCCTGATCGGCGTCCTGATCATTCCCCGCACGCTGAAGCTGCTCCGCGACACCGTCAACGTGCTCATGGAAAACGCCCCCCAGGGCCTGGACATGGCCCAGGTCCGGGAACACATCCTCGGGGTGCCGCACGTCATCGACGTCCATGACCTGCACGCGTCTCTGGTTGCCTCGGGCACAGCCGTCCTCTCCGCCCACGTCACCGTCGAAGACACCTGCATGACCGACGGTCACGCCGCCGCCATCCTGGCGGACCTGCAAAAATGCGTGGCCGAACACTTCGACGTCAGCGTCGAACACTCCACCTTCCAGATCGAACCCGCCGCCCACCGCGACCAGGAAAGCATTCACCACTGATGACACAAACCACGACAGCCCCCGCACCACCGGACCCGGCGAAAAAGGTCCGCCTGGTCCTCTGGATTCTCCTGGGAGTTATCGTCGCCGCCGGCGTGATCTGGTACGCGGTCTTCACCGCCGCTAAGCCGGCGCCGTCGGCGCCGCAGCCGGTAGCCGACGCGCAACTGGTCCGCGAGGACAGCCACCGCGTCACCACACCCGCCACAGAGAAAGCCCAGCTGGTCGAGTTCCTGGACTTCGAATGTGAATCCTGCCGCGCGGCGCAGCCGCTCGTGGAGGACCTAAAGCAGGAATTCGGCGACCGGATCACCTTCATCAACCGGTATTTCCCGCTTCCCGGGCACCGGAACTCCGGAACCGCGGCCCTGGCCGTGGAAGCCGCCGCGCAGCAGGGCAAGTACGAGCAGATGTACACCAAAATGTTCGACACTCAGCCGCAATGGGGCGAAAAGCAGGACTCCCAGGCACCCCTGTTCAGAACCTACGCGCAGGAAATGGGCCTGGACCTGGCCAAGTACGACGCCGCCGTAGCGGACGAAAAAACCATTGACCGGATCCGCAAAGACGTCGCCGACGGCAAAGCGCTCGGAGTGACCGGAACCCCGACCTTCTTCCTCAACGGCCAAAAGCTGACACTCAGCACCGAGGCGGACTTCCGGCAGAAACTCACCGACGCCGCCGAATAGCCGCCCCACGGCCGGGACTCTGCTGATCCACTACCCTCGATAAGCACCCCGCCCCCGACGGAAAGGAGCGGCGCACCATGATGCGAGACCCTGCGCCGTTCCGGCTGCCGCGCAGCGCCGCGGTCGCTGCTGTCATCCTCACCCTGGCCGCCGGTGCCCACACGGGCGCCGGCGGCCAGCTCCCGCCCGCGCCCATAATGGCTGCCTGCACGGCCCTGGTTCTGCTCGGCGTCGTCCTGGTGACCAGGTGGAAACTGACGGCCACGGCGCTGGCCGGGATTCTCTCCGCTGGACAGTGGATGCTGCACGCGGCATTCTCCGCCCTGTCCGAAACCGTCCCCGCCGGTCCAGCCTCGGTACCTCATCTGCACACAGCCGCAACAGCCATTGCCCGGGAGACCGCGGCTCATGAGCTGCCGCACAGCCACATGCCTGCGGACCTTGATCCGCCCATGCTCGGCGTCCACGTCCTGGCCACCCTAGTCACGGCGGTACTACTGGCCAGGGGCGAGGCGGCGCTGTGGGCACTGGCCTCTTGGCTGCGGCCTCTAGCCGGGATCCCGGATGTACCGATCCTGGCCACGTCGCCGACGATCCCACCTGTTCCCCGCCGCGCCCTGGCCCGCCGGTGGCGGGCCCTCCGCCGGCATCCCCTGCGGGGTCCACCGGCGGCTGCCCGCCTCTGACGGCACCGCCAATCCCGCGGCCCGCTCTGCCACACCCGCTCGTGCCTCCGGGCATCCCGGGCGCTACAGGGCAGACAGGCCAGCGTCGGCCGGTGCACGTGATGCGGATCTGCAGCCCAGACCCACCTCTTACGCGAAAGAACAACACCATATGCGCGCACGATTCTCTTTCAAGACCCGCCTCCGGCTGGCGGCCATTGCAGCAATCCTGATCCCCGCTGCCACGGCCGCCTCCCCAGCCCTGGCGCACGACTCACTCTCATCATCCAGCCCGGCTCCGGACGCCGTCATCACCCAAGCCCCGGCGACCGTGTCCCTGACACTGTCCGAGCCGCCGGCGGACTCCAAGAACCTGAACCTCAGCACCATCACCGTCACCGACGGCGGCGGCAAGACCGTCAGCGACGGCAACGTGATCGTCTACGGACCCACACTGTCCACCAAGCTCGCCGAGGGAGCCCCTGGCACGTACAAGGTGCTGTGGCGGGCGGTCTCCTCCGACGGGCACCCGATCGAGGGAAACTACACCTTCACCGTCGAGGCGCAGGCCGGACAAACGGCCACCCCATCGGCTTCAACGGCTCCGGCAGCTGCGCCGTTGGCATCCCCGGCTGCGTCACCGGCCGCGTCCGTGGCCGCGGAGCGCGCCGCGGGTCCTAATAACGACGGCGCCCCTCTGGTTCTGGGGATCGCGGCAGTAATTCTTGCCGCGGCGATCGGCACAGGACTGGTCCTGCGCAACAGGCGAAAGAACACCGGCGCCTGACTCCCTGCGCCTGGCAGCCCGGCGACCGGGCCGGGCTGCCAGACGCAGACTCCGGCAGCCCCGCCGGATACTTCACTCGAGGCCGGACAGGCAGTGAACGCTTAGACCTTCGCGGTCCGCCGACCTTTGGCCCGGACTGCGCGCAGACTCATGGCAACGACGGTAGCGACGGCCATCGCCCCGAAACACACCAGTCCGGCCGTAAACAATGCCGGGGCGAATGCGGGTGCCTGGGCGGCCGCATCCGCGGCAGCGATGAGGGAACCCCAGTAGGCCGCTGTGGCAGCAAGCCAGAGCACTCCTGCGGCCGTGGCAATCCAGGACCAGCGGGAAAACCACGGACCGTCAGCGCTGTAGGAAAGCGCCGCGGCAACCATGATGACACCCGCGACGGCCAGAAGCTGGCCGCCAAGAATATAGGGGCCGGCAACAAGACCGACGGGAACGCACAGGCCCCCGATCATGACCAGACGCCGGGCCCCAAGAGGCATCCCGCCCGTCGGTACCGATGCGGCGGGTGCCGGTCCGGTTGCTTTCGGGGTGTCCTGTTCGGCTGTCATTGCATTCCCTGTTCCTCGTGCGAGCCTGTTCGGCCCGGCCACGACACATACATTGAGGTTCCCGGCAGTCCGGAAGATGTCTCTGGCCGCCGCTGGCGGCCCCCAAAAACAGTACAGGAATCGATGGATCCCGCCGCTCCCAGTGCAGCTGCATCTACTTCGTGGTTGTGGACATCCAACAATGACCCACTTCCTAGGAAGTGGAACGCCCAGGCTTGCCCCTTCGAAAAATAGGGACACACCCCGATTTTTCGTTCCACAACTATCTTCTTTAAGACGTCCCATTTGGAGCGTGCAGGATAAGTATCGATACAGTGGTTCCATGGAAATTGGCTACGCCCGCGTCTCGACCGCGAAACAGGACCTCGACCGGCAGATCGACGCACTCCGCGGTGAGGGCATCCCGGACCGGCACATCTACGTGGACAAGAAGTCCGGATCCACTACAAACCGACCCGGACTGCATGAAGCCCTCGACCAGGCACGCGATGGAGACGTTATCGTGGTGCACACCCTGGACCGGTTGGGCCGTACCGTCCGGGACACCCTGAACCTCATCCACGATCTGGCGGGCCGCGGCGTCGGGGTCCGGAACCTGGCTGATCCGATCCGGGTTGATTCCGCCAATACAGAGGATCCCATGTCCCAGCTGGCAGTCGTGATGCTCGCGCTCTTCGGCCAAATGGAACGAACCTACGCGATCGAACGCGCAGCTCACGCGCGTGCCGTTGCTGTTGCTAAAGGCAAAAGGATCGGCCGGCCCAGCGTGATCGATCCAGCGAAGCTTGCCTATGCCGCCCACCTTCGCGACCAGGAAAACCAGTCCATCTCCGAGATCGTCCAAGCCACGGGTATCACCCGCTCCAGCCTCTACCGTTACCTGCCGCCCCGTCCGCCGGAGACGCTGACCGCCGAGACCCAGCCGAACGCCTAAAAGTCCCCAACGTCGGTGACGGTTCGTGCAGACGACTTCTGAAAAACTGACTGTTGGTGCAGAGGACTATTGAGCAGAATGCAGTTCCGTGCAGGGCACTTCTGACATGTCAATGTCCATACTCGTCTGCACTACCCCGGAATTCAGCGGGCGCCTGTGCAGACGACTTCTGAAAACGACAGTTGAGTCCGGCGAGCGAGTGTCCCGCCGAGGGTGTCCCAGTTCCAAGGAACTGGGACGCGCACTCAAACTGATGCATCCGCGCTTGCCGCTATGAAATATTGAGGCATGGGAAATACCGCCGCGTACTTGCTCGTCCTAGGCGAGCGTGAAGCAATCCTCTGGGTGCTCCTGAATGAGCGGATGGCGTTTCCATCCACGCCCCGACGGGAGGTCTCTGCATTGCAGCCAGGGGATGAGCTCGTCTTGCTGACGACGCGAGGTGCCTATCACAATCCAACTAGGGGCCGGACTAGGGTCATCGGCACCGCAACCGTGCAGAGCAAGGTCACTCAGCTAAACCCGCCAGTGGAAATTGCGGGCCGTACGTTCGCGAGCGGCTGCCAGATAAAGCTTGAGACCTTGGCTCCCTACTCAACCGGGGCGGAAATAGGGCCACTGGCTCCTCAGCTTCACGCACTGCGCGGACAGAAGAACTGGGGCATGCTGCTTCGTAAGCCGCTCGTGCCTATCGATGATTCAGACGTCATCCTCCTAAAGCGCGAGCTGCAGGGGCACCTTCGTGCGTTGGACGAGTCTTTACTGACCTACAGCAGCAGGATCAAGATGTCATCCTAGGCCTGCGCTTACCCGCGGCGAACCAGCATTTCTGGCTCCAGATGAAGTCTTGGGAGTTGGGATTTACAGATCACATCGTACGGGCGATGAGGCCGCTGGAACGTATCGATGCGGGGCGGGTTCCGAGAGATTGGCTCCGGGCCACCTCGTTCTGCCGTTCGTTTAGACCAGCGGCCGATGCCCCGTCATCACCCGCCTGGGTGGGAGCGCTAAGCATGTTCATCTGATAACTCACCTCTCATGCACTTAGCAGCCTGGGAACTTCGCATTATTCAGTAGGTGAGCTACTGAAAATAATGTGTATACTCCTTCAGTAGTTAGAATACTGAAGGGAAATTATGCTGCTGTCTGATGTGGCGCGGATCAGCTCGGGACTAACCGTGCGCGAACGCCTTGATGCGAGCCCCGGTGGGGTGTTGGCAATTCAGATGGCAGACCTCTCCCTTGGTAGGGACCTGAAGGTGCGTGGCATGGCACGGATCCCCTCTCCGCATCCCCGCTATTTGGTCTCCCGCGGCGATGTCCTCCTTCGTTCGCGTGGCCAAGCGACAACCGCGTGGGCCGTCCCGGAAGACCTGGCGGAGCCAGCCGTAGCTGTCATGCCACTGTTCATCATCCGGCCGAGCACCGACATTTACGATCCGGATTTCCTCGAATGGTGGCTAAACCAGCCGGATGCGCAGACGCACCTGCGGCGCGCCGCGCAGGGGCAGACCATTCAGATGGTATCTAAGGCGACGCTTGAGTCGGTCCCCCTGCAGCTGCCGTCGCTTGGGCAACAGCGCCTCATAGCCGACGCCGCACACATCGCCACCCAGGAAGCACAGCTCATGCACCGCCTGGCGGAGTGTCAGCACACGCTTCGACAAGCCCAGTTGACCGCCGTTGCCCTTTCGGGGCAGACCCACACGAAAGCAGGCCGCAAATGACCGAGCTGCAAAGCCTCCGCCTCCCGAACCGCGTGAAGGACCAAGTCACCCAGGACCAGATCAACAATGCCGCTTGGGCGGCCTGTGACACCTTCCGTGGCGTGATTGATGCCACGCAGTACAAGGACTACATCCTGGTGATGCTGTTCGTGAAGTACATCTCCGATGTCTGGACCGAACACGAGGAGAAGTACCAGAAGCAGTTTGAGGGCAACCCTGAGCGGGTGGAGTCATTGCTGAAGCGCGAGCGGTTCCCGCTGCATAAGACGTCAACGTTCAACCACCTGTACGCCAACCGGAACGCTGACAACATCGGCGAGCTGATCAACGTTGCGCTGGAAGCAATCGAGGAGGACAACCGGGCAAAGCTTGCGGGTGTGTTCCGGAACATTGACTTCAACTCCGAGGCGAACCTGGGCCAGCCCAAGGACCGAAACCGGCGCCTGAAGAACCTGCTGGAGGACTTCGCCAAGCCGGAACTGGACCTTCGCCCTTCGCGGGTGAGCGATGACATCATCGGCGAAACCTACATCTACCTGATCTCGCGTTTCGCCTCGGACGCCGGCAAGAAGGCGGGGGAGTTCTACACGCCGCGCTCGGTGTCTGAGTTGTTGGCCCGTCTTGCTGCGCCCCAGGAGGAAAGCAGCATCTACGATCCAGCGTGTGGATCGGGCTCGCTGCTCATCCAGACCGCTGCCCAGGTGGGAAGCAACAACTACGAGCTTTTTGGCCAGGAGGTCAACGGCTCCACGTGGGCGCTGGCACGCATGAATATGTTCATGCACGCCAATGACAGTGCGCACATCGAGTGGGGCGATACCCTCAACGACCCTAAGCTGTTGGAGGGCGATCAGCTCAAACAGTTCGACGTGGTGGTGGCCAATCCGCCGTTCTCCCTGGACAAGTGGGGAGCCGAGCTTGCGGAGTCGGACCGGTGGGGCCGGTTCTGGCGTGGTGTCCCGCCTAAGAGTAAGGGCGACTACGCGTTTATTTCGCACATGATCGAATCAGCACGACGGCGGACGGGCCGGGTTGCGGTGATTGTTCCGCACGGCGTGTTGTTCCGGGCTGGTTCCGAAGGGCGCATCAGGAAGTCGTTGATCGAAGAGAACCTGCTGGACACGGTGGTCGGTTTGCCAGCGAATCTGTTCACCACGACCGGCATTCCCGTAGCCATCCTGATCTTCGACCGTTCGCGCGAAAAGGGCGGAGCCAACGAGGGTCGCGACGACGTCCTGTTCATTGATGCCAGCCGGGACTTCACTCCGGCCAAGGCGCAGAGCCTGCTGGACGAGGAACACATTGAGCGGATCGTTGAGACGTACCGCGCCCGTACCGAGGCAGAGCGGTACTCGCGCCTCGTGCCCAGAGATGAGATCAGCGAGAACGATTTTAACCTCAACATCCCGCGCTACATCGATACCTTCGAGGTCGAGACGGAAATTGATGTGGCCGCCTTACAGCGTGAAATCGAGCAGATTGAAGCTGAGCTGGTGGAAGTCCGTGCCCGCATGGTCGGCTACCTGAAGGAGCTGGGCCTCGATGACTGAACAAGCTGACACGACATGTGGGCTGGCTAAAGATACTGAGTGGTCGTTTGAACTCTTATCCAATTTAGGATTGCCCGGTCGTCCCGTTCTCAAAGCCGGACCCTTCGGCTCATCCGTCGTAAAAAGCTCCTATGCCGCATCGGGGCATAAGCTCTACGGCCAGCAAGAGGTCTTGGCGCGGCGTGTGGATGCCACCGACTACTACGTAACGAACGAGGTGTTTCGGCGCCATCTGAGTTGTTCGGTCCAGCCAGGTGATGTGCTGATCACGACTATGGGGACGGTGGGCCGGACTTTTGTCGTACCTTCGGGTGCCGAAGACGGCATCATCAACCCGCGATTGATGCGCATAGCAGTGGACCCTTCAAGGATTTCCCCAGACTTTCTCGACATATATCTCAGTAGTAGCAGCGTCCAGAAGCTGTTGGATCGGAGGGCTCACGGGGGGACCATGTCTGGGCTAAATTCCAGCAGCATTGGGTCAATTCGTGTTCCATTGCCGACCCTTCCAGAGCAGCGGAAGATCGTCGAAATTCTCCTCACTTGGGATGACGCGATCGAGCGTTCAGAAACCTTGATTCGGGCTGAGACCGAGTCATTTGGCGCGCTGCGTCGCCGGCTGTTCGTTTCCTGCGACCACGAAGTTCCATTGAGCGAGGTGTCGTCGCGCATCATGACGAAATCCGATGGGTCGTCACATACTGTCATGGCTATCTCCGCCAAGACGGGGTTTGTGGCGCAGGCTGATAAGTATCGCAGAGATATGGCTGGAGCGAGCCTCACAAACTACACGCTGCTTCGACGTGGTGAATTCGCGTACAACAAGGGCAACTCGCTTACCTATCCGCAAGGGTGTATCTACGCACTAAAGGTAGATACGGCGTTGGTGCCGAATGTCTACTACTCGTTCGCCCTGCGAGCGGACCTGAATAGCAGCTACTACGAGCATTTTTTCGCTTCAGGAGCACTCAACCGGCAGTTAGCTCAGAGGATCACATCAGGAGTTCGAGGGAACGGTCTGCTGAATCTCAGCGCTGACGAATTTTTCGGCGTCAAGGTTCCCGTTCCGAATCGGGCCACTCAGGACGGCGTCGCGGATGCTCTGAACATGGGAGCTCGAAAAATCGAACTGCTGCAGCGCAAAGCAGAGCTCCTCCGCACTCAGAAACGCGGACTCATGCAGAAACTACTCACAGGACAGCTGCGTGAAAATGTGGCTGCTGAGATCGAGCCAGGGAGACCAGATGATAACTGACGAAACCTTCGACGCTTCCGAGCTGAGCCAGTCGCAGGGCCCGGCCGTGCAGCTACTGGAAGCGCTTGGGTTCACCCAGTTGACGCCGGCCGAAGCATTGAAAGAGCGCGGCGGCAAGCGGAGCAATGTGCTGTTCCCCGGAATCCTGGCTGCGCAGATCCTCCAGATCAACCAGTTCACCCACAAGAAACGCCAGTACCCCTTTGACGTGGCGGACGCGGAAGAGGCCGTGCGTCGGCTCGAGCCGGGGCTCGAACAGGCTAAGGGATTGCAGGCGGCCAGCCTGGAAGTCTACGACCGCCTTATCCTAGGCACCACCATAACGAAGACCGTGGGCGGCGACAGCAAAAGCTATTCACTCCGCTACATCGACTGGCATACCCCCACCAACAACGTCTTCCACGTCACAACTGAAATGCGCGTAGAACGCACCGGAAGCAGCACAACCCAGCGGCTCGACGTCGTCGGCTATGTGAACGGCATCCCGTTTATCATCATCGAAAACAAGCGGCCCACGGAGGAACTCAAAAAGGCCGGCAGCCAGCTGATCAAGTACCAAAGCAGCGACCGTATCCCGCAACTGTTCCATTACGCCCAACTCCTGATCTCAGCCAACCGCCAGGAGGCTACGTATGCCACGGTTGGAACGCCGCGGAAGTTCTGGGCCAGCTGGCATGATGCCGAGGACACCGACGCAGACATCCGGCCGCTCATAGCTGAGCGCACCGTCAGCGAACAGGACCGGCTTCTCTATGCACTCTGCCGGCCCGAACGGCTCCTGGACCTTGTGCGCCGCTTCACGGTATTCGACGCCGGGGTCCGCAAGATCGCCAGGCACCAGCAATACTTCGCCGTGCGCAAAACCGTAGAACGCGTGCTGGCGGCCGGCCCGGAAGAACGCCGCAACGGCGGCGTCATCTGGCACACTCAGGGCTCGGGCAAATCACTCACTATGGTGATGCTCGGCAAAGCCCTGGCGCTGGACCCGCGGGTAACGAACCCGCGGATCATCATCGTCACGGACCGGGACGATCTGGACAAACAGATCCGCGACACTTTCCTTGCCTGCGAGCTGGACCCCGTCCGGGCCAATAGCGGCAAACATCTCGGCGAACTAGTGAGCGGCGGTGCACCCCTGATCACCACTCTCATCAACAAGTTCGACGGCGCAGCCAGCCGCGAAGATCGCGACGAGTCCCGCGACACCTTTGTCTTGGTCGACGAAAGCCACCGCAGCCAGACGGGCCGTTATGGTGGCTATGGCCAGTTCCATGTGGCGATGCGCCGCGTAATGCCAAACGCCTGCTATTTGGGTTTCACTGGAACGCCGCTTCTGAAACGGGAGCGGAACACCGCTAACACCTTTGGCGGGATCATCCACAGCTACACCATCGACGAAGCAGTACGCGACCGCTCCGTGGTGCCCATCCTGTACGAGGGCCGCCTGGTGGAGCAGCAAATCACCGCCGGTGTGATTGACGCCTGGTTCGAGAAAATTAGCGCCGGGCTGACGGACGAGCAAAAACGCGACCTCAAGCGGAAGTTCAGCCGCGCCGACGTCCTCGGAAAGACGGCCCAGGCCATCCGAGCCAAGGCCTTCGACATTTCCGAGCACTACCGACAAAGCTGGCAGGGCAGTGGATTCAAGGCACAGTTGGTGGCGCCCAACAAGGCCGCAGCTATCCGCTTCAAGCACGAACTCGACGAGATCGGCCACGTCACGAGCGAGGTGATCATCTCCCCGCCCGATGACGCGGAAGACCACGAAGAAGTGGATGCCGAGTCTAGGGAAAGCGTGCAGCGCTTCTGGAAATCGCAGATGGCCCGCTACGGCACCGAGGCCAACTACAACGAGCAACTCATCAAACAGTTCAAGGGATCAGGCGGCCCGGAGATCATCATTGTGGTGTCGAAGCTACTCACCGGCTTCGATGCCCCCCGCAATACCGTCCTCTACCTCTGCAAACCGCTGCGGGAACATACTTTGCTGCAGGCCGTGGCCCGAGTCAACAGGCTTTTCTCCGACGAGAAGGCCGAGAAACAGTTCGGCTACGTGGTGGACTACGAGGGCCTCCTCGGCGAGCTGGATCAGGCGCTCACGTCCTACAGCGCACTGGGCGACTTTAATTCCGAGGAGATCGCAGGGGCGGTAGTGGACATCCGCGAACAGATTCGCCTGCTCCCGGGACGGTGGAGCCACGTGTGGGATCTGTTCAACGCCATCGCCATGAAAGACGACATGGAGGCGTTGGAGCAGCATCTGTTTGATGAACCATTGCGGCACGAATTCTATGAGCGGCTCAAGACCTTCGGCCGCACCCTTCACTTGTCGCTGTCCAGCGACAAGCTACTCGATGTCATGACCCAGGCCGATGTTGACCGCTACCGGAACGACTACTCGCAGTTCACCGAACTCCGCCTGTCGGTGCAAATGCGCTACCAGGAGACAGTTGACCTTCGCGACTACGAACCACGCATTCGCCGCCTGCTCGATGATCATGTGACGGCCCTGCCGGCTGAGACGATTATTGAACAACTCAACATCAACGATCCCGCCGCGCTGAAGGCCGTCGTGGACGAGGACGGCACGACGCCCGGCTCCAAGGCGGACCGGATCGTCAGCGCCACCAGAAAGACCATCACCGAGCGCATGGACGAGGACCCTGCCTTCTACGCGCGGTTCTCGGAGCTGCTGCAGCAGGCAATTGACGAATACCGCCTTCGTCGGGACGGTGAAAGGTACCTTTTCCAGGCACGGGAAATAGCTGAACAGCTGGCCAGCGGTGACCGCGGTACGGCGCTTCCCTTCGCAGTGACGCACGATGACGATGCCGCTGCGATTTATGGTGCGCTCGGCAAGAGTTTTATCGAGTCTGCGCTCGAAGAATTCCTGGCCGTAACCGACGAGGAAAGAGCGGACACGGCAACGGCGGTGGTAGACATGGTTCGCGGTCGGATGGTGGTTAATTTCTGGACCAAGCCAAATGAGCAGAATGCCCTCGCCACGGAACTGGATGACTTTTTCTATGACTTTGGTGAACGCCGCGGCATCCAGATGAGACAGCCCATGGTGGACAGCCTCACAAGCGCAGTCCTCACGGTAGCAAGGGCGCGCTTCAGGAAATGATGCTGGAGCAGCGGCAGGTTGAATACGGAACTCACGTCATTGAGTACCATTTGGAGCGCCGGGAACGCGCCACGCTTGAGATCACGGTGGAGCCGAATGGGTTAGTTCGGGTCACCTCGCCAAGCAACGCGGCTGTGGAGGACATCGATGCCCGGGTCCGGAGACGCGCCCGGTGGATCCTTGCGCAACAGGCATCCTTCTCCAGGTTTCGTCCACACACCCCGCCGCGCATGTACGTCCCTGGCGAGACTCACCTCTACCTGGGCCGGCAGTACCGCATCCGGGTTGTCCCACCTGAACCGGGAAAGGGTGCGCCTACGGCGTCGGGCACTCCAAGCGTCAAGATGGTTCCAGGGTTTCTTGAGGTGCGTGGCGTCGACTTTCACGACACTGGAACCATTGAGAAGTACATCAAAGAGTGGTATCGGAAGCGGGCAAAAGTACAACTTCCCAGCCGTCTGGAGCTGAACAGGCAGCGATTCCCCGATCCACACGCCGTGCAACCAATGGCTCTAAGACTTCAACGTATGCCCACGCGTTGGGGCTCTACGTCACCGGCCGGCAGCCTCGTGTTGAACCCGGATCTCATCCGCGCGCCAATGGATTGCATTGATTACGTGGTCACCCACGAACTGTGTCACTTGCTGGTCCCGAACCACGGGAGGCAGTTCTTTGAACTTCAGTGCCTGGTGATGCCCGACTGGGAGCGGCGCAAGCAGCGGCTTGAAAAGGTTATGGCATAGGCGTCGAATATACGCCGCCCCGGCCGCGGGACTCCCGGCACATAGGAAAGCCCCTCGGTGGAGGGGCTTTCGCGGATGAAACAGTGGGTTGGTGGTGTTGGTCAGCGGTGATGTGCGCCCCCTTCCCGGACGTCGTGTCCGTCTGCCTGCATTCGATACCGCAAGACTTTAATAAATGATCCGCGGATCGTCCAGCCGCGGTGCAGCGTGTCGTGCCGCACCCGGTTCGCCTCACGTTGAATGCGGCGTGGGGCACAATGAATCCATGTGCGGCAGATACGTGATGTCCAAGGCCACCGGGGATCTCCTGAGCCAGTTTGAGGCTAAGGAGATCGAAGGCAGCCCGCCGCCGCCGAGCTGGAACGTCGCTCCGACCCAGGACGTGCCCATCATCGCGGAGCGCCTGGACGAAGGCTTCGTGGACCGGCGGTTATTGATCGCCCGCTGGGGTCTGGTTCCGTCCTGGGCCAAGGACCTCAAGATCGGTTCGAAGCTGATCAACGCCCGCAGCGAATCGATCCTGGACAAGCCATCGTTCCGCAAGGCCGCCGTCAAACGCCGTGCCCTGATCCCGGCGGAGGGATATTACGAGTGGCAGAAGACCGAGGACGGGAAGAAGATCCCGAATTACCTCTACTCCGAAAAGGAGAATGTGCTCGCCTTCGCCGGACTGTATGAGTTCTGGCCGGACCCGTCCCTTCCCGAAGATGACCCGAACCGGTGGCTGCTCAGCTGCACCGTTCTGACGACGACAGCCCACGATTCTCTCGGCCACGTCCATGACAGGGCTCCCGTCATCATCCCGCCGAGTATGTATGCCCGGTGGCTGGACCCGGACACGACGGACAAGGAACAGGTGCAGGAGATGCTCGATGCCATCCCTGAACCGGTTCTGACGCCCCGGGTGGTCACCGACCGGGTCAACAGCGTGCGGAACAACGGCCCGGAACTTATCGAGCCCGCCCCCTGATCACTGCTCTGCAGCGGACGCTGGCGCCCGGCCATACGGACGCAGCATTTCTGGCAGGACGATGTCCGCGGGGGACAGTTCCGGCCTGGCACGGAGGACGCGGAGTGGGTGGCGGAAGGACCTGCCGGACCAGGCCGTATCGGCGGAGACTTCCACAGCCACAGGTTCGACCAACGTCAGCGCGACGGGTTCCTTGTCGCGGTTGAACCGGTCCAGGGCGGTGCCCTTCACGGTCGTGGGCCAGGGGTGGGCGCCGCGGGGAGGTTGCAGCCACCGCGCCAGTTCCCGCGCAGCTGCCGTCTTCAATGGTGTGGATCTGCCGACGATCCGCAGCTCCCCGTCCAGGACCAGCCCGGCCACGACCTCCCGGGGTTCGGTGATCGGCCCGATGACTGCTCCGCAGATGATTTCCAGGGTTTCGCGGTGCTTGAGTTTCAGCCAGGAACGGGCACCTGGGGTGTAGGGCTGGTCGCTGCCTTTGATGACAAGGCCCTCAATCCCGGTGTGGGGCAGCTCGTCAAACCACCTGGCCGCCTCGTCCGGGTCGGTGGTGGCGGGGGAGAGCGACAGCGGAGGCGCCCACCCGCGGGCCAGTTCTCCCAGGAGCGCCCGCCGCTCACTGAACGGCAGCGCCCTCGCATCATGTCCGGCCACGGCCAGAACATCGAAGGCGACGTAACTGGCCGGAGTCTGCCGAACCAGTCCGGGGAGGGTCTTGGAGCCGGCGCCCAGGCGGTGCTGCAAAGCGGAGAAATCCAGCATGCCCCCGGCCCAGATCACGGCTTCGCCGTCGACCACGCACCCGGGCGGGATCTCTGATGCGAGGGCTGCAGTGAGTTCGGGGAAGTACCCGGACAGCTGCTTGCCCTGCCTGGACCACAGGGTCACCCCGGTATCGTCGTGGATCGCGACGCAGCGGTACCCGTCCCATTTGGGCTCATAGGACAAACTCCCGGGCAACGCACCAGCTCGTGGCATCCTCGCCACGGCCCGGGCCAGCGCTACCTTCAGCGGCGGGACAAGGCCCGCCGGCAACCCGGACACGGACGGCGGTCTAGCTACCGCCATCGAGGCCTTCCAGCGCCTCTACCTCGGCGGCGTCCAGCAAGGCTGCCGAATCGTCGCCTGTGGCCCGGGCCAGGTCGTCCAGGGATTTGAAGTGGACCCTGGCGAGTGTGATGGCCACCAGCTCCAGGAAGGCGGTGCCGTTGCGTCGTTCCAGGCCGTCCAGATAGTCGAGCATGCGCCCTTCCAGGGCGCCGGGTCCTTCGGATTCTTCCGCGGCGAGCCGCGTCAGCGTCAGAGCCGCGAGGTCCGGGCTGTCGTAAATGAGTCCCATGGCCCAACGCTACCCACCCCGCCGGCGCGGTCAAGAGCCAGTGCTAGCGCCAGCGGTAGGATTCCAGCACACGAAGCAGGGGAGCGGGACCGCCTTTCAGCCGGTCCACGGGGCGTGCTCCGGCAAGGGCCCTGGAGGGGGTGACCATCCAGACCGTGAAGTAGTTGTGCGGGATCTGCAGCTCCATCGCACGTCCAAAGAGCGCAAGGACCTGCGGGCGGAGTTGTCCGCCGGGGAGGAACTGGAACCCCGGGCAGAAGGTGCCGTCGTCGATGAAGACGCGGACGAGCTGCTGCATGACCGGTTCGGGGCCTTCCATGAGCTCGGAGAGCCGGCGGTGCACCTGCTGCAGGCTCGGCAGCGTGAATTCCGCCCGAATCCCTGCCCACGTCTGATCGCCGATGGGTTGGCCGTTCACTCTTCTTCGGTTGTTTCGTCGGCGTCGCTGATGTTTTCCAGGAGCCAGTGCGTGGAGAGCGGTTCCCGGCGGAGCGTGGCGGTCCGGAGGGCGGAATGGGTGCCGGAGCGGACCTGAACCTGCCAGTATTCGATGCTGACCAGGTCGCCGCTGCCTACGGCTGCTGTGCGGCGGGTGTCCCACCAGGCGTCTCGTCCGTACCAGTGCCGGGATTCCGTGTCGGGATCGACAAGCCAGATCCGTCCGTCGTGCCGGATGGCGAGGGGTTTGCCTGCCGCGTCGAGTCGGACCAGTGTGTCGTGGGTCTGCGGGGCGGTGTCGGCGATGGCGGTGCTCATGGAGTGGTGTTCTTTCGTGGTGCGGTCGTGCTGGCGTGGTTGGGTTAGGCGGCTTTGACGAGGGGGAGTTCGTCCCAGTGGGTGGTGTAGCGGGGGGAGAGCATGTCCCGTTTCATGGTCCAGTCCGGTCCGCCCCGGATGCCGGCGTGGCCCAGGCCGATGGAGCCGCGCCCGTACCGGCGGGTGACGTCTTCCAGGAGGGTTCCGACGTGGCGTTCCTCGTGCGGGTTTTCGAACAGGGCCAGGGGTGCCTGGTTGCCGGTGGGCCGGAGGTCCGTGACCATGATGCCGGCCCGGGCGTACCGGATGCCCTCGCAGATGCGGGGGAGAAGTGCGTGGGCGGCCTTCGTGAGCAGCACGGGGTCTGCGGTGGGCATCGGCAGCGGCACGCACACCGAGGGGTAGGAGGTGTCTTTGGGGTTGAAGTGTGAGGTGCCGGCGAACGCGGTGAGGACTTTGGCCTGGAGTCCGTGTTTGGCCAGCCGTGCCGAGGCCTGCTGGCCGTAGACGCTCATGACCTGCCGGATCCCGGCGGCGGTGGTGACGGGCGTGGCGAAGGAGCGGGAGAAGATGAGCTGGTCCCGGCCGATCCGTTCTTCCTCCATCGGGATGCAAGCTGTGCCCTGCAGTTCCAGGACAGTGCGCATCATGACCACGGAGAAGCGGTCCCTGATCATCACAGGATCAGCCGAGGAAAGGTCAAAGATGGAATGGATCCCCAGGGTGTTGAGCCGTTTGGTCAGCCGGCTCGCGACACCCCAGATCTCGATCACCGACAGGCCGCGCATCAGGGATTCCCTGGACGCGGCGGGCACGGATTCCCAGTGGCAGACCCCGTCGAACGCCGGGTTGTTCTTGGCCCATTTGTTGGCCAGTTTCGCCAGCGTCTTCGTGGGCGCGATCCCCACGCAGACCGGAACCCCGACATTCCGCCGCACGGTGGCCTTCATGTCCCGGCCCAGGTCCAGGAGCTCGGCCGGGGTGCCTTTGACGCCGAGGAACGCCTCGTCGATGCTGTAGACCTCCAACCAGGCCGAGTACCGGCCCAGCAGCTCCATCACCCGGGCGCTGATATCGCCGTAGAGCTCGTAGTTACTCGACAGGGCCACCAGTCCCCACTCCTTGGCGCGCGGGGCGAGTTTGAACCACGGCTCACCCATGGGGATGCCGAGGGCCTTGGCCTCGGGGGACCGGGTGACGGCGCAGCCGTCGTTGTTGGACAAGACGATGACAGGCCGGCCCTCCAAGGACGGGTCGAATGCCCGCTCGGCCGAGGCATAGAAGCAGTTCACATCCACATGCGCGATCTGCGGCATATGCCGCATCACAGCCGGCTTAGACATGATGCAAGCACCGGGTCACGACGCCCCAAACGACCAGATCTGATAAGG
>NZ_JBFTIK010000021.1:0-66954 GCF_056394725.1 Arthrobacter sp. 10N418
TCGACCAGGGCCGCACCGAGGGCGCGCTGGCCCTGGTCGTCGTCGATCCCTGCAATGAGGCTGCGGTCCAGTTTGATGATGTCGGGCCGGATGTGGAGCACGTGCCGCATGGAAGCGAACCCCGAGCCTGCATCGTCGACGGCGATGCGCAGACCCTCGGCCCGTAGTGGCGCCAGCACCGAAAGGAGGGGACCGTACTCGGATACTTCCAGCCGCTCCGTCAGTTCGAGGACCAGCCTCGTCAGCGACAGGCCGGACCGCTGCAAGAGACCGGGCAACCGTGGATCCAGGCAGGTCTCCGGTGAAATGTTCAAGGCCACATAGATGTCCGGCGGAAGCGCCTGGGCGGCCGCCAGGGCGGTTTCCAGAGCGGCAAATTCGAGTTCACCCAAGAGGCCCACGACGGCGGCCTCGGCGAACCAGAACTCCGCTCCGGCGCCGTCCTCGTCGAGGAATCGAGCCAGCGCCTCGACGCCAAGCAGCTTTCCGTGAGGTGTGTCAAGGATGTGAGACAGCCGGTTGGTTTCTTTTGGGTTAGGCGGCCGCGGGTAGCGGCTGGTTTTTGGTCTTGAAGTTGGCCATTGCTGTTGCCGGCGGCAGCCCGTTGTTGTTGGTGTGGGGCCGCCAGCGGTTATAAAACACTTCGATGTAGCGCATGGTCGCCCGGCGGGCGTCCTGGCGGGTGGCGAAGCTGTGGTGGTGGTAGAACTCGTTCTTCAGGGATGAGAACACCGACTCGGCGACGGCATTGTCCCAGCACACCCCGGTGGCCCCCATGGACTGGCGCACAGCGTTTCCGGTGCACCAGGCGCCCATTTCCCGGGAGGTGTATTGGGTGCCGCGGTCGGAATGGAAAATGGCATCCGGGGCCAGGTGTCCGCGGTCCCTGGCCATCGCCAGCGCGCCCGTGACGAGGGAGGCGCGCATGTGATCGGCCATCGCCCAGCCCACGACCATGCGGGTGCACAGGTCGATGACGGTGGCCAGATACAGCCAGCCCTCGCCGGTGCGCAGGTAAGTGATGTCACCGACGAGCTTCGTGCCGGGGGTATCTGAGGTGAAGTCCCGGCCGATGAGGTCGGCAAAGACCTTGTCCGGGTCCGAGGGGATGGTCGTGCGTTTGAAGGCGCGCATCCGCTTGGCTGCCCAGCCGTTCTCGGCCATGATGGCAGCGACCGTTCCCACGGAAATCTCCACTCCCGTGGCGGCGAGTTTGGTGTGGACCATGCGATGGCCGAAGATCCCGTCGGAGGAATCGAACATCGCCTTGACCAGTCCGGTCAGTTCCCGGTGCCGGGCAGCGGTCGGTGATTCTTCGTGGTCCAGCCACCGGTAATGCGAGGCCCGCGGAATGCCCAGCCGGGTGCACATCCAGGTGACAGGGAATTCGGCGTTCTTCTCCTGAACAAGCCGGTAGAGATCCTCTACCGTTGTTCTTTGGCGAAGAACGCCGAAACTTTTTTTAGGAAGTCATTCTCCCTTTCCAGCTCCCGCAGCCGCGCCTCCAACGCCTCGTATTTCGCGGGATCCACCGGATCATCAGGCTTGCCGCCGGCCCCGCCCTCTCCTGCCCGATGCAGCTGCACCCACCGCTTCAGCGCGGTCACGGAGATCCCCAGCTCGGGGGGCAACAGAGGCAGGCGAACGACCGGAGGAAATGATGAGTTCACGGCATCGGCCTTGAACTCATCGGAATAAGTGGGACGGGAAGACATGGGCACAATCCTTTCAAACTGTGTCTCACATCAGTAGTACACCTCAATATGACTACCGACAGCACCATTCAGGGACAGACCAACACCTCAAGGAGAATTGACGCGTAAAGCAGTCATCCCGGCCAGCCGGGCCGGGAACCCGCTTCCTTCCGGCCACCACAGCCATGCCCCAGGAAATGCTCCCGCCCGTAGACAAACCCGTCATCCAGCACGTGGTGGAAGGCCCCAGCGGTCGTATCCCCGATGCGGCCGCCGGCTCCTTTTGTCTATGCAGACTCGGGCAGATCCGCATCGTCCTGGTCGCGCATCATGTCAGAGTCCGTGGCATTGGAAGCAGCCCAAACACTTTGGGGATCGGCGCCAGCATCCATTGCCTCAGTCATTGCATCGCGCAGGTCCATCCTCGCCTGATCCGCTGCAAAGTCCGCGGACTCACTGTCTGCGGAAGCAACCCAAACACGCGCCAAGCTCTCGTCCACATCAGCCTCCAAAAGTATTGAATCACAGCCCTCCTCTGCGGGCAGATCGATTATAGCCATTAGAGTCCCGCGAACTGCACCTGCGAATAGTCCGGCCTTCCCTGAAACCCCCGCGGGGCTCTCAGGGCAGTGCCAGAGGGCACGGCGATGACCGGTCCGTGAAGAAAGTTGATCTCCTGGCAGTGACTAGAGAGCAGGGGGCCGGGCGACCAGAGTCCGGACGTCGGCAGCGCCAGGTTAGGTACCGGATTCGCCATGTCGCGCAGCCGTTGCCGTGCGACCTTAGGGCTGTTGCGGCAGCCGGCGGGACCGGAATGCTACCGCAAAGCTATTCACCGTTGTGGTTGGTGGTGTTCGATGAGCCAGCCGGCCATTTGGCGGGCACGGGCCGCGGCCTGCGTGTCGCCTTCGGCCGCGGAGATGATGGAGCCCTTCATCAGGATATGCCAGGACCGGGCGAACTCTTCGGGCCGGTCCAGCCCGGCCTCTTCGGCCAGAGTTTGGACGTGGTTACGGATCCTCGTCAGGTAGTCGATGCTGGCCTGCCCGAGCCGATGGCCGGGACCCATTTCCAGCAGGACGTTGATGAATGAGCAGGCCTCGAAGTCATCGCGGGCGAACCAGTCAGCGAACACCTCAAAAATTGCCAGCAGCTGCCCGGCCGGCGTGGTCCCGCGGCGCCGGGCGCCGGCGACAATCTGCTCCACAGTCCAGAGCTGGTCCCGGCGGGCCAGGAAGGCCAGGACCACGTCGTCCTTGGACCGGAAATGCCGGTAGAACGTAGCCTTGGCGACCCCCGCGCGGTCGATAAGTTCAGTAATGCCCACATCCCGGATGCCCCGGCGGGAGAAGAGATCATAGGCCGCGGCCATGATCCTTTCCCCCGCGTCCATGGCCACGGCTGGTGGTTCGCCGGCAGCCGCGACGCCTGCGCGCGGGCCGGTGGACACGTCAACGCCGGGCAGGGCGGCGGCGGGGCGAATGGGTTCGGTGGTGGATTTCATGATGTCAGAATTCTACCTCCGATTGGGGACAGACCGGTCGGTACCGGAGTATTGTGGCTTTCATTGGTGTTCCGTCTTTCCCGTCCTTGCCGGCGCGGAGGCCGGCGAACGAAGGAGTAGCCAATGTCAATCCAGCCAGCGGCCCTGCATGCGTGGTCCGGCACCGGTGAACCCGCAGCCCTGGCAACCAGGATGCCCACCGGCGACGGCGTCGCCCGGATACGGGAACAGGCTGCTGACATCATCGAGGAAGTGCTCTCGGGGACCGATCCGGGCCAAGCCGCCGCCCGGCAGGCGCTCCGGGAACAATGTGCCGCCCACCCAGGGCACCCGGAAACAGCATTGGCTGAACACGTGCTCACCATCCGGGGCATTACGCTCGGCCCTGCCCGTTGCCGGACGCCGCTGCTCCCCGTAAGCACCCGCGGTGCCGGAGGAGTGCGGTGAACGATAACGACATTCCCGCAGTGGAAGAAGCCGCAGCCCGGCTGGAGTCCCCGGGCAGGGAAGGAAAGAACCTCGCCAGCCTGCCTTCGGCCTGCGGCGCCGCTTTTACCCACGGGCAACCCGTCCGGGACATCGCCCACGCAGCACACCTGACAGCCCTGGAGGTCCTGGACGCCGTCGACGCAATCACCTACCCGGGCAGTCCCTGCCCGCCCCAGGAGCCGGGGCACTGAATGCTCCCCCTCGACCCACCCCCGGAACATTCCCTCGCCGGGGCAGCCCCGGATCCATGGCAGGACCGCTCCGAGAGCGCGGTCACCGACCGGCCCGGAGCCTGGCGCAAGCCTCGCGTCGGGGACCGGACCTGGGTCAGTCACCGCCCCTCAACCGGCGGGCCGCCCCGAAGCTTCTGGCTCACCTACCGCGCCGGTAAAGACACCCCCGCGCAGGAATAACGCCAAGCAGCCGCCTGCCGGGACGCCGAACCGGTGACCAGCACACGGATGGCCCGGCCTCTGCCCTCCCGGGGATCTCACCGACGGCCGGCCAACCCCGGATGGCCCCATCGGCAAGGTATCGACGGAACCGTCCGGGCGTCCCGTTTGCGGGGACTGGGCTGGCTCCGTCTCGCCACCCCGTTGACCCGGGCCGGGCCCGGGATGCGGGACGGGCAGGGCCGTTGATTTGACGTGAATTTTCGGCGCACCTACGGTGGGAAGTTCCGTCGCAACCCCCAATGGTGACGGGACGCCTCTTCGACCCCCGCGGCCGGCCTCCCCCGGCAAGCCAGGGGGCGTTTTCGCGTCCAGGTACTATGGGTCCGACAGTGAGGCTTTCGAGTTCCCGGGACCGGGTCGCGGGCACCCGGACGAAAGCAGCCCGAGTCATTACGATGCCTGCCCCGCCAATTCTTGCTCCCAATCCGACGGGTCGGCGTTCTGCCGTGGCCCGTCGCGGTCGGAATTCTGCTGCCATGGGACCGGCAGCAACCAACCGTCGAAAAAGCATGGCTGGGCGCCCGAAACCGCAAGCCCCTGGGCGGCTGCGGTTCCCGGAGAGGGGACATGGTCCTGTCAGTGCCGGCACCAACCCCTCTAGCCGCTTTCCCGCTGGCCTTCCTGCTCGATGCGTTTGCGCTGGTCCTCGAGTTCCTTCTCTCCCTCGTGCTCCGCATCGTAGAGTTTGGCGTTGCTGACCTTGAGTTCGAGCATGATGGCGTCGAGCTTCACGTGCATCGCCGCCGTGTCACGGTTTTGCGTGTTCTGGATGATGAAGACCATCAGGAACGTCACGATGGTCGTACTCGTGTTGATGACCAACTGCCAGGTATCAGAGAAACCCAGCAGCGGACCCGTCAGGGCCCACAGAATCAGTACGGCGACCGCAGCGGCAAACACCCAGGCATGCCCCAACACCTTCGCCGTCCTGGCGGTGAACCGCGTGAAAAAATTCGGTTTGTCGCCCTTCCCCGCAGTTTCCATTTCCCGTCCTCCGTCCGCGCCGCTCCAGCATCCTGTTTTCCCTCAGGTACCGCCCGCCCGGTGCCGGATCTGCACTGGCGGTTTCAGTCCGGTATTTCCATTTGGAACCCGCACGGACAGCGCAGGACCTTGGTGCGCAGGTACACCTCCAGCGGTCGCTCTCTTTGATCTTCGGTCGTTAGCGGGGCATAAATGCTGTGGTGCTCGGAACTGGCGGCCATCATCAGTTCCCCGCAGTGAAGATAGGCTCCGCCGAACTGCAGCACGACCGGTTCCGGGCCTGGCCGATTCAGGACCCCGGCAACATCGGCGACCGTGGCCGGGTGGGCGTAGAAATATGCGCACTCCCTGCAGGTGTAGGCGGCATCGACCAGACCCGTTCGGGGCGGCTCCAGTGCCTGGACGGATTCGATGACCAGATGCTCGTCGGTGTCACACTTGGTGCACCAGAGCCGGTGACCGTGCGGGTCCCTGGCGCGGGCCCGCCTGCCACGATGCGAGATGGTCGACATAGGGACTCCTTCGTCTTCAGAGGCCGCCCGGAACCTCCCGGCCGTGACTTCGCAGGTGTGCCTCCTCTGGGATGAGGATAAGGCCGGGTCCCGACGCTGACAAGGACACCGGCCCGCGCCCCGTTAGGACCGTGCCAGGAGTCTGGCGGCCGGCCGCCCTTTTGCCCCGGAACCGGCTGTGGGACGATGCCTTCATGAGCGAAAACACCGGCCTTGGGTCGGCCCGGGACGCCTCCGTCGGACCGCCGCGGTCCCGTCGATCCGATATCCATGTCAACCCCGAGAACCCGACAACCCAGCAGATGCGCATCATCGGAAAGCGGCGCCAAGCCGCCGAAGAAAAACTGGCACAGCATCTGCAACAGGTCCGACATCCCGAACGGCACACAGCAGAAAATTCTTCGGCGGATCAGCACTAGACAGCAGGCCGCGGGAGGCGACCACGGGCGGTTTATGGTTGCCTATCTGTCGGCGCCCTGTGTCGGCTGGCGGCGTTCGCGGCGGTTTTCCTAGACGGCTTAGGGGACTTCCCGGGGGTGTTCGGGGTGGGGAGACTCCACCCGAAGGGCCACATTGGCCGGGCCGGTCGCGCCGTCTTGCGGGCCGCCCGAAGACAGTGTCCCTGGACGCTGGCGTCGTCCGGTTTTGGGGTTGTAGCATCAGGACATCGGAGGCAATCCGGGTCCGCACAACAGGGCAGGGTGGGCAGTGTCGTGAACGCACTTATCTGGATCGTAGTTGCAATTGCCGTCGTCTTTTTGATCATCGGGGGCACCGTCAAGGCAGTGGGCTTCCTGTTATGGGTCGCCCCGATTCTGTTGGTTGTGGCCATCGTCGTGTTCCTGATGAACCGCTCCCGCGGCCGGCGCGGGATCTGAGCCCGGCCCCCACCGCAAGGGCACCCGTGCCAGGTACCTTCGGTCCCACGGGCTCACAGCCGTGGGACCGCGGGCGGAACACCAGGTCATGTCTGTCATCATTCCGGGAGGAAACCATGGAAAGCTTTCTCCGCCACGGCGGCTTAGAAATCCCGGATCCCGTCCGCCGGTTCCTGAAGGGCGAGGCCGAGTCCGGCCTGCGGATCGAACAATACAGCGATGGGAACACTCTGGTCATCAGAACCGATGTTCCAGGCATCGACCCGGAAAAGGACGTTGACCTTACCGTCTCCGACGATGTCCTGACCATTGAGGCCAGACGTGAGGAACCCGCGCACGAATCCGAACCCTCCTACCGCAGCGAGATCCGCTACGGCACGACCGTCCGCAGGGTCCCGCTCCCCCGCAGCGCGGACCACGACAGTATCGAGGCGACCTACCTCGACGGGGTTCTGGAAATCCGCGTGCAACTGCCCAACCAAGCCGGAACGGCATCGACGAAAGTCCGGGTCTCCCGCGGCGGACACCAATCACCGGAGGCCCCAGAGAATTACGTAACCTGACCGGTCACCGGCCGGTCCAGAGGCCGGCCGGGGGAAGGGAAAACTCCACCCGGGTTACCGGACCGCCCCGCAGGTCAGGGTCCACTGGCGGGAAGGTCATGCCCCGCGCCCGCTGCGCTGCTGGCCACCTCACCCCTGTTGGCTATGTCACCCTGTTCTTCTTCCCGGTGTTCCCCACCTCCAGAACCTACCGGATCACCTGCACCGACTGCGGTCAGATCTCGGTCGTCAGGCCGCGGCAGAAAAAGCCCCCACATGGCGAACCACCGGATACGCGTCGGGCAGATATATTTGAAGGGAGTCACGGTGCGGTCCGACGCCTGACACGCTCGTCCAGAACGGCACCTTGCGGAAGAGCCCAGCGAAATGCGCCACCAGATTCCGCCACCCGCCGCGCCTAAAGTCACCCTCTGAAGGAAACGCAGAAATGGGACGCAGACGTCTTGTGCCGCGAACAGCGACCCCAGGGGCGCCTGTGCCCGCTCTGCCCGCGGCCGCCATGGACCGGACCGCGCCCAGGGAAACCCCGGAGGACCTGCCGGCCGCCTGGACTGAACTGATCGCAGCAGCCAAGGGCTCGAAGGTGGTCAGCTTCCACGCCTGCACCCGCACGGGCCGTCCCTGGGCCGAAGACCCGGTCGCCGTCCGGGACATCGCGGCCACGCTCAGGGAATTTCCCGGACGGGAAGACCCGCAGACCACCGGGCCGCGGTAGGGGCCGGGAGCCGCGCCGCCGATACCAGACGGTGAAACGATCGTGCCCACCGGCGGCCAGGTGTAGGACTCCGGGAGGCCGGGTTGGTCATTGGGCAGATCCGGCATACACAGGTGCCAGGAGCAGCGGCCCGGTCTCGACGTCGCCCCTGCTGCACGCTGTCCGAAGCTGCTCGGCCGGGGCTTTTTCACTCCGGGCGCGTGTCCCGGTGAAGGTCCGTGTCGAGGGCGTGGGCACCCGCCAGTAGGCCAAGCAGGCTCCCGAGCTGGGCGGACTGTTCGCGGGTGAGAGGGGCCAGAAGCTCGGCCTCATGCTGTTCGGCGATCCCGCGCAGTGTCCGCAGGAGCTTCCAGCCCCCGGCCGTCAACCGGAGCTCGTAATTCCGCCTATCGGTGCTGCTGCGTACACGCTCGACCAGTCCCCGCGCCTCAAGCGAGTCAATGAGCGGAACGACCCTGCTCGGCACCGCACCCAGACGGTCCGCGAGAGACCGCTGGCTCAGTCCGGGCGTGCGACCCAGCAACCGGAGCACTCCCGCGTCCCTCGGATTCAGCCCCATTTCACGTGTGCGTTCGGCAAAGCGTGCCGATGCCAGTGCCCCCAGCTGGGAGAGCAGAAAGGCGGTTCGCTTCGACCGTGACGGATCCGGTGACTCCATGCCCCAAACGTTACGGCATTGACAGAATCGTTCACAAGATGAATCATTCAAGCTATGACGCATATATAGGAAAGGACAACGATCATGACCGAAGTGTCACACAACCACACCCGCCAATCGACCCGCTCCGGAGGCCCCCATCCGGGGATCCTGGCGACCATAAGCCTGGGGCTCACCATCGGCGGCCTGCTCGCCAGTTCGATCCTCACCGGCGGCCAGACCTTCGTCTCCCCGTTCTCCCCCGCCGGGCAGATCGCAGCATATTTTTACGGAAACGCAGATGCGGTCCGGCTCGCCAGCGTGCTCCAATTCGGTTCAGCTGTACCCCTGGGGATCTTCGCGGCCACCGTCTACGCCCGGCAACTCCGGCTCGGCGTCCGGGTCCCCGGGCCGGCGATCGGGTTCTTCGGCGGCATCACCGCCTCAGCCTTCCTTATGCTCTCGGCCCTCCTGGCGTGGGTCCTGAGCCGCCCGGAAATCACCACCGACCAAACACTGACCCACGCACTGTCGTTCCTCGCCTTCATCACCGGCGGCGTCGCCTACGTCGTCGGCATGGGATTGCTCGTCGCAGGAATCGCCGTTCCAGCCCTCATCCTGCGCCTCCTTCCGCGCTGGCTGGCCTGGACCGGCCTCGTCATCGCCGCCGCCTCCGAACTGGGCTTCTTCTCCATGGCCCTCGAGCCGCTCCAGTTCCTGCTGCCCATCGGACGATTCGGCGGACTCCTCTGGCTTATCGCGGCCGGATTCCTCCTGCCACGCAACCGGCCCGCAGCAAACCGTCAGAACCGGTGACCGGATGTCCAAAGAAGTAAACAGGTCCACACCGCCACCTGGACTCGCCGCACCAGCCGACAGCCACCGACAGAACTGGCACAGATTATGGCCGGGGCAGTCCCGTCTCCAGGTGTTATCCCCTTCGGCGTAGCTGGTCGCCCGGTAGGCGGCCCGCGCCCGGTTCCGCAGCGCGGCGGGGATGCTGACCGTCACCAACGCCACGGGGATGTAGTGGGCGGAGCCGTTCGCACGTCCGCGCTCCAACGCCCTGGGGCCAGCGAGCTTCTACCAAGGGAATACTAGAGGTCCGCATCGAAACACGGCTGATTTCGGCTGATCGAGGGAGACTCACCAGGCCTTCCCGGCAATGAAAAAACCCCGCCGTTCCCGTGTAAACACTGGGAACTGCGGGGTTCTAGCTGGTGGCTCCGACCGGCGTCGATCCGGTGACCTTTCGATTTTCAGTCGAACGCTCTACCAACTGAGCTACAGAGCCTAGGTGACATGTCACCATGACAGCCGGAATTTCTTCTGGCAATCAGAGCGACCCTGACGGGACTTGAACCCGCGACCTCCGCCGTGACAGGGCGGCGCGCTAACCAACTGCGCTACAGGGCCTTGCTATTTTCTTGCTTCTCTGCAGTATCGCTACCGCAATTTTTCAAGGCCTTTAGCCTACCAGACTTTTACATCCGGACTGACCAGTTCCTTGCGTACCCCCAACGGGATTCGAACCCGTGCCGCCGCCGTGAAAGGGCGGTGTCCTAGGCCGCTAGACGATGGGGGCCAGAACTCAATTCGGCTCATCAGGGGCAAAAATAAAGGGCCGAAGCCGTTCGTTTTTGTCCTTTCGAGTTGCTCCGAACTGGACCTATAAAACTATAGGGCCAACCTCCGTATTATCCAAAATCAGGCGGTGCTGCCCGGAGAATGGGGCTGGACAGGCCCCGTCCCGGCAGGCGGATGATGGACAGATGGACGCCGTCGCTGCCCTCAATGAGATCGCTTTCTGGCTCGAACGCGGGCGCGCGGCCACGTTCAAGGTGCAGGCTTTCCGGAAGGCAGCCGGGATCATCAGTGGCCTGGACCCGGCGGAGCTGGCCGCACGGAGCCGGGACGGCAGGCTGAAGCGGATGAAGGGAATCGGGGACAGAACCTCCGAGGTCATCGCCCAGGCCGTGGCCGGGGAAATCCCCGGGTACCTGGCCGACCTCCGGGAGCGCGGCGCCGAACCTCTCGCACAGGGCGGCCACGCGCTCCTGGCGGCCCTCCGCGGAGACCTCCACACCCACAGCGACTGGTCAGACGGCGGTTCACCGATCGGACTCATGGTTGACGCCGCCCAAATGCTGGGCCGGGAATATCTCGCCGTGACCGACCACTCCCCCCGGCTCAGAATCGCGAACGGCCTGACCCCCGAGCGTCTCAATGACCAGCTGGGCGCCGTGGCGCGGATCGGCGCCGGCCGCACGGGCATCCGTGTCCTGGCCGGAATCGAGGTCGACATCCTCGAAGACGGGACGCTGGACCAGTCGGCGGACATGCTGGACCGCCTGGACATCGTGGTTGCGAGCGTCCACTCCAAGCTCCGCTCGGACAAGCGGACCATGACGCGCCGGATGCTGGCCGCCCTGAGGAATCCGTACACAAACGTCCTCGGCCACTGCACGGGCCGCATTGTGGAAGGGAGTCGGGGAACGCGTCCCCGCTCCGAATTCGACGCCGGGCGGGTGTTCGCGGCCTGCGCAGAGAATGGGGTCGCGGTCGAAATCAATTCGCGGCTGGAGCGCCAGGACCCGCCGGACGATCTCATCCAGGCCGCCCTCGATGCCGGTTGCCTCTTCAGCATCGACAGCGACGCGCACGCCCCCGGCCAGCTGGACTTCCTCCAGTACGGGGCCGAACGCGCAGCTTTCAATGGCGTCCCAGCCGAGCGGATAGTCACCACGTGGCCGGTGGAACAGCTGCTGGAGTGGTCAAACCGCAAGCGATAGGCGCGCCAGGGACCCCAAGTCTCAGGCAATGAGGACGACGGCGAGGGTGACCATGACTGCCGCGATGCCGGCGTCGAGCACCCTCCACGCGCTGCGCCGCTGGAACAGCGGCGCCAGAAACCGGGCCCCGACGCCCAGCGCCGTGAACCAGAGAATGCTGCCCAGCGCCGCACCGGCGGCAAACCACCACTTCCCGTCCGGGCCGTGGGTGTTGGCGAGGGATCCGAGAAGCAGCACGGTGTCGAGATAGACGTGGGGATTCAGCCAGGTCAGCGCAAGGCACGTGCCCAGGGCCGCCGCCCAGCTTCCGCCGTTTAGGGCCTTGGGCTGGTCCGGCTGTCCGCCGCGGATGGCGCGCCGGGCCGCGAGCACCCCGTAGGCCAGCAGGAAGATGGCCCCGGCCCACCTCACGACGTCGAGGACCGCCGGCGCACGTTCAATGACGATGCCGAGGCCGGCAACGCCCAGCACGATCAGCACAAGGTCCGACACCGCACACACGCACACCACGAGGGCGACGTGGGTGCGCTGGATGCCTTGGCGGAGAACGAAGGCGTTCTGCGCCCCGATGGCGACGATGAGGGACAGGCCGCTGGCGAGGCCCGAAAATACGGAGAGGATCACGCAGTCCACGTTAGGCGCGCATCCGCCGTGAAACCAGTTAAAGCTATTGATGCAACATAAGCTGGGCTAATGATCGATATCCAGCCCGAGCAGGCCCGCACCCTGGCCGCGATCGTCGCTCACGGAAGCTTCGAGGGGGCCGCGAGCGAGCTGTCGGTCACGCCGTCGGCCGTAAGCCAGCGCGTCAGGGCCCTCGAGGTGGCAGTGGGCCGGCCGGTTCTGCGCCGGACCCGGCCCATCGAACTCACCAGCTCGGGACAGGCGGTGGTGCGTTTTGCCCGACAGCTCGACATGCTCTCCACCGAGCTGGCGGAGGAGCTGCAGCCCGGCGTCCCGCACGCGGGGACCCGCCTGACCCTGGTGATCAACAGCGATTCGCTGCACGCCTGGGCACTGCCTGGCCTGGCCGCGGTGTCCGGCAACGTCCAGCTTGAAATCCTTCGGGAGGACCAGGACTACTCCCTGGACCTGCTGCGCAGCGGCGTTGCTGCCGCTGCCATCACGGCCACGGCCAAGCCGGCGCCGGGCTGCACCTCCCGTAGGCTCGGCGTAATGCGCTACCTTCCGGTCTGCACGCCCGGCTTCGCCAGACGGTGGTTCGGCGGCGGAGTGACGAAGGAAACCCTGTCAGGGGCTCCAGTGATCGTCTACGACCGCAAGGACGATCTCCAGGACCGCTTTTTGCGGCGGTTCAGCCCCAAAGACCTCCAGCCGCCGAGGCACTACGTTCCGGCCGCCCACGAATTCGGCGAAGCCCTCCGGTTGGGAATGGGGTGGGGGCTGCTCCCGGAGAGCGAAATCGAGGCCGATCTGGACCAGGCAAGGCTCCAGATCATGGCACCGGATTCGTTCGTTGACGTCCCGCTCCACTGGCAGCAATGGCGCTATGGATCCGCGGCCCTGAACGACGTCGCCACGGCCATCATCCAGGCAGCGGCGCGGGCGCTCCGGTGAGGGCTGCCAAGGGCGGTTGCCCGCTTGGCCGGAACTCGACTAGAAGTGACCGATTTCCGCCAGCTGCCGGGGCCCTGCAGGCACTAGATTGGCAGCATGGCAACAACCGCCGAAACAGGCCCCACGCAGCCGGACAGCACCCACGAAGTGCCCCCGGCCATTCCCACCCGCCCCAACCGCTCCGCGCGCACCAGGCCCGGACAGCCTGGCCAGCCGGCACCGATCAGCAGGCTCGGCATCGCCGCCGTCGTCGTCACCGTCGTGCTCTGGGCTTCCGCTTTCGTCGGCATCCGGGCCGTGGGTCCCAGCTTCTCCCCGGGTCCGCTGACACTCGGCCGGCTGGCGGTTGGCGCAGTCGTCCTCGGCCTCGTGGTGCTGCCGAAGCTGCGCGCCCTGCCCAGGGGTCGCGAATGGTGGCCCATCCTGGCTTACGGGGTGATGTGGTTCGGCGGTTACAACGTCTCCCTGAACGCCGCCGAGCACCTCCTGGACGCGGGAACGAGCGCCCTGCTGATTAACGTCAATCCCATCCTCGTCGCGGTCATGGCCGGCCTCATCCTGAAGGAAGGCTTCCCGCGCTGGCTCATCATCGGCAGCCTGGTCGCGTTCGGCGGGGTCGCCGTGATTGCGCTCGGTTCCGGGCAGCGGTCGACGGCGGACGTAGCCGGTGTGCTGCTGTGCCTCCTGGCGGCTGCACTCGCGGCGGTCAGCGTCATCGTCCAGAAGCCGGTGCTGCGGAAGTTCCCGGCCGCCCAGGCCACCTGGTTCGGCATCATGGTGGGCGCCATCTGCTGCCTGCCGTTCAGCGGCCAGCTCCTCACCGAGCTGCAGGCGGCACCGCTGCCGGCCACGCTCGGACTCGTCTACCTTGGCGTCTTCCCCACCGCCATCGCCTTCACAACGTGGGCGTATGCGCTCTCGATGATCGACGCCGGACGTCTCGCGGCGACGACGTACCTTGTCCCCGGCACCACGATCCTCATCTCCTGGCTGGTGCTGGGCGAAATCCCCACCATCTGGGGCCTGGTCGGCGGCGTGATCTGCCTGGCAGGCGTAGGGCTGACCCGGCGCCGCTCCCGCTAGCTGTTCAGCGGTACAGTTCAGCTATGTCCGCTTCGCTGCCTCCGGGCCTGCCGATCGTTCCGGGCGGCCCGGCCGACGGGCCGTTCCCGATGTCCGAAGCCGACTTCGAGACCGCCGTAAGTGACGCCCTGGACCGGATCCCGCAGGACCTTGCCCGGACGATGAACAACGTGGCGGTCTTCATCGAGGACGACTACATCCCGCGGCCCGGAGAGGATCCGGACACGGTGCTGCTGGGCCTCTACGAGGGCGTGCCCCTGACCGAGCGGGACTCCTGGTGGGACGCCGGTTCACTGCCGGACCGCATCACCATCTACCGCCAGCCGATCCTGGACATCTGTGCCTCCCGGGAGGATGTGATCGAGGAAGTCACCGTGACGGTGGTGCACGAGATCGCCCACCACTTCGGCATCAGCGACAACCGCCTCCACGAGCTCGGCTGGGGCTAGCCTTGTAAGCATGGGACACGACCACAGCCACTCGCACGGAATGACCGCCACAGGCAAACACCGCAAGCGACTGATGGCCGTCCTGGGCATCACGCTCGCCGTCGTGGTCATACAGATTGTCGGGGCCATGGTGTCCGGCTCGCTGGCACTGCTCGCCGACGCCGGGCACATGCTCTCCGACGCCGCCGGCGTCTTCATCGCCCTGCTGGCCGCCTGGATTGCCGCCCGTCCCGCCAGCGACCTGCGCACCTACGGCTACCAGCGGGCCGAGGTCCTGGCGGCACTGGCCAACGCCCTGGTCCTGATCGTGATCTCGGTGGTCATCTTCACGGAAGCCGTCCGGCGGCTCGGCTCGGCCCCCGAAGTGGAGACCGGCGTCATGCTGTTCGCCGCCGTCCTCGGCGCCGTGGCCAACCTGGCGTCACTGCTGATCCTTCGCGGAGCCCAGAAAGAAAGCCTCAATGTGCGCGGCGCCTACCTCGAGGTGCTGGGCGACCTGCTCGGATCCTTCGCCGTCATCGCCGCGGCAATCGTCATCATGGTCACCGGCTACCGTGCGGCGGACACTATCGCCTCCATCCTCATCGCCCTCATGATCCTGCCCCGGGCCTGGCATCTGCTCCGCGACGTCGTGGATGTCCTGCTGGAGGCGACCCCGAAAGGCGTCGACGTCCAGATGATCCGCGAGCACATCCTCGCCGTGGAGGGCGTGGTCTCCGTGCACGATATCCACATCTGGACCATCACTTCCGGGGTGCCGGTCTTCTCCGCCCACGTCGTGGTGGAAGATGCGGCGCTGGGTGCCCGCGGCGCGGACCAGGTCCTGGACAAGCTCACAAGCTGCCTCGGCTCGCATTTTGACACCGAGCACTGCACCTTCCAGCTGGAACCGGCCACGCACTCCGAGCACGAGGCCCACCAGCACGCCTGATCACGCCCCCGCCCAAGACGACAGCCGGGCCGCCCGCCTTCTTGCGCGTCTTGCCCACCGGCCGGCCGGCCGGCCGGGAAAGAAGGCTCCCCCACCCCCGACACGCCCCGCTCTAATGTGACCAAATGACATTGTTGTTGTTTATGTTATTGGTGTGACTCGTGTTGCCAAAGTGGTCTTTGGCACGTAGCCTCGTCCCTGCTGGGTGATCCGCAGAGGGGCCTTTCCATGCGCCAGAATCCAACCTCGCTCATTCCAGCCTGATACTTCAGCGAGGTTGTGCCCATGAGTTGGACCGGATCCGGCCGAAAGAGCGCGGTGCTCTGCGCCGCCGTCGTACTTCTTGGATCGCTGGCGCTGCCGGCGCAGGCCGCATCCCCTCAGCTGTCCCGCACGGCCGTGCCGGCCTCGCCCGAGACGCCCTCTCCTGAGGAGATCGCCGCGGCGAAGTCCAGTGAAAGCGCGACGGCGGGCGAGGTCACCCGAATCGACAGTCTCCTGGCGGATGCCTCCACGGCCCAGGAATCCAGCCTCGCGGCGTCCCTGCAGGCCAACAACAACTACGGCGACGCCCTCGTCGAGCTTCAAACCCGGCGCGATGCGGCCGCAGTCGCCGCCGCGAAGGCTGCAGCGGCCGGGGCCGAACAGCAGAAAACCCGCAAGCAGATCGGCCAGCTCGCCGGCGATCTGTACCGCAACGGCGGCCTGAATCCGGCCCTGAGCAGCCTGGTCAGCGGCAGCGGGAATCCCCTGGAGCAGGCGGCAACACTCGAGGCCGTGACGGCCGGCCGCACGAGGGCGTTCCAGTCCGCGGAAACCGCCGCCTCCGCTGCGGAGTCGCTGACAGCAGCAGCCGCGGAGGCCAACCGCGCCGCGGACGAGGCGGCCCGGACGGCGGAATCCCGGAAGGCGGACGCGCAGCGGGCCAGCGATGCCCAGCGAAAAGCCGTGTCCGACGCCCAGGCGCAGCGGAGCGTCCTGGTGGACCAGCTGGCAAGCCTCAAGAACACCACCGTCACGCTGGAATCAGCCCGGGTGGATGCCCTGGACCGCCAGCGCCAGCAGGAGCGGCTCGCTGCCGTGACCGCGGCGGCGGCACAAGGGGCGTCAGGAACAACGCCGCAGCCGGCGCCGGCAAATCAGGCGGCCCAGCAACCGGCAGCGCCGGCAGAACAGCCGCGTCCCGCCGTCGTTCCGGCTGTTCCCGCCCCTGCCGCCCCTGCCGCCCCGGCCCAGGCGCCGCCGGCACCTGCTCCAGCGCCGGCCCCCGCCCCCGCTCCAGCGCCTGCACCGGCGCCGGTTCCCGTTCCCGCACCGGTTCCGTCGCCCGCGCCCGGCGGGTCGAACCAGACCGCGATATCAGTGGCCCTTGCAAAGATTGGCTCGCCCTACTTCTACCAGTACGGCGGGACCGGGGCCTATGGCTTTGACTGCTCCGGGCTGGTCCAGAACGCGTTCGCGGCAGCCGGCAAGTACCTGCCCCGCACGGCTTCCCAGCAGTTCGCCCAGGCACCTGTGCACGTGCCTCTCGCTCAGGCGCAGTCCGGAGACTTGCTGGTCTGGGGCTCGGCACCGGGGTTCTACCACGTGGCGATCTACCTTGGCGGCGGCCGGGTGGTCCAGGCGCTGAACCCGGACGCCGGCATCACCGTCACTGACCTTGCCGCCATGTCCGGGATGCAGCTCTACCCTTACGCCGCCCGTTACTGACGGGTCATGAATCAGTGCGCGGCCTCTCCTTGCCGGCGCGGAATACCCGGGGCGCCGCCCGGCCGGGCCCCTAGGAGAGGACGTCCTTCGTGACGAACCTGCCGTAGGCGAGCGCCCCGAAGACGGCGACGTAGCCGCCCTGCAGCAGCGCATTGCTGGCAAAGGAGTCCCACGAGACCGGCTGGCGCAGAAGATCCCCGAAGTCCAGCCAGTAGTGGCTGAACAGCCAGGGATGCAGCCAGTCCAGCTGAGGCAGCGCGTCCAGCACCTGTGACACAACGGAGAGCACCACGGTGGCCGCCATCGCCCCGACCGGCACATCCGTCAGCGTGGACATGAAGAGGCCGATTGCCGACAGCCCCAGCAGGGAGACGGCCAGATAGGCGGCAATCAGCAGCAGCCGCAGCATGGCGTCGCCCGCCCCGATCGAGTCGCCGGAGAGCAGCGTCACCGGACCCACCGGGAAGAGGGCAGCCCCGACGCCGGCACCGACCAGCGCCACCACGAGCGGGCCCACGACGACGAACACCGCCGCCCCTGCGTACTTCACGAGCAGAAGCCGGATCCGGCCTGCCGGGGCGACCAGCAGGTAGCGCAGGGTCCCCAGCCCGGCCTCGCCCGCGATGGTGTCCCCCGCTACGACCCCCACGGTGAGCGGCAGGAACAGCGGGACGGACACCACCATGGCTGTGACGCCGACAAACAATCCGTTCTGCATGATCCGGTCCAGGAATGCCGGCCCGCGGCCCGGAGGCACCGCGGATGACACCCGCACGGCGACGGCGATCAGGACAGGAATTGCCGCCAGCGCGAATAGCATGGCCCAGGTTCTGCGGCGGCGGAAGAGCACCCCGAATTCGGACGCAAGGAGGCCGCCGCTCCACCGTCGGCGCGGGACGGACACCGGGACGGAAGTCCGGCCCGAGTGCCGGAGGGCGGAGTCACTGGACAACGTCGAAGCCCTCCCCCGTCAGCGCCACAAAACGGTCTTCCAGGCTGACCTCCTCGGTCGAGAAGCCACGGACGCGGACGCCTGCGGCCACGAGCGCCGCCACCACAGCTTCCGGCGCCACACCGCCGTCGCCGGCCGCAGCCGGCAGGGGTGCAAAAAGCACTGCTCCCGCGCTGGCGGGACTGCCACCATCGGGGCTGGTGTTGGCGGTCATGCCCAGGGCCGCCAGAACCTGCGCCGCGGTACCGGGGTCAGGCGTGAGCACGCGGATCCGGGCCTGGCCCGCCTGTCGCAGTTCCGCCAGCGTCCCCTGGGCAACCAGCCGGCCCGCGCTCATGATGGCCGCGTGGCTGCAGATCTGTTCCACTTCGGCCAAGAGGTGGCTGGAGACAAACACCGTGGCTCCGTCGGCGGCGAGGGAACGCACCAGGCTCCGCACCTCGCGGGTGCCCTGCGGGTCCAGGCCGTTCGTGGGTTCGTCCAGGACCAGGAGCTCCCGGGGAGCGAGGAGGGCATTGGCAATACCCAGGCGCTGCTTCATGCCGAGCGAGTACGCCCGGACCTTCTTGTCCGCGGCGTGCGTCAGGCCCACACGCTCCAGGGCGGACCGGACCCGGGCCCGCCGCGTGGCGGCGAATCCGTGCGGATCCGCGGCATCCATGCGGTGCAGGTTTGCCGCGCCGGACAGGAACGGGTAGAACGCTGGCCCTTCGACGAGGGCACCTACGCGGGGCAGAACCGAATCGAGCTGCCGGGGCATCTCCTCGCCCAGGACGCGCACGGAGCCGTCCGTGGCGGCGGCCAGTCCGAGCATGAGCCGGATGGTGGTGGTCTTGCCCGAGCCATTGGGGCCCAGGAAGCCGAACACCGAGCCCCTCGGCACGGCCAGATCGACGCCGTCGACCGCCAGCTGGTGGCCGAACCGCTTGCTGAGGCCCGTGGTTTCGATGCTCAGTTCACCCGGCGAGGCGGGGGTCACTCGGCCGCCGCCCGGACCGCCAGCCGCAGAGTCATCATTGCGCGGCCGCGGCCTGGAGCCGCTCCAGGGGCACGGAACCGACGAAGATCCTGCCGTCGTCGAGGATCAGCACGTTCACCAGCGACGTGTGCAGGAGCCGTCCGCCGGAGACGGGAACGGTGGCCTGCTGGAGGAGCGACGCCGCCCCGGAGGCCGACCCGCCGGGAAGTGCCTTGTCCGGCGACTTCGGGTCAGGCTGGTCCTTGGACCCGAGCTTCGGGAACATGCCCGTTCCCGCGGGGAATCCGGTGACGGCTTCCCAGCCGGATCCTGTGACGCTGGGGTGGTGGGCGCCCTTGGGCTCGTCGGCCGGCGGTTTCGTCGCATCGGACTTGTGCTCCGGGACCGGTATTTCCTTGACTGTCGCACCCGGCGGCGGAGTGAAGTTGAAGATCGACGCGTCCGGAGCCTCGAGTGTCAGGCTGGTGAAGGCGACCCGGAAGGCCGGATCAGCCTGTCCGCGCGCCTTAATCTCGACGCCCAGCGGCAATCCGCTCTGCCCGTCGACGGAGATCGCGATGGAGGCAACCAGGGTGGCCGATGACTTCGGCGCCAGCACCAGGTTGTATGCGGGCCGCCCGGCCACCTGGACGTCGGCGCCGACGCTCACATCCGTGCCCGGGTCGAGCTTGGCCAGCACCTTGGCGGCCAGCTGCTCGGGGGTGGGCATGGCACCGGTGTCGGCCGCATGCCGGTCGGTGGCGTCGGCCGGCAGCTGGACGTGGCTGGCGGTGTTGTCCTTGGAGTTGTAGAACCACAGATCGTTGCCGCGCCGGACGGCATTCCGTTCAGCCAGGCGGTCCATGATCTGAACGCGGGCGTTGTGCTCGCCGTCGGTGTAGACCCGGGCCGTGTGCGGACCGGCCAGGAGCTCCAGCCACGCGGTATCCGAGGAGCCGCCGGACCCCGCGGTGGGAAGTTCGGGAAGGCCAATGTCGGAGGACTGCTCGAGCGTTCCGGACAGTGCGGTTTTGCGGTGCTGGGCAAGCAGCTGCAGCACCTGCTCCGGCGACTTGGCCGGCAGGGGATCCCCGGCGCTCGCGGGAAGGGAGCCCGCCAGGGCGCCAGCGGCGATGACGGCGGGAACGGCCACGGCGGGCAACCAACGCAACCATTTGCGGGTCACGAGGACCGCGCTCCAACTTTGCAGCTCATAGTTCAACAGTACGCCTGGAAAGGCCAGCTTCACCCACAACCTCGAGCGCCGCACTGATGGGCATCCGCTGCGGGGTTCCGTGTACAGCGAGGCGTCATTCCCCCGTCGTCGCTCTTGAGTCGTTGGGTTCGATCACCATAAAGTGACTGCCAACGACAAGCACTTCAGGAGATGACATGTCCCTCGTCCGCGTGCATAACTTCTCGGTCTCCCTCGACGGCTTCGGCACCGGCGAGGGCCAGCAACTCGAGGCTCCGTTCGGCCACGCAGGCTCACGGCTAATGGAGTGGGCTTTCGAGACGCGCACCTTCCGCGCGATGGGCTTTCACGGGGAGTCGGAGGGATCCTTCGGCGTCGACGAGGCGTTCGCCAGCGCGTGGGGGCCCGGGATCGGCGTGGAGATCATGGGGCGCAACAAGTTCGGCCCTCAACGCGGTCCCTGGGAGGACGAGGAATGGAAGGGATGGTGGGGCGATAACCCTGTCTTCCACACCCCTGTCGTTGTTCTGACACACCATCCTCGGCCGGTACTTGAGATGGAAGGCGGAACAACGTTCCATTTCGTTGACGCCGACCCCGTCACCGCACTCAAGCAGGCCCGCGCCCTGGCCGGCGACCTCGACGTCCGGATCGGTGGCGGCGTCAGCACGATTCGACAGTTCCTCGAGGCCGATCTGATCGACCACATGCACATCGTCCTCGTACCGATCGTCCTGGGCCGGGGCGAACGGCTCTGGGATGGACTCGAAGGACTCGAACAACGCTTTGACATCGAAGCGACTCCTTCTCCGTCCGGAGTTCTCCACCTGGTCTTCACCCGCCGCACGGCCCGGTAGTCCGACTTGGGAGCCACCGCCCGTGGACGACCGTTCTCAAGACACTGCGCGAGTCTGCCTGCACCCCCGGGAATACGCAGGTTCGACGTGTAGCGGTTACCGTGTACGCGCCAAGGCAAGAGTGCCGGCGGCAGTCAGCGCGCGGACTCCTCGACCAGGGCGATGCGGTTGCCGTCGGGGTCCCGGAAGTACGCCATCGGCGGCATCGGACCGCTCTCGCCGCCCCTCACGTCCTCGAACTCGACGCCGCGCGAGCTGAACTCGGCCATGGCTGCTTCAAGGTTGGGCGTGTCGAAGCCAAACGGTGCCCTGCCACCAGGTTGCGGGTCCTCCTCGCTCATCGGCGGCACGAGGGCGATCACCGTATACGCGCCGACCGGAGCCACCTCGATCCAGCGGAAGCCCTCGCCGACGTCGTTGTCCGTGCGCACCTCGAAGCCGAGCTTGTCGCGGTAGAACGCGAGCGCACGGTCCTGATCGCTCACCGTGAGGTACACGGTGCCCACACCGGGGATGTGCTGTGCGGCTGCTGTATCGGTCATGCGGATACTCCCTCCGGGTGAATGGCCCACCCCACGGTGACGCTCATGGCTGACGTGCTCGGCAACGCGCTTTGGCTGTGACTACTCGTCTCACTTGAACACGTCTCGTTGCCAGTTAACCACGTGGCCCGCAGGCTTCAGCCCGGGACGGTGTCCCCTTGATTCCGGCTGCAGGCGGCCAGCCTGCGCTGCGCCCCGGGCGGCCGCCGAGCCAGTCGATGCGTCAGCCGTCGTTTCCGCTGAAGAATGTCGCGAATGCATACGTCGGGGCGGCGTCTGTCATTGAGCGATAAAAGGTCGTGTGCTCATCCATTCGGCACGAAGTATTGAAAATACCTCCTTGTCGTAACGATTCCCGTCGTAGACCCAGCTACTGCGAAGAACGCCGTCCGAATGCATACGCAGTCGCTGCGCGACAGCAACACTGCGGTCGTTGTCGGTGCGGCACCGCCATTCAACGCGAGACATTCCCCGCTCTATGAAGGCCCACTCCATGAGCAGTTCGACTGACCGGGTGATGAGGCCGCCGCCGACAGCATCGGGTTCGAGCCAGCAGCCGACCTCGCAAATGCCCCAGACGGGGTCAAACGTGACAAACATCACGCCTCCAACAATCTTGCCTTCGGCCCAGAGGCCATAGATGCGCGCTCCATCATTCGCGGTGGCTGTGGCGTAGCGCTGAAGGGTAGCGCGGGCACCGTCGATGGTGTCGGTGACAAAGGTCGGTCCGACCCACGGCCGGATATGGTCTCTTGCCCTGCTCATATGCTCGGCAAACTCGCCGGCGTGCCATGTCTCAAGAGGCTTCAGGACGACCCCGTCTCGCACGACTGTTTCAAACATTGTTTCTCCAGAGGTTTGCCCAGGGTTTGGTGGCCACTGGGGGTGGGTGACTTTCCCGGACGTGTGCGGCGGCTTCTTGGCGGAGACTGAACCAGTTCCGGCGCGTGAGAAGTCGCTGACGGGTGCGCTAGGTGCCTAAAGCGAGGTAGTTGCCCAGAGCCTGGAGCAGGCCCCGTGTGCCCTTTTCACGGACGTCGCTGTCAGCCCAGAACTGGTCGAAGAAGACACCCTGCTCGACGTGGGTGAATCGGGCGCCCTCGTCGATCGGGTCGAACTCCAAGGACGCCACCGACGTCGACGCGTGGATCCCGTCGAGCCACATGTCATACGTCGTGACGATGCGGTTGTGCTCGACGATGTCAGTGTATGTGGCCTCGTACCGAGAAACTGGACCGTTGTGAAATTTGCCCTCAGCGACGTCCCGTCCGCCGACGCGGAAGTCGAAGGCCCAATCGCGGGCCTCCATGCTGTTGCCGCCGCCCCACCAGTCCAGCTTCTGCTTCTCGTCAGCAAACGCGCCCCAGACGCGCTCGACAGATGCCGGGTAGTCGCGGGTCAGGGTAAAACCAGAGCGGGCGAGACGTCGTTTGATCGTCATGAGTACGTTCCTATCGCGTCAGGGTGACGTGGATCGTGCCGCTTTCGGCCACCTCGGTCGTTACTTGGTGGGTCAGCTCGAAGGCGCGCAGGTCATCCCACAGCCGGTTGCCCCCGCCGAGGAAGATCGGGGCCACCGTGAGGTGCAAGTCGTCCACCAGGCCGGCGCGCAGGAAGGCGCGGGCGGTGCCGTACCCGCCGCCCACGCGTACGTCCAGGTCACCGGCGGCCTCGGCCGCCTCCGCGAGCACGTCCTCAATCGCGGTGCTGCGGAAGTGGAACGTAGTCCCGCCCTCCATCGGGATCGACGGACGAGGTGCGGTGTGCGTGAGGACGTAAACCGGGGTCCCGAATGGCGGCTTGTCACCCCACCAGCCTTTCCAGTCCGGGTCGCCTGGAAATGCGTGGAGCCCGAACATGCCCGCTCCCATGATCTCGGAGCCGACGCCCTCGAAGGACGCGACGGCGTATCGATCATCGACGCCGGTCGTTCCAGCGCCGCTGGTCTCGCCGAATACCTTCTCCCGGAACGTTCGGGTCGCGCTGTATGCCTCCGTGAGGCGCCCCCAATCCGTGCCCATCGGATTGTTGGGCGTCGGGTCGGCTGGCGTATATCCGTCCAACGAGGTGAACAGGTCCATGCGAACGCGGATCATATCAGATTCCCTTCGGGTTAGATTGTGAGGTGGATGGCAAGCCGGTCCGCCTGGTGTTCTGCGGGTGTCCGCTGCTCGCCGAGCCACAGGTGCAGAACGTCGAGGGCACCTGGGCGCAGGCTAATGGTGCGGACGCGTCCGTGTTTCTCCGACCTGACCACTCCCGCGTTCTCGAGGACGCGCAAGTGCTGCATAAGCGACGGCAACGCCATCTCGAACGGCGCGGCGAGTTCGGACACGACCGCCGGGGACTTCGCCAATCGCTCGACGACGGCTCGGCGTGTGGGATCCGCGAGAGCGCGGAGCACGGAGTCGAGCTGTTCGTAATACTTAGGCACAGGCCTAAGTATTTTTGATGGAGGAGGGGTTTGTCAATCAATTCACGGACAAGCGTTGCGAGCCGTGACACATCTGAGCAGCCCAGGACGAAACTGGTCGGCTACGCACGCGTTTGGACGCGGCAGCAGGCGGTCCTTCTGGCCGCCAGGGTCCGACGCGAAGACCTCTACATGGATCTCTGCCGCGCCCGCGCTGGCTTCAGCCGTCAGCCCCGGGAGAACCGGGCGCAGCGCGCGATGACGCGTCTGGCGCTACGGTGCCGGCGGCGCCGTCGACCGTGATGCTGTGCCCGGTGGAAATCCGAGTCGTGGCGTCCGGTACGCCGACCACTGCCGGGATCCCGTATTCGCGTGCGACGACGGCGCCGTGGGAATTCGGCCCGCCCATTTCCATGACCAGGCCGCCGGCCGTCAGGAACAGCGGCGTCCAGCCCGGGTCCGTGGATGGTGCTACCAGGATCTCACCGGGTTCCAGGTGCGCGCCTTGCGGGTCCAGGATCACGCGGGCCCGGGCAGTGACCGTGCCGGCGGAAGCCGGTGTGCCGGACAGGATCCCGGCTGCGGCAGAAGCTCCGGCGTCAGCACCGGCCGCGGCGTTCTGAAGCGCCTCTGGCTCTGTGCCGTCCGAGAGCAGCACGCGGGGGATGTGCCGCCGGCCCAGTTCGGCCGCGTAGGCGTCGCGGCGTTGCTCCACGACCGCCTGCAACGGTGCGCAGTCCAGCCCGTGGCGGGCTTCGGTGAGGTCCAGGAAGAAGACATCATCCGCAGCGTCAATGCGCCCGGCCGCGGCCAGCTCCTCCCCCACCGCCGTGAGTTGTTGCCGGACCGCGCCCAGTGCCTCCACGAGGTAATACTTGGGCAGTTCCCGCAGGCCCGCGAACATCCGCGTCCGTCTCAGTGCCGCCCGGACCAGGCCCGCGCGCAGGCGGCTGTGTTCCCGGGCAGTGGCTACGAAACGCTCCACCTGGGCCTCCGCCTCGTGCGCCGCCTTGCTGAACTGACGGTCCGGGGCTTGGGCGGGGTCATCGAGCCGCAGATAGTTGGCCAGGACCCCCAGGATATGGGTCGGGTCATCGGACCAGCGCGGCATTCCGAGGTCAATTTCCGCCACCGCACGGTGGCCGTACCGGCTAAGAAAAGCCGAAAGTCCGGACTGCACGACGTCGGGAAGCCCTAGGGCCCGGTAGCGGCGCGCGAGCTCGGGCAGACTGGCGTCGGCGAACACGGCCACCGAGTCGGGGTGGGCTCGTATGGAGGCGGCGAGTGCCCAGAGTTCGAGGTCCATCTCGGTCGTCACATTATTGGGCAGTCCCCTCAGCACCGTCTGCAGTTCCGCCGCGGACGCCCTGCCTCCCAGCAGCTTTCCGGCCACGGCCAGCAGCGCAAACCCCAGCGCCGGCAGCGGCAGGATGTTGGGAACCACCTGAAAGACCTCCCGGCCCAGGATGCGCTCGGCATGGTCCAGCCGCTCGGCGGGGGTGGATCCGGCCGGGACCGCGAGCGAGCTCCTGAGCCGCCCGCCAACGCGGGCAGCCCGGCGGAGCGCGGCCTCCGGGCGGATCAGGCCGCGGAGCAGGGACTCCGGCACCCTGGCGTGGGCGGCTACCGGGGCGACGTGCCGCAGGAGCGGCCATGCTGACGTGACGGTGACGGAGAACCTGGCATCGGTGAAAAGCCGGCGCAGGACGGTGGCCGATCTGGCCTCCATGACATCGAAGACCTTGGGGACGATCGCGCGGCCGACGGTGCTGCGGACGACTGGCGTGAGGTCGAAAAAGATACGTTGCCCGGCCTGGGTATAGGGAGACGGGCCGTCGCGCGGCGCCGGCACCTCAAAGTGCGCCGCCTTGGCCACGGAGGAGGCAATGAGCCGGATGCCGGCGAGCCCCATCGGTGTCAGGGGCCGGGTCAGACCCTGGGCCAGGCTGAAGCACAGATACACGCGCAGCCCCTCCCCTGCCGGCGGCCGGTCCGGCAGCGGGTAGAGCGTGGTGATGGGCCTGGACTGCGTCAGCCATACGATACCGTCCGCACTGATGGCCCATTCAAGATCCTGCGGGGAACCGAAGTGCGCCTCGGCGCGGCGGCCCAGGCGTTCCAGCGCCGCGAGCTGTGCATCGTCCAGGCTGGCGGCTGCCCCTGCGCCGGGTTGCGCGACCCGCTCCGTTCCGCCTCCGGGCAGGGAGCGGATGACAAAGCCCTTGTCCCCGATCCGTCGCGCCAGGACCCTCCCGGTGGCGCCGTCCACCACGAAGTGGTCCGGGTTGACGGCCCCGGAAACGACTGCCTCGCCCAGGCCGGGGCTGGCATCGACGACGGCCTCGTGCCGCCGCCCGGTGACCGGGTTCGCCGTGAACAGCACGCCCGCGACGGATGCCTCCACCATGCGTTGAACCACCACGGCGAGCGCAACGGCGGCCGGGCTGATTCCTTGAGCGGCGCGGTATGTCACGGCCCGGTCCGTCCACAGCGACGCCCAGCACTGACTGACGGCGGCCAGCACCGCATCCGCACCGACCACATTCAGGAACGTGTCCTGCTGGCCGGCGAAACTGGCGAACGGCAGGTCCTCTGCCGTGGCGGAGGACCTCACGGCGACGGCAGCGTCGTCCCCTAGCGCGGCGTAGGCAGCGCGCACGGCAGCCGCAATGTCGTCCGGAACATCGGCGGACATGACCGCGGCGCGGGCCTTCGCAGCCAGCGCGGCCAGTGCGGGCAGATCGTCCGGGGCGGTGGCAGCAAGGGCGCTGTGGATGCCGCCAAGTCCCGCGGGCGCCGTGGCGCGCACGTAGGCCTGCGTGGTCAGGCAGAACCCGGCCGGAACCGGCAGCCCGGCCCGCATCAGTTCGCCCAGGTTGGCCGCCTTGCCTCCGGCCTGGGCCAGCATGGCCTTGCCGGTGTGCTCCAGCGCCAGCACCAAAGCGTCCGGGGGCGTTTCCGGTATGCCGGGCTGCTCCATGCGCCGTACTTCCCTTCAGCGTCGATGAAAGCGGGACTTCGGCAAGCGAGGGCTAGGAGACGCCGAGCATGGGTCCGAAGCTTGGTCGGTCCGCCAGCCGCGGGTCCTCGCGGTCAGGGACCACCATGACGGGGCCCTTGGCATGGTGCAGGACGCCGTCGGACGTGGATCCCAGCAGCATTCCGGCAAACCCGCCACGGCCGCGCGTGCCGACCACCACGAGTTCCACGTGTCGGCTGGCCTCGACGAGGATTTCGACCGGAGAGCCGTCCACGAGCTGCGTCTCCACCGTTAGCTGGGGGAAGTGGCTCTTCAGCCACGCCACGCCGGCGTCGAGCTGGACCTTGATATCGGCGAAGAGTGCTTCACGGTCCATCGGTGCGGGCACCCATGCCAGCGATCCGCTGTACTGGGGCACGGCGCACACCACCCGCAACCGGGCGGAGAGCCGCTCGGCCTGGGCCGCCGCCTCCAGCACTGCCACGCGGGCCTGTTCGGAACCGTCCACGCCCACCACCACGACGTTCTCGACGGGCTGGCGGCCGGACTTTGCCTGCTCAGCGAGGACGTGCTTGTCCTGCGTGGTTTCGCCGAGGCGGTCGGAGCAGATCAGCGGCACGGTGACGGTGGGGCACTTTGCATGGGCCGGCAGGGCGCTGCTGACGGAGCCGAGCAGACGGCCGACGAAGCCGCCCCGGCCGCGCGTGCCGAACACGAGCAGTTCCGCAGTTTCGGTCATTTCCAGCAGCACGCCGGACGCGTCGCCGTTCTCAACGGAGGCGTCGACGTCGATGTTGTAGCCGGAGACCTTGTCCAGGGCCTGCTTGAGGATGGCCTCCGCGCCTTCACGGATCACGGAATCGTCCACCGTGGCGTAACCGCCGTCGAGCCCTGACGCCGCGAAGATCGGCACCGAGTAGGCGGTCACAATGTGGAGCGGGCGCTGGCGGCGCTCAGCCTCGCGGGCGGCCCAGACCAAGGCGCAGTGGCTGTGGTCCGAGCCATCCACGCCAACCACGATCCCCCGGGGCGGCACCGACTCGCCGGAATTCCCTGACGGTTCCGGATGCACCTGTTCACGGCCCATGGGGTCCGCCTCCTCGCGATTCTTGCCTGATGTTGCGGCTATTCTGCCAGAAGTGTCGGAATCGAGCGTCCACCGGCATCGCGCCCCGAAAACTGGGCGCGGGAACCCCTGGTTTTCCTCACTATTCCCGGGTAGTCGCCAACAAGCAAGATGCCGCCCGGGGGCGCCAACGACACCCCCGGCAGCGAAATTTTACCCAGAGTTAACCCGGCAAAATGGCGGCGCGGGACTTTGGGATTTACGGCTGCCGACGGCCGCGGAAATCCGGAGAAACCGGAGCACTGCCGAATGTTCGGGGGGCCCTATTCACGGGCCGGAATGTTAGGTAGTCTTCGAGGCACTGCTGAACTGAGACTCGTCTTTCAGAACGCAGCCCCCTCGAGGGGCTAGCGTCAGGACGGCGTCTCGGACGGCGCTTGGGGCTTGCGCCCCGCAACCAGCACCATTCGAGGAAGGACCCTGCAGTGTCGAGCATGCCTGAATACGGCGGGATCGAGCGGACTACCGCCGTGGTGATCGGCACGGGACTCTCCGGCCTGGCCGTCGCCAGCGAACTGCAACGCCGCGGAGTGGCCGCCATCATTGTGGACGGCCTCGACCTGCTGGGCGCCGGGCATCCGGCCAACACCTCCTCGCTCCAACGCTGCGACGCCGCGGATGCCGCGACCCTCAGGGAACGCAACGAGATTCTGCGCCACCTCCGGAACTACGCTGCAAGCCACAAACTGGACGTCCGCAACAACATCCGGGCCCTGCAACTGGACCACTTGGACGCCGGCGCTGACGGCGCTGACGGCGCTGCCACACAACAGTGGGCCGTCCGCACGCCGGGCGGCGTCCTCCTGGCGGACCACCTCGTCCTGACCCGCTGCGCCCACAGCCAGCTGCGCCGAATGCTCTCCGACCTGGGTGTGGCCGCCGGCCAGAACCTGATGGCCGCGATGCACGCCCTCGGGATGTACCTCGTGGGCGTGGGCGAACTCATTACCCCCACGCCCAAGGAAGTCCTGCGGCAGGCGAAGGTGGTGGGCCAGGCAATATCCGTCAAGGTCCACCCGGGCGGCATTCCGTCCGTCCTGCCGCGGGGCTTCGCCCTGGCGGCTCCCGCATAGCCGGAGCATACCAACCCGGAGTCCTGCAGTTTCAAGACGCAACGCGGGGTCAGATACAGCCCATCCGAAGCCTTGCGATGGGCCGTATCTGACCCCGCGTTGCGTCTGTTGTTCAGCTGCCGCCGTCCGGGTCGTCGTCGGGCTCGACGTCGTCCGGGTCGTCGTCACCAGGGGTGAGGCGGCGCTTCGCCATCAGTCCGAGCGCGACCAGGATGCCTACCGCCGTTCCCACGAAGATCACGATGCTCCAGGGAAACGGCTGCGAGGCGTCCGGGGACTTCTCCGGCGCGGGCGTGGTGCCCGGCTGGGCGGTGCCCAGCGTCGGGACGGCAGCGGCCGCCGTCGAGCCCGCTGCCCCGGCCGTTGCCGTGGCCGTGAACGTGAAGCTGCCCTCGATGGGGTGGCCGTCCGAACTGGCCACCCGCCAGGCGACGGTGAACAGCCCTGCGGGGGCGCCCGGCTTGACCTTCTCGGAGGCGACGTTGTCCACGATCTCCACGGGGCCGTCAGCCCAGTTTGACCCCGCGGCATCAGTCACGGCGATCTGCGAACCGATCGCCAGCGGATTGTGGTTGAACGTGACCGAGACCTTCTCCGGCGGCGCCGGCACCGTGGCACCCGCGGCCGGGCTGGTGGACTCGGCGGCATCGTGCGCCGACGCCGGACCGACGGCACCCAGCAGGGCCGCGGCGAGGACCACGGCGCCAAGCAGGGCGTTCAGAAGCTGTCGGATGAGGCGCATGGGCGGAGGGCTCCTAGTGTTGTCTTCCTTACAGACTAGGCGAAAACGCCGGGTGGGCCCGCGCCCGCCTAATAGGATGCAGGTAACATCCAAGACTCCCGGAGGACCAATGCTTAAGCAGGGCTCTGCACTCGATCGGTATTTTAAAATTTCCGAGCGGGGGTCGAACTTTTCGCGCGAGATCCGCGGCGGCTTCGCAACGTTCTTTGCCATGAGCTACATCGTGGTGCTGAACCCGCTGATTCTCTCCGGCCCCGATTCCTCCGGTGCCACGCTCGGGTTCCCGGCGGTTGCAGCCGTCACCGCTTTCGTGGCCGGCATCCTCACCATCCTGATGGGGGCCTGGGCCAAGCACCCGTTCGCTTTGGCAACCGGGCTCGGCGTCAACGCTTTCGTCGCCGTCACGGTCGCCACCAACCCGGGCCTGAGCTGGCCGGACATGATGGGCCTCGTGGTCCTGTCCGGTGTCACGATGCTGATCCTGGTCCTCACCGGGTTTCGGACCGCAGTGTTCAAGGCTGTTCCGGACGGGCTCAAGACCGCGATCGTCGTCGGCATCGGCCTCTTCATCGCCCTGATCGGCCTCGTCAACGCCGGCTTCGTGCGCCGCATCCCGGACGTCGCCGGCACCACCGTCCCGGTCGGCCTGGGCTTTGACGGCAAGCTCCTCGGCTGGCCCACGCTAGTGTTTGTCTTCGGCCTGATCCTGACCATCGCCCTCGTGATCCGCAAGGTCAAGGGCGCCATCCTGATCGGGATCGTGAGCTCCACCATCCTGTCCGTGATCCTGGAATTCACCCTCCACATCGGCCCCAGCTTCGACGGCAAGAACCACAACCCGCTGGGCTGGTCCCTCGTGGCGCCCAAGTTCACCGAGTGGGCCGCCCCGGACCTGTCCCTGATCGGCAAGGCCAACCCATTCGGCGCGTTTGAGCACCTGGGCTTCGTCGCCGCGACACTCCTGGCCTTCGTGATCCTGCTCAGCATCTTCTTCGACGCCATGGGCACCATGGTGGGCCTCGCCACCGAGGCCGGGACGATCGACAAGGACGGCAACATCCCCAACGTTGACCGCGTGCTCCAGGTGGACGCCCTCGGCGCGATCATCGGCGGCGGCGCGTCCGTCTCCTCCAACCAGATCTACGTCGAATCCGGCGCCGGCATCGGCGAAGGCGCACGGACCGGCGTCGCCTCGATCGTGACCGGCCTGCTGTTCCTCGTCGCCATGTTTTTCACCCCGCTGATCAACCTCGTTCCGTTCGAGGCCGTGGCCCCGGCACTCGTCGTCGTCGGCTTCATGATGGTCTCCCAGGTCGGCAAGATCGACTGGCAGGACTGGGGCATCGCGATCCCGGCCTTCCTGACCTTCACCCTCATGCCGTTCACGTACTCCATCGCCAACGGCCTGGGTGCGGGGTTCATCGCGTTCGTCCTGATCCGCCTCTTCCAGGGCCGTGTCCGCGACGTGCACCCGCTTATGTGGGCTGTGGCCGCGGCGTTCCTCCTGTTCTTCGGCATCGGCACCATCGAAGCCGCCCTCGGAATCCACTAGGCGGCCTTCAATGGGAAGTTTCCGGGATTCCGGACGGTCCGACGGGGGCGCGGCTGGTTTTCGGGCGCCGGCTGGGGTGAGCTAGGACCATGGTTTCTCCCGCGCTCACCGTTGATGTCCCGCCGCAGCCCTGGACCGGGCGGTTCGACGGCGAGGGCGCCGACCACTGGCGCTGGTGGCAGTCCGTCACCCATTCCGCCCCGAAGGCGATCCCGGCCGCCGCCACGGCACGCACGCGGCCCGCCGTCATCCTCGGCTTCTGCAGCGATGAGGGCGTACGCCGCAACAAGGGCCGCACCGGCGCCGCAGCCGCCCCCGCCGCGATCCGCGCCGCGCTCGGGCCGCTCGCCTTCCACCTGCAGCGGGAAGTGCACGACGCCGGCGACGTCACCGTCGCGGGCAACGCGCTCGAGGCCGGCCAGGCGCGCGCCGGACTGGCCATCACCCGGTTGCTCGACGCCGGCCAGCTTCCCGTGGTCCTGGGCGGCGGCCATGAAACCGCGTACGCCAGTTACCTGGGCGTGGCCGGCTCGGCTGCTGTCCGTGAGGGCCTGCGGGTGGGCGTGCTGAACCTGGACGCCCACTTCGACCTCCGCGACGAACCCGTGCCCAGTTCCGGCACCCCGTTCCTGCAGATGGCCCGGGCGGAAGCCGCCGCAGGCCGCGAACTCATGTACGCCGTCGTCGGGATTTCCGAGCCGAACAACACCCGGGCGCTGTTCCGGACCGCGGAGGGGCTCGGCGTGGACTACCTGCTGGACGAGGACTGCTCGCCGGAGGCAGCGCACGCGTTCGTGGCGGCGTTCCTGGCGCAGGTGGACGCGCTGTACCTGACCATCGACCTCGACGTCCTGCCGGCCTCGGTAGCGCCAGGGGTGAGCGCACCGGCCGCGTACGGTGTCCCGCTGCCGGTCATCAGCGCCGTGTGCCGCCAGGTGGCCGCGAGCGGGAAACTGCTGCACGTGGATGTGGCCGAACTGAACCCCCGGTTCGACATCGACGGCCGGACGGCCAAGGTGGCCGCACGCCTGGTCAATACGCTGCTGGGGTAGGCAACTCAGGGCTGGACGGCCGGCATTGAGACCAGGGCAGGCTGCCGGTCTGGCCCACCTTTCAACAAGAGCCACCGCGCCCGGCCCCGCAAACGGGGTGACACCCGGTCAAAACTGGGGAAATTCAGCGGCCGCCTGCCGAAGCGTCCAGCACGAGGCCCCCAGGAAGCAGAAAGTCCCCGCCCTCCGGGGCGAGCGCCACGCAATGCGGCGGCCGGTCCGGTGGACGGGGACTTTCTGCTGACGACGTGCGGCTAGCTGCGCCGCACCTGAACGCCGTCGGACTTCAAGAAGAGCACGTTCTCCGAGGGCACCGGCGGCCCCGCCGGGACGAGCCAGAGGACGTTGCCGCTGAGTGAGACTTCTTCGACCTCACCGGCGGCCAGAACCTGCGCGTGCTTGAGGATTTCGACCCGGTCACCTGCCTTGAGGCTTCTCCAGTCAGAAACCGTAGTGGCTGACGCCTGGCGTCTGGACAGAACCGTCCCGCGTGCTTTCATTGAACTTTTACCCCTTTGTATATGTTCTTCGCCACAACATCATTGGTGCGGACTTTCCCTTTTTACTACACTTCCCGGGCCCCCGCCGTCCGGGTCGCCAAAGATTTCGGGGGCGCCGGGAATTGCTCAGCTGCAGTGCACTTTGTTTCTCGTCAGGCGAGATTTCCGACGGCGGATTCGGCCGCCGCCCGGACCGCCCCCGACGCCACCAGGGCGTCCGCCGCTTCGAGCTCCGGCGACAGGAACCTGTCCGTGCCGGGACCGTCGACGACGTCGCGCAGCGCCGCGATCACGGCGGTCCCTGCGGGGCCCGGGGTGAGTTCGCCGCCGGAGAGCTGGGTGCGTATGTCCAGTGCCCGGGCAGAGGTGACCAGTTCGATCGCCAGGACACGGCGCAGGTTCTCTACGGCGCGGCGGAGCTTGCGTGCCGCGTGCCAGCCCATGGACACGTGGTCTTCCTGCATCGCCGAACTCGGGATCGAGTCCACCGACGCCGGGACGGCCAGCCGCTTGTTGTCCGAGACCAGCCCGGCCTGGGTGTACTGGGCGATCATGAGGCCCGAGTCAACGCCGGGGTCCGCGGCCAGGAAGGCCGGCAGCCCGTGGGAACGGGCCGGGTCCAGCATCCGGTCGGTCCGGCGCTCGGCGATGGAGCTGAGGTCCGCGACGGCGATCGCGAGGAAGTCCAGCACGTAGGCCACCGGGGCGCCGTGGAAGTTGCCGTTGGAGCTGACCCGGCCGTCGGGCAGGACCACCGGGTTGTCGATCGCGGCGGCCAGTTCCCGGGAGGCGACCAAGGCTGCGTGGTCCACGGTGTCGCGGACGGCGCCGGCGACCTGGGGTGCGCAGCGCAGCGAGTAGGCGTCCTGGACCTTGGTGTCGTTGATCCGGTGCGAGGCCACGATCGGGGAGTTGGACAGGACACGGAGCATGTTGTCCGCCGCGGCGGCCTGGCCCGGGTGCGGCCGGAGGGCGGCGTGCAGCTCGGGCAGGAACACCTGGTCGGTGCCGAGCAGCGCCTCGACGCTGAGCGCGGCGGTGATGTCCGCCGTCGTGAGCAGCTGGCGGATGTCAGCAATGGCCATCAGCAGCATGCCCAGCATGCCCTCGGTGCCGTTGACGAGGGCCAGGCCCTCCTTTTCGGCCAGGGTGACGGGTTCGATCCCGTGCGCGGCGAGGAGCTCGGCGACGCTACGTCCGCCCTTGCCGCCATAAAGCTGACCGTCGGGGCCGGTCGCTTCGCCTTCGCCCATGAGGACCAGGGCGCAGTGGGACAGCGGCGCGAGGTCGCCGGAGCAGCCGAGCGAGCCGAATTCGCGGACCACCGGGGTGATGCCGGCGTTGAGCACATCCACCATGGTCTGCAGCACGACGGGGCGGACGCCGGTGCGGCCGGAGGCCAGGGTCTTGGCGCGCAGGAACATGATGCCGCGGACCACTTCGCGTTCCACGGCCGGGCCCATGCCCGCGGCGTGGCTGCGGATCAGCGACTTCTGCAGCTGCGTGCGCAGTTCGTTGGGGATGTGCCGGTTGGCCAGCGCGCCGAAGCCCGTGGAGATGCCGTAGGCCGGGGTCTCGCTGTGGGCGAGGTCGTCGATGTGGGTGCGGACCTTGGCGACCGCGTCGAGGGCTTCCTGGGAGATGGCCACCTGGGCGTCGTGGCGGGCGACGGCGATGACGTCCTCGGGGGTGACACCGCTGGAGCCGAGCGTGACGGTGAGCGGTGAGTGGGTGGTGATGGTCATGATAGTTCCTACTCAGTTCTCATCGATTGCTCCGTAATGGCCCTTTTCAAGGCTCAAAACGGCGTTTACGGAGCAATCGACGGGTTTAGCGGCTGGGTTAGTGGGACTCGTGGGGCCACGCAGGCCGGATTCCCTGGCCGTTGGTCCCGGCCGGCGAGGGGCCCGGCCTGAGCTTGCGAAGGCTGGGAGCCGGCGGGGACTTGCGAGGCTAAGGAGCCTGTGGGGACATGGGGATGCGGACGCCGCGTTCCTTGGCGACCTCGACGGCGCGGTCGTAGCCGGCGTCGACGTGGCGGATGACGCCCATACCGGGATCGTTGGTGAGAAGGCGTTCGAGCTTTTCCGCGGCGAGGTCGGTGCCGTCGGCGACGGAGACCTGGCCGGCGTGGATGGAACGGCCGATGCCGACGCCGCCGCCGTGGTGGATGGAGACCCAGGTGGCACCGGAAGCGGTGTTGAGCAGGGCGTTGAGCAGCGGCCAGTCGGCGACCGCGTCCGAGCCGTCGGCCATGGCCTCGGTCTCGCGGTACGGGGAGGCAACGGACCCGGAGTCGAGGTGGTCGCGGCCGATCACGATGGGCGCCTTGACCTTGCCTTCCTTGACGAGCTGGTTGAACAGCAGCCCCGCCTTGGCACGTTCGCCGTAGCCCAGCCAGCAGATGCGGGCCGGCAGGCCCTCGAACTCGACCCGTTCGGCGGCGGCGTCGATCCAGCGGTGCAGGTGTTTGTTCTCGGGGAAGAGTTCCTTGATGGCCTTGTCCGTGACCGCGATGTCCTCGGGGTCACCGGAGAGCGCCACCCAGCGGAACGGGCCCAGGCCCTCGCAGAACAGCGGCCGGATGTAGGCCGGGACAAAGCCGGGGAATTCGAAGGCACGGTTGTAGCCTCCCTTGCGGGCCTCGTCACGGATGGAGTTGCCGTAGTCGAAGACCTCGGCGCCGGCGTCCTGGAACTCCACCATGGCCTGGACGTGCTTGGCCATGGAGGCCTGGGCCTTCTTGGTGAAGCCTTCCGGGTCGGCCGCGGCCTCGCGGTGCCACTCCTCGACGGTGATGCCTTCGGGGAGGTAGCTCAGGGGGTCGTGGGCCGAGGTCTGGTCCGTGACGATGTCCACGGTCAGCTCGCCGGCGTTGTGGCGGCGCAGGATCTCGGGGAAGACCGTGGCGGCATTGCCGACGTAGCCCACGGACCAGCCGCGGCGCTCCTGCTTGGCTTTGAGGACTTTGGCGATCGCGGTGTCGAGGTCCGTCTCCACCTCGTCGAGGTAGCGCTTGCCGGCACGGCGGCGCAGGTGGCTCTCGTCGACGTCGACGATCAGGCAGGCGCCGTCGTTCAGGGTGACGGCCAGCGGCTGCGCGCCGCCCATCCCGCCGCAGCCGCCCGTGAGGGTCAGGGTGCCTGCGAGGGTGCCGTTCTCGTCGCCGGTGAGCTTGCGGGCGATTGCGGCGAAGGTCTCGAACGTGCCCTGCAGGATGCCCTGGGTGCCGATGTAGATCCACGACCCGGCGGTCATCTGGCCGTACATCATGAGGCCCTCGGCCTCGAGCCGGCGGAATTCGGGCCAGGTCGCCCAGTCGCCGACGAGGTTGGAGTTGGCCAGCAGCACGCGGGGCGCCCATTCGTTGGTGCGGAAGACCCCGACCGGCTTGCCGGACTGGACCAGGAGAGTCTCGTCCTTCTCCATGGTCTCCAGAGTGCGGGTGATCGCGTCGAATGCGGCCCAGGACCGGACGGCCCGGCCGGTGCCCCCGTAAACCACGAGGTCATCGGGTCGTTCGGCGACCTCGGGGTCCAGGTTGTTCATGAGCATGCGCAGCGGGGCTTCGGTCTGCCAGCTCTTGGCGGTGAGCGTGGTGCCGCGGGCTGCTTTGACCGGGCGGGCACCGGTGGTGAAATCGGCGGGTGCCATGAGGGCTCCTTCGTGTACTGGTTGGTCAAGCCTGCGCTTGAGGGAAACGAGGTTCTGTATCAACTAAAGCCTGCCGGCGGCCCCGGAAACAGGGCCTGCGGAGGGGTGCTGTCCGGGATTCCAGACCCGGCCGCCTTTTCCCAACTAGCTAACAGCAGGGGCCGTTTTGAGCGCTCAAAACGGCCCCTGCTGCTAGCTAGTTGGGTGGGGCAGCGGCGTCAGGCGGGGCGGCCGTGGATCCGGATGGAGAGTTCGTCGGCGACCTTCTGGACCCGGGCGGCCAGGGCCGGCCACTCCTCGGCCGGCAGCTTGTCCTCGAGGAACGTCACGGCGACGGCGGCCGTCGGCCACCCCACGTGGTCCGTCACAGCGGCGGCGATCGATCCGAAACCGGGCGTGACCTCACCGTGTTCGGTGGCGTAGCCGCGCTGCCGGACCTGGTCCAGGTGCGAGGACAGCGCGGAGTACTTCATGATGGGCGATTCGGTCTCGTGCCGGGCGGTGAACGCAGCGGCGTTCGGGTACAGCGCGCGGACCTGCGACTTCGGCAGTGCCGCGAGGATCGCGCGCCCGCTGGCGGTGAGGTGGCTGGGCAGCCGGACGCCGACGTCGGTCACGAGGGACGGGCGGTTCTTAGCCCGCTCCTCGACGATGTAGAGCACGTCCCGGCCGTGCAGCACGGCCAGGTGGGCGCTTTCGCCGATCACGTCCACCAGCGAGGCGAGCATCGGCCGGCCCAGCCGGGACAGCGGTTCCTGCCGTGAGTAGGCCGAACTGAGTTCGAACGCGCTGATGCCCAGTCCGTACCGTTGTTCCTCGTGCAGATGGAGCACGAAGCCGTTCGCCTCCATGACGCCGAGCAGGTGGTAGACGCTCGAGCGGGGAAGGCCCAGTGCCGTGGCAATATTCGACGCCGCCATGGGTCCCCGTTTGGAGGCAAGCAGCTTGAGGATGCGCAGGGTGTTCTCCGCTGCCGGCACCTTGGACGTCACCTTCGGGGCAGCGGTCTTGGGGGTCCCGACGGCGGCCGCTGCGGCCGCTGGGACCGCCACCGGGTCTGCCGCGGCGGGGTTCAGGGTAGTGCTGGTCATTGGCATGGATCCTCTTCGAAATCGGGCAGTGTCCGGTATCCCGTACTTAAGCATGCGCCCGGGTTCGGGCTGTGGCCACACCTCCGTGTTCCAGGATGTCTGGAATCCCGGACATTGCGGCTCTTTGCGGCATGGACGGCCATGTCGCCCCCAGGGGCCCCGGTCCCGGCGCCTCTGCCTCCCGCGGGCTCCACACTCATCAGCCTCTTCGGCGCAGCAGAACGAAGGGCTACTATCTGGACCATGAAGCAGACGTGGGAGCCATCCCAGGACGGCGTCATGGTCCTTCCCTCCGGCCGGCGCATCCGCGGCCGCGGCCTGCATGATCCCCTTCCCGCCGGACCGCTTCCGGAATTCGGCCTCTATCTCCTGGGTACGCGTCCGCCCGACGTGGAGTGGGCTTCCAGGTGGGTCCCCTGGCCGGATCTGCGGCTGCCGGCCGACGAACCCGATGCGCTGGACGCGCTCAGGGAGGCGTGGCGCCGGGCCGAAACCGAACGGGTCGAAGTCGCGTGCTGGCGCGGCATTGGCCGTACGGGCACGGCACTGGCCTGCATCGCCATCCTGGACGGAGTCCCGCCTAAGGAAGCGGTGTCCTTCGTGCGCCGGCAGTACCGCCGTCGGACGGTGGAAACGCCATGGCAACGGCGCTTCGTCGCCCGCTTCCAGGGGCAACAGCCCCGGTAGGCACCGCGCTCAGACGGTGATCACGACCTTGCCGCGTGCCCGGCCCTCGTGCATGTACTGGATGGCCGCCGGTGCGTCGGCCAGGGCGTATGTCCTGTCAATGACCGGCCGCACGGTACCGGCCTCGATGAGTCCCGTCAGGAACCGGAGGTCCTCCGCGCGCTCTACCGCCATGAGCCCCTTCAGCTTCTGGCCCACAAAAGGGGGCAGCATGGCCGCACGCAGCGAGCGTTCGAACCCGCCAGTCCACCGGCCGTCGCCTTCTCCTCCCACAATCACGAGCGTCCCCCGGGGCTTGAGCGCCCGCCGGAGGACGGAGAGCGGGCGGTTGCCGGCAGTGTCGAGAATGAGGTCGTATTGCCTCGCACCGTCGGCGAAGTCGTCGTGTTTGTAATCAATGACGCGGTCCGCGCCGATCGACCGGACGAGGTCCGTCTTCGCGGTGCTGCATACCCCTGTCACGTGGCCCCCGAACCCCTTGGCGAGCTGCACCGCGTAGGCCCCGACTCCTCCGGCCGCGCCGATGACCAGGACGTCCTGCCCGGCCTGGACGCGCCCGCTGTCGCGCAGGCCCTGAAGTGCCGTGACGGCGGAGATCGGGACGGCCGCGGCCTGTTCGAAGCTCAGGTTCGCTGGTTTCAGCGCCAGCTTTCCCTCCTTTGCGCACACGTATTCGGCAAAGGATCCTTCGCAGGTGCCGAACACTTCATCGCCGGGCCGGAACCCGACCACGTTCCTGCCAATCTCTTCCACCTCGCCGGCGACCTCCCGGCCGCGGATGCTGTTCCTGGGCGCCTTCAACCCGAAGCCGAAGGCACGGATCAGGTACGGCAGTCCCGTCATGAGGTGCCAGACGCCTTGGTCGACGCCGGCAGCGCGGACGCGGAGCAACACTTCGTCCTCGCCCGGCGCCGGCTTGTCGACGTCGCGCAGCTCCAATACCTCAGCAGGGCCATAAACATCCTGGATGATCGCCTTCATCGTGCTTCTCCTTCAGGACCGGGGTACTGGAAGTTGCTCCCAATGTCAGACGAACCCGCCATGTTGAACGTATGGATAACCTGACATGGCGTCAAGAGTCTTCCACATTCGGACGGGGCGGACGTCGCCCCCGGGAAGGCCTGCGGCCCGCGCCCCGGCGGGGCTAAGATCAGGCATGGTTCCCGCCACCAACCTCCTGGCCTTTGCCCTCGCGGCCCTTCTGCTGATCGCGGTTCCGGGACCCAGCGTGCTGTTCGTGATCGGCCGGACGCTGGCCCTGGGACGCAAGGGCGGGCTGCTGAGCGTGCTGGGGAACGCGATCGGCGAGCTGGTGCAGATTGCAGCGGTGGCACTGGGCGTGGGGGTGGTCGTGGCCCAGTCCATCATGCTCTTCAGCGTGGTGAAGTTCGCCGGCGCCGCCTACCTCATCTACCTGGGAGTCCAGGCGATCCGGCACCGCGGCAGGGGTGCGACGGCGGCCGACCCCTCGCGCACGGCGTCCGCCGCCCGCGTCCTCCGGGAAGGATTCGTCGTGGGCGCCACGAACCCCAAATCGATTGTCTTCTTCGTGGCGGTTCTCCCGCAGTTCGTGGACTACTCCGCCGGCGCGATCGCCCTGCAGCTGGGCATACTCGGGGCGGTCTTCCTGCTCATCGCACTGGTCTCAGACAGTACCTGGGCCCTCGCGGCAGGCACGGCCCGCCGCTGGTTCGCCCGATCGCCCCGGCGGATTGCCACCCTGAGCACCACCGGCGGCGTGATGATGATCGGCCTCGGCGGCACCCTGGCATTGCTGGGCAACCCGGCGGACCTCCAGCCGGGCAAGTAACGCACTGCTGCGGCGGCGGCACAGGGCCAGCGGCGGGCGGGCGGCGCGGGGCCCGCGGCGGGCGGCCCGGCCTCAAACGCGCTGAGGCGGGACTCCGCACCCAGGCTCTGGACAAGAACCGGCGCGGAGTCCCGCCTCAGCGGGCCAAGATAGGGGGCTGAATTCCTAGCGGGCGGACCAGCCGCCGTCCATCGTGTAGCTGGCGCCGGTGACCATGCCGGCGTCGTCGGAGGCAAGCCATGCCACGAGGGACGCAACTTCCTCCGGCTCGACGAGCCGCTTCACCGCGGACTCCGTCAGCATGATTTTGGCCAGCACCTCGGACTCCGGGATCCCGTGGACCTTGGCCTGGTCGGCGATCTGCGACTCGACCAGCGGCGTCCGGACGTAGCCGGGATTGATGCAGTTGGACGTGACGCCGTGCGCGCCGCCCTCCAGCGCCGTCACCTTGCTCAGCCCTTCCAAGCCGTGTTTGGCGGAGACATAGGCACTCTTGAATGGCGAAGCCCGCAGACCGTGCACGGAGGACAGGTTGATGATCCTGCCGAAGCCGTTGGCGTACATGTGCGGGAGCGCCGCGCGGACCAGCAGGAACGGCGCCTCGAGCATGAGCGTGATGATCCGGCGGAAGTCGGCCGGATCGAAGTCTTCGATAGGGCTGATGCGCTGGATCCCTGCATTGTTCACGAGGATGTCGCAGTCAAGGCTGAGCGCCTGGAGCGAATCGACGTCGAGCAGGTTGACGGCCCAGGACGTGCCGCCTACTTCGTCAGCGAGGGCCGTGGCGGCGGCTTCGTCAACATCCGCAATCACTACTTTGGCACCGCGTGCGGCCAGGGCACGCACGCTTGCTGCGCCGATCCCGCCGGCTCCGCCCGTGACGAGGGCCTTGCGGCCATTCAAGGTGTTTTCCATTACTCAGCCTTCCATCCAAAATTTTGACGTGACGGCCGGCCCCAGCGCTGCCGGGGCCGGCCCCATACTCAGGCGGCCCGGTACTCAGGCGGCCCTGCACTCAAGCAGCTCAGCGTGCGGCTGCTACTGCGAGGCCTTCACGTTCGGCGTCGGCCCTGTCCACTTCCTCGAGGGCGATGCCCTTCGTTTCCTTCAGGGTGAGCACTGCGACGGCGGTGATGGCGCAGGCCACGAGGAGGTAGATCGCGGTGGGCACCCAGGAACCGGTGTCCTTGAGCCACTGGGTGGCCAGGAGCGGCGCCAGCGAACCGGCGAAAATCGACGTGACCTGCGAGCCGAGCGAGACGCCGGCGTACCGCATCCGGGTCGGGAACAGCTCGGCCATGAGGGCCGGCTGGCCGGCGTACATGAAGCCGTGCAGGCACAAGCCGATGGTCACGGCCAGGACGATGACCACCGGGTTGCGGGTGTCGAACATCGGGAAAGCGATGAACGGCCAGGTGGCGCCTGTGATGGCACCGACGAGGTAGACCGGCTTGCGGCCCCAGCTATCCGCGAGCCGGCCGATCTGCGGGATGATCAGGAAGTGCACGAGGTGCGCGATCAGGAGGGCCAGCAGCAGCGAGGAGGTGTCGTACTTGTCGACCGTCTTGAGGTAGACAATCGAGAAGCTGACGACGAGGTAGTACATGATGTTTTCCGCGAACCGGAGGCCCATGGACTGCAGGATGCCCTTGGGGTATTTGCGGATGACTTCGCGGACGCCGTAGCTGACGGCCTGCTCCTTCTCCAGCTGCGCCTTGGCTGCCAGGAAGATCGGCGATTCGGAGACGTTGGTGCGGATGTAGTAGCCGACGAAAACGATCACGGCCGAGAGCCAGAAGGCCACGCGCCAGCCCCAGCTTAGGAACTCGGCACTGCTCAGCACATTGGACATGATGTAGAGGACCAGGGTTGCCAGCAGGTTGCCCACCGGCACTGCGGCCTGGGGCCAGCTGGACCAGAAGCCGCGGGACTCGTTGGGGCTCTGCTCGGCCACGAGCAGCACGGCGCCGCCCCATTCGCCGCCCAGGGCGAAGCCCTGGATGAAGCGCAGGAGGACCAGCAGTGCCGGTGCGAGGTAGCCGAGGTCGGCGAACCCGGGGAGGCAGCCCATCAGGAACGTCGATACACCGATGATGATGATGGTGAGCTGCAGGGTGGGCTTGCGGCCCAGCTTGTCGCCGATCTGTCCGAAGACGATGCCACCGAGCGGGCGGGCCACAAAGCCGACAGCGTACGTCAGAAAGGCCTGGATGATGCCGTCGAGCTCGTTGCCGGAGGCCGGGAAGAAGTATTTGCCGAACACCAGGGTGGCGGCGGTGGCGTAGAGGAAGAATTCGTACCACTCGACGACGGTACCGACCATCGATGCTGCGACAATTCTTTTGAGCCCGGAACCCTTGGATGCGGGTGCGGCGGGGGGTGTTGCAGAGCGTTGGTTTACGCTCATCTGGTTCTCCTTAGTGTCCACGGTGACACGCGCTGTGACGCACAGCACTGAAATGGCTCCATTGAGTATTGCTGCACAAAGTCGGCGGTTCAATGGCCAATCAGGCACGAAGTATGTGCAGAATTGCAGATATGAACGCCAACCCTGACGACCTGTTGGTCCTGCTGGCCGTTTCCCGCTCCGGGAAATTCACGACGGCGGCCTTGGCCCTGGGCCTGAACCACACCACGGTGTCCCGGCGGATAACGGCGCTGGAGAAGGCCCTCGGCGGCCGGGTACTGTCCCGCGCCGCGGGCGGCTGGGAGCTCACGGAGTTGGGCGCCGAGGCCGTGCGGGTGGCCGAGCAGGTGGAAAGCGCTGTGCGCACGCTCGAGCAGCCCGGCCACACTCCGGATCCCGTCACCGGCGTCGTCCGGATGACCGCGACGGACGGCTTCAGCGCCTACATCGCCGCCCCAGCCGTGGCACGGCTGCGCCGCGAGCACCCCGGGCTGAGCGTCGAGATCGTCACGGTAACCCGGCGGGCGCTACAGCAGCGTTCCGGGCTGGACATCGAGGTCGTGGTCGGCGAACCCCAGGTGCACCGGGCCGAGGCCGCCCGGCTGGGCGAGTACATGCTGGGCATGTATGCCTCCCGCAGTTATCTGGCCGAGTACGGGACGCCTGCCACGGCGGAGGAACTGACGGCCCATGCCCTGGTGTACTTTGTCGATTCCATGCTTCAGGTGGACGATCTGGACGCCCCCCGGCGCCTGGTGCCTGCCATGCGGGACGGCCTGAGCTCCACCAACGTCTTCGTCCACGTGGAGGCGACCCGGGCCGGCGCCGGGATCGGGTTCCTGCCCTGCTTCGCGGCGGACCTGCACCAGGACCTGGTCCGGCTGCTGCCGGACGAGTTCGCGGAGCTGCTGCCCTACTGGATGGTGCTGCGGCCCGACTCCATGCGCCGGCCCGCCGTCGCGGCCGTGGTGCAGGCGCTGCGCGAGCAGACCGCCGCGCACCGCGAGGCCCTGCTGGGCCGGGGCGGGAACGCATCGATTGCTCCATAAGCGCCGTTTCGGGGCCGCAAAAGGGCCGCTACGGAGCAGTCGACGACGGCGACGGCCCCGTCGGCGGTCCGGCTTCCGGTCCGGTTTTAGGGTCGTGGCGGACGGCCGCCCCGGCCGCGAAGGCCCGCACCTTGGCGTCGCTCCAGATGTGCGCCGGCACCGCGCCTCCGAGCAGGCGCCGCGCCAGCCGGGGATCGTCCTCGAACGGGAGGTCGCTGCCGGCAATGATCATGTTGCCGTAGCGCCGGCCCTTGAGCATGGCCGGATCGGCGATGAGAACCGTGTGCTCGAAGGTGTCCGCGATGGTGGCGGCGTCCTCGCGGGCGTTCGACAACGCCGGGGCGTCGCCGGAGTTCACCACATAGATCCCCCCGGGCGCCAGGACCCGCTTGGCATGGTCATTGAATTCCCTGGTGGTGAGCGGCCGGGGCGTGATGGATCCGGCGAAGACGTCGCGGATGACCAGGTCCCGCGTGTGCGGGGTGAGGCTCTCCGTGACCTCGCGCGCCTCCCCCACCCGAAGCCGGAGCAGCGGGGCCTTGGGGAGATCGAACCAGCCGCGGACGTACTCGGCGAGTTTGCCGTCCAGCTCCACCACCACCTGGCGGGCATCCGGGTACGCGGCATGGAAGTACCGCGCCAGTGAGCATGCTCCCCCGCCAAGGTGCAGGGCGCGCAGCTTCGGCTTTGATTCGCGGGGCCAGCGGGATTCCACGAGGGCCGAGATCCAGCGCATGTATTCGAAGTCGAGGAACAGCGGGTCGGCCAGATCGATGTGCGAACTCATCACACCATTGATCCGCAGCAGCCAGCCGTTGGAATTGTCCTGGTCCGGGATCAGTTCGCAGTCGCCGGTATCGATGTAGTAGACGCCTTCCACCGGCCCGTCCGGGCGGGCGCCTTTGGGCACGTCGACTACTCCCGGGGACGTGGCTGCGGCATTCCGGGCGGCCGCCCTGCCCCGCTTCGCCATCAGCCGTCCGCCTCATTTCCCATGCCTCAACCCTAGTTCACAGGCCACCCGGTTTCCCCGGCCACCATCTGATACCACACTTTCCGCCCTCGTGGCAGGGCTTGAATACAAATGGAAAGGATGCTTACTATTATTTGGTAATCATGCTTAGTATTTGAGTTCAGCACTGGTGTGATCAGTAGCCGATCTTCAACGAAAGAGAGCGACGATGACAGAGAACCAATGGCCCCAGGACGGAAGCTACGGAACCCAGACGGCTGCCCAGCAGCCGGGTCTGCGCGAACCCGCAACTTTCCCGTCTGCCACCCCGCCGGCAACAGCGCCGACAACGGTTTGGGAAACGCCCGGCGAAACGCCCTCGAAGACCGATACCGCCAAGGACGAGGCGGGCGAAGTCACGCGGCAGGCCGCAGACTCCGCCCAGAACGTGGCTGAAACCGCCAAGTCGGAAGCGGCCAACGTTGCCGCCGAGGTCAAGACCAACGCCAAGGATCTGCTGTACCAGGCGCAGTCCGACCTCTCCGGCCAGGCCGCCGCCCAGCAGCAGAAAGTCGCCGGAGGCCTTCGGTCCATTTCGACCGAGCTCCATTCCATGGCCTCGGCATCAGAGCAGCCCGGCGTTGCAACGGACCTCGTCCGGCAGGCCGCAGAGCGCTCCTCCGCCGTCGCAGGCTGGCTCGACGAGCGTGATCCCGGTTCATTGCTGGCCGAAGTGAAATCCTTCGCCCGCCAGCGCCCGGGCACGTTCCTCATGCTCGCGGCCGGCGCCGGCATCCTTGCCGGACGCCTCAGCCGGAGCCTCTCGGCCGGAGCCCCCGAGGCGACGGACGCTTCTGCATCAAAGGCCCAGGCCGGAGTGCCTTCCCCGGCCACCCGGGTGCCGGACACCGGGATGGCAGTCCCGCCGCCGCCCGTCCAGATGCCGGCGCCGGAAATCACGACGGCCGGCTTCGCCGACACCTACCCGCCGAACCCGGTTGAGGGTGCCGGCACCGCGGCCGACCAGTGGGCCGACGATCCGCTGGCTGCGGATCCGTACCGGATCGACCCCGCCATTGACCCTGACCGCCGGAAGCCGCTGGACGGGGACCCCTTTGACGGCGGGCGTCGATGAGTACCGAAATGCCCACGACGGGCGCCCCGATGCCACCGCCCGAGGCCCACGTGAAAGCCGAAACGACGTCCCTCGGTGATCTGCTCGGCGACGTAACGCGGGACATGTCCACGCTCATGCGCCAGGAGGTGGAACTCGCCAAGGCCGAACTCAAGCAGTCGGCCACCCGCGCAGGCAAGGGCGGCGGGATGTTCGCCGGCGCCGGCGTAGCGGGCCACTTCGTCCTGCTGTTCCTGTCCCTCGCCCTATGGTGGGGACTCGGAACCCTGATGGGTCTGGGATGGTCCGGCGTCGTCGTCGCCGTCATCTGGGGCGTCATCGGCGCCGCGCTCGCCTCGATCGGACGCAAGGAGCTCAAAGCCATCAAGGGCATGCCCCAGACGGCCGAGACCCTGCAAGAAATTCCGCCCACCCTCAAGCCCAGCCACTAAAGCGAGGAAAAACGATGAGTGAAAACCCGGATGTCATCCGAGCCGACATTGAAGCAACCCGCGCCCGGCTCGGCACCAACGTCGATGCCGTGGCCGACAAAGTCACGCCGTCCCACATCGTCCAGCGTCAAACCGACAAGGTGAAGGACGCCGTCTTCGGAGTGAAGGAGAAAGTCATGGGAGCAGCCGACCACACCAGCGCCGGCCTGCATTCCGCGACCGGAAGCACCACCGCACACCTCAGCGACGCGGGCTCCGCCGTCGCCGATGCACCGCACCGTGTGGCAACCAAGGCCCAGGGCAACCCGCTCGCGGCCGGGCTGATCGCCTTCGGTGCCGGACTGCTGGTCTCGTCGCTGATTCCGGCCAGCACGAAGGAACGCGAAGCCGCCGACGCCCTGAAGACTGCCGCCGAGCCGCTCACCACGGAGCTTAGCGATGCCGCAAAGCAGCTCGCCGAGGGGCTCAAGGAACCGGCCCAGGCGGCCGTGGAGAACGTCAAGGCAACCGCCTCCGACGCCGCGGACCACGTCAAGTCCGAAGGCCAAGGCGCGGTCGGGGACGTCAAGGACCGTGCGGCCTACGCCAAGGACAACGTCCAGCAGGCCTAAGCCCTGCCGGACCCAGGCCGGCCTGCCCCCGCTTCCGCGCGGGCAGGCCGGCCGCTGTAATTAACCCGATGAAGGATGATTCCCATGGCCAAGACCGATGCCAAGGCAGAAAATGGCACCATGAACGACGCCGAAACACAGGAGAGCAGCACGGCCAAGGCGCGGACAGCACCCGCCCCTGACGATGCCCGTAAGCCGAGTAACCCGAGCGATGTCACCAAACCTTCCTGGAAATTCATCGCAAAGAAGACCCTGCGCGAATTCACGAAGGACCAGTGCCCCGACCTCGCAGCCTCGCTGACGTACTACTCCGTCCTCTCCTTGTTCCCGGCGCTGCTGGCTCTGGTGTCGGTCCTGGGGATTTTCGGGGACGCCCAAAAGACCACCTCCGCCCTGCTCGACATCGTCCAGGGCATCGCGCCGGGCCAGACCGTGGACACGATCCGCCCGGTGATCGAAGACCTGGCAAGCTCCCCCGGCGCCGGCTTCACGCTGGTCCTTGGCCTCCTCACAGCCCTCTGGTCCGCATCGGGCTACGTCGGCGCCTTCGGCCGGGCCATGAACCGGGTGTACGAAATCGATGAGGGTCGGCCGTTCCTCAAGCTGCGCGGCACCATGCTGGCTGTCACTGTCGCCACCGTGCTGATCGTGGCCGTGATCGCTGCCATGCTCGTCCTCAGCGGCCCGGTGGCCGAGCAGGTCGGCAACCTGATCGGGCTCGGCGGCGCTTTCCTGGCCGTCTGGAACATCGCCAAGTGGCCGGTGATGCTGGTGCTGGTCATTCTGGCGATAGCCCTCCTCTATTACGCCACCCCCAACGTGAAGCAGCCGAAATTCCGCTGGATGAGCATGGGATCCGCGATCGCACTGTTGGTGTTCCTGCTGGCCTCCCTGGCGTTCGGCTTCTACGTGGCGAACTTCAGCAACTACAACAAAACCTACGGTGCCATCGGCGGTGTGATCATCGCGCTGCTCTGGCTGTGGATCCTGAACATGTCGCTGCTGTTCGGCGCCGAGTTCGACGCCGAAACCGAACGCGGCCGCCAGCTCCAGGCCGGCATTGCGGCCGAAGAGACCATCCAGCTTCCGCCGCGGGACACCAAGCAGAGTGACAAACTGCAGGCACGCGAGGACGAGGACATCCGGCGCGGCCGCGAGTTGCGGGAACAGCGCGGCAACGACGGCGACAACACCGCGCATTAGCAGCCCCCCGCGGGACCAAAGCCCCTACCCCAGCCCGCCCCTGTGCGCTCTACTGGGAAATACTGCTGGGGATAGTGCACGGCCGCCGATCCTGGAGGAAGCATGTCGGCATCCGCAGGGCAAGAGTGCGGTCCCGTGGCGGTGGGCTACGACGGGTCCGACGCCGCGCAGGTAGCGGTCCGCTGGGCCGCCGAGCACGCCGCCGCGCTCGGCCTCGGCGTCACGGTGGTGCACGCCTGGGTGTGGCCCGTCTTCACCAGGAACCTGGGACCCGTCGGCGGCGTGGCAGGCAGCGGGTTGCGGTATTCGGCCGAAACGATCCTGGCCGAGGGCCTCGAACTGGCGCGCAGCATCGTCGCGGCGGCGCCCGGGGCCGCGCCGGCGGACCCGGGCAACTGCGCCGCCCGCGGCGGAGGGCTTGGCCACGCCCGCCGTCGAGGGCACGGTGCAGGGCGTTATGGTCGCCGGGCTCCCCGCGCCGGTGCTGCGGGACGCCGCCCGGGACGCCCGGATGCTGGTGGTCGGCAGCCGTGGCATCGGCGCCGTACTGGGGACGCTGGCGGGATCCGCGTGCCTTGAACTGGCCGGCTCCGCACCCTGCCCGCTGATGGTCATCCGGCGGCCACGCAGCCCGGGGCACCCCGTCGTCGTGGGGGTCGATGCCTCGCCGCGGAACCCTGCAACCCTGGCCGGCGCGGTCCGGCTGGCGACCGCACTGCATGCGCCCCTGCAGCTCATCCACGTTGATCCCCAGACCCCGGGCCGGCGCGAGGACCACGGCCGCCATTCCCCGCTCCATGGCCAGGAGTTGCTGGATCACGCCCTCGACGCGGCCCGCAGGGCAGCTCCCGGACTGGCCGTGTCCGGCGTCCTGAAGGAGAGCCGTGCCGCCGCCAAGGAGTTGCTCGCCGCTGCAGCCGACGCCGATGTGCTGGTGCTCGGAACCCACACCCGGGAAGGCGCCCCCGGCAATACAGTCTCCGCCGTCCTGCACAAGGCGCGCTGCAACGTGCTGATCACCCGCTGACCGCGTGGCGCCGGAGCCCCCCCGGAGCCGGCGGAACGTCCGGAACAGACCAACCACAACAGAACATCGTGAGGATCGGATCCGCAGGAACCGGATCCGCAGGAAGAGGAGGCCACCGTGCGAGCCTGGCGCGTAGGACATCCCGGACCCATGTCCAGCGGCCCACTCGAAGCCGTCGAATGCCCGGATCCCCGGCCCGGTCGCGGGGAAGTGCTCCTCAGGGTCCGTGTGTGCGGGGTATGCCGCACCGATCTGCACCTGGCCGAGGGGGACCTCACACCCAAGCACCCCGGCATTATCCCCGGCCATGAAGTCGTCGGAGAAGTACTCGAACGAGGTCCGGGGGCACGGCGGTTCCGTCCCGGCGAACGGGTGGGCGTCGCATGGCTGGGCGGCACATGCGGTTCCTGCCGCTTCTGCCTGCGCGGGCAGGAAAACCTATGCCTGACCCCCACGTTCACGGGCTGGGACCGCGACGGCGGCTATGCCGAGCTGGTTACAGTGGCCGAGAACTTCGCCTACCGGATTCCGGACCTTTTTTCCGATCAGGAGGCGGCGCCGCTGCTGTGTGCGGGCATTATCGGCTACCGCGCCCTGAGCCGGGCGGAGCTGCCCATCGGCGGCCGGCTGGGCATCTATGGCTTCGGCGGTTCCGCGCACCTGGCCGCTCAGATCGCCATCTACCGGGGCGCCAGGGTCTACGTGATGACACGCTCCGCGGAAGCCCGCAAGCTTGCCCTGGAGCTCGGCGCCACCTTCGCCGGCGGGGCCGACGAGCCGCCGCCGGACCCGCTGGACTCCGCCATCCTCTTCGCACCCGCCGGCGGCCTGGTCCCGGTGGCGCTGCGTGCTCTGGACCGCGGCGGGACCCTGGCGGTGGCCGGCATCCACCTCAGCGACATCCCTCCCCTGCACTACGCCTCCGAGCTCTTCGAGGAACGCCAGCTCCGCAGCGTCACCGCCAATACCAGGGACGACGGCGAAGAGTTCCTCAGCATCGCCGCGGAGATTCCGATCCGCCCCACCACTGTTCCGTACCCGTTCTCGGCTGCGGACAAGGCGCTGCGGGACCTGGCGGAGGACCGGATCACCGGCGCCGCCGTCCTGCGGATGGCCCCGCAGCTGTGAGACGGTGGGTAAGGCGCCGCTGTGAGGACGCGGGGTGGGGCTGCGTCCCAGCTCCGCTGGCAGCCTCAGGGTGAAGTCCAGGGCGTCGCGGGTGATCCGGAGGCCGGCGAAGCTGCGCTGGACGACGTCGATCGAACCGGCCATGGCCCCCAGGTGGATGCCCGCGCTTGTCGTTCCGCCGTGGCAAGGACCACGGGAATCCGCCCCGCCCGTAGCCACTCCAGCAGGGCCACCGTCCCGGGGAACACCCGGCCAGGGTGGCGGTTCCGGGCCGGGAGGTTCGGGGGCCGGCGGCAGAGGCAGCGGCGCCGGCTCAGCGGTGCATCAGCCAAACCTCCCAAGGAACGCGGGGTCAGGACGTGGCGGGAATCAAGCGGTCCGCCCGGTACCGGTCGAAGAGCCGGAGGAAGGAGTCTTCCGTTCGGCGGTACCCGGTGAACCCCTTAAGGCGGCTCTTGCTCATATCGGTGACGACTTCGAGGTTCCGGCCCAGGTCACCGTCTGTGTGCCACCAGGATGCGACGCGCGCGAGTTCGGGTTCGGCCAGGCCATGCCGGGCGGCGATGTCCGCCCACACTCCTTCCATGCCGCGCATCTGCTGCTCCAAGGGGCGGGGTTCGTTGGCGTAGCCCACCGGTTCAACACCGAAATAGGCGGCCAGCGCGGGCCACATGCGCCGCCAGCGGAAGACGTCGCCGTTGACGATGTTGTAGGCCTCGTCGCCGACTTTCTCCCCGGTGGCTGCCCAAATCATGTGGTCGGCCAGCAGCCCGCTGTCTGTCATGTCCGTGAGGCTGTTCCACTGCGTCTCGGAGCCCGGGAAGATGAACGGTTGCCCCAGTTCCCTGCAGATGGAGGCCTGGACGGCGAGGGTGAGTCCCATGTTCATCGCGTTTCCGACGGCATGCCCGATCACCGTATGCGCCCGGTGCACGGACCAGCCAAATCCCTGGTTCCCGGCGGCTGCCCACAATTCGTCTTCCTGGGCGTAGTAGAAGTTGGGAGCTGGCAGCCTCGGCTCGCTCTCGCGGAACGGCGTGTCCGGCATCTCCCCCGCCGCATACGCTTCAAAGGGGCCCAGATAGTGCTTCAGTCCCGTCATGAGGGCGACGTGTTTCACCGGTTTGCCGCCCAGGCTGGCGAGGACGTTGCGGAGCATGCCCGCGTTTGTTTCGATGTTTTCCTGTTCGGTATTCATCCTGGACCAGGCCGTATAAAACACGTGGGTGGGCGACTCTCCGGCCAGGGCCTCGCGCAGGTTGTCCATGGAATTCAGGTCCGCGCTCACATGGCGTACGTCGCGGCGGCGGAGCGGATTGCGGGAGAGCCCCACCACGTTCCAGCCATCATCGGCAAGCCTGTCCACCAGGGCGGATCCGGCAATGCCGCTGGCCCCCACCACGAGGGCAGTCGGGGTTTCGACGGTATCTGAACTGCTTCGCACGTCATGTCCTCCTGGTAGCGTCCCGCGTCGGCGTCACCGCCCCCGGGGCTGGTCCGGCCGGTCGGGCTGGTCTGGCCGGGGCGGATGCTTATCCGCCCCGCTCCAGCGTCTCATGCCGCTGAGGAATGGCCGCCGGAGCCTCTTAACCTGCGTCCCGGGAGCCCACTGGCGGCCGGGCCCGCAGTAGGATGCACGTAGTGGAAGACGCGTGAAGACAACGCGAATGCTAAGGCGGGATATCCGTGAAACTGATGCTCCGGTATCCGCTTGTAGCAGGCACACTCATTGCCCTACTCGCGGTGCTCGTACTCCTGCAGTCCGGACATGCCGGAACCGCCCAGGTCACCGCAAGTATCTACGCGCTGGCTGTGGCGGCCTATCTGTCGGTCGGGATGGTCCGCCGGCTGCTGCGCCGCCTGTGGGGCATCGACATCCTGGCGGTCACCGCGATTGCCAGCACCGTGCTGGTCGGCGAATTCATCGCCTCCATGATCATCGTGCTCATGATGGCCGGCGGCACGGCACTCGAGGACTACGCCGCGGGCCGGGCCAAGAAAGAGCTGACTTCGCTGCTGGAGCGCGTCCCGCAGACGGCCCACCGGGAGCGCGACGGCACCTCCGCCGCCGGAACCCAATCCGGCGAAACCAAAACAGGCGGCCAGCACGAAGACGTGGCGGCCACCGACGTCGAAATCGGCGACATCCTGCTCATAAAACCAGGTGAAGTCGTGCCGCTGGACGGCATCCTGCTCTCCGACTCGGGAACTTTCGACGAATCCTCGCTCACCGGAGAGAGCCTTCCGGTGGAGCGGAGCGCCGGCGACGGCCTCATGAGCGGTTCCCTCAACGGCGAGGCCGCGGTCCGGATGCAGGTCACGGCGCTGATGGAGGATTCTCAGTACAGCCGGATCGTTGCCCTGGTCAAGGAAGCATCGGAGAGCAAAGCCCCGATGGTCCGGCTGGCCGACCGGTACGCCGTCCCCTTCACTGCCCTCGCCTACATCCTTGGCGCAATCGGCTGGATCGTCAGCGGCAGCCCGGCACGCTTCGCCGAGGTGCTGGTGGTGGCCACCCCCTGCCCGCTGCTGATCGCCGCCCCTGTGGCGTTCCTGGGCGGCATGAGCCGGGCCGCGCGCTCCGGCATCATCGTCAAGTACGCCGGCGTCCTCGAACAACTCAGCCGGATCAGGACCGTGGCCTTCGACAAGACGGGAACCTTGACCTACGGCCGCCCCGCGATCGTCGGCGTGAGGACGGCCGGATCCGTGCCCGAGGCCGAGGTCCTGCGGCTGGCGGCCTCGGCCGAGCAGTATTCCTCCCACGTGCTGGCCGCGTCGGTGATGGACGCCGCCCGGTCCCGGGGGCTGGCCTTCTCGACCGCCACCGAGGCCACCGAGTTCGCCACCCACGGGGTCCGGGCACGCTTCGACGGCCAGGACGTGGTGGTCGGCAAGCCCGGTTTCGTGGCGGAATCTGCCCCCGGGGTGTTGGAGACGGAGTTGGCCAGCGGGGAGCTTGGCATCTATGTCGGGGTGGGCGGCGAATTCGTCGGTTGCCTCGTGATGAGCGATCCGATCCGCAAAGAGACCCGCCGCACCCTGGCTGAACTCGGGTCCCTGGGCGTGACCCGGACCGTCATGCTGACCGGTGACGCGCTCGCCACGGCCCAGCACATAGCGTCGGAGGCCGGGCTGACGGATGTCCGCGCCGAATGCCTGCCGCCGGACAAGGTCGAAGCGGTCCGGTCGCTGCCTGAACGCCCGGTGATGATGGTCGGGGACGGTGTCAACGATGCTCCCGTCCTCGCCGTCGCCGACGTCGGCATTGCCATGGGTGCCCGCGGTTCGACGGCGGCCGGCGAGTCCGCCGACGTCGTGATCATCCTGGACGACCTGTCGAAGGTGGCCTCGGCTGTCAGGATCGGGCAGCGGACGGTGCAGGTGGCCCTGCAGAGTATCTGGATCGGGATTGCCCTCAGCGTTGGCCTCATGCTGGCCGCCGCCGCCGGGTACGTGCCCGCCATTGCCGGCGCCCTGTCCCAGGAACTAGTGGACCTGGCCACCATCCTCAACGCGCTGCGCGCCCTGGGCTCGGGCGGGACAGGCGCCGAAGGGAAAGGCGCGGGACGCACAGCCCCTGCCGCTACCCGCCTGAAGCCAGCTTCTCTGCCTCGGCGATCCGGGGAACGGTCCTGAGGTAGCTGTCCGGGTTCAACGAGATCGAATCGATGCCCTCGCGGACGAGGAACGCCGCGAAGTCCGGGTGGTTGCTTGGGCCCTGGCCGCAGATGCCGATCTTGATCCCGGCGGTGTGGGCTTTGCGGATGGCTTCGCTGATCATGGCCATGACGGCCTCGTCCCGCTCATCGAAGAGCGTCGCGAGCTGGCCTGAATCCCGGTCCACGCCCAGGACCAGCTGCGTGAGGTCGTTGGAGCCGATCGAGAAGCCGTCGAACCGGGGGGCGAATTTCTCGGCCAGGACCACGTTGGAGGGGATCTCGCACATCATGTAGACCTGAAGCCCGTCCTGCCCGCGCACCAGACCGTGCTCTGCCATGACGGCCAGCACCTTGTCCGCTTCCTGCGGGGTCCGGCAAAACGGCACCATGACGATGATGTTGCCGAAGCCAAGCTGTTCGCGGACCCGTTTGAGCGCCAGGCACTCGAGGGCGAAACCGTCGCGGTAGCGGTCGTCGTAGTAGCGGGAGGCGCCGCGGAAGCCGAGCATCGGGTTCTCCTCCGGTTCCTCGAAGGAGGCGCCACCGACCAGGTGCGCGTACTCGTTGGTTTTGAAGTCGCTGAGCCGGACGATCACCGGCCGGGGGTGGTAGGGCGCGGCGATTTTCGCGATGCCCCGGGCGAGGGAGTCCACGAAGTACTCTTTTGGATCCGCGTAGCCCCGCGTCAGCTCGCGGATCTGTGCGGCTTCCCCGGCATCGGTGACCCGCTCGGGGTGGACCAGCGCCATCGGATGGATCCGGATCAGGCTGGAGATGATGAATTCCATCCGGGCCAGCCCGACGCCGTCGGCGGGCAGCCGCCACCACTGGAAGGCTGCTGCGGGGCTGGCGATGTTGACCATGACCAGGGTGTGCGTCTCCGGCAGCTCCCCGAGGTTTACGTCCTCGGTTTCGAACGCCAGGCTTCCCTCGTACACCCGGCCCTGGTCGCCCTCCGCGCAGGAGATGGTCACGGCGAGGCCCTCGGCGAGGACGGTCGTGGCGTTTCCGGTTCCGACGACGGCGGGCACCCCCAGTTCCCTGCTCACGATTGCCGCGTGGCTCGTCGGACCGCCGTGGTCCGTCACGATCCCGGCCGCCCGCTTCATGACGGGGACCCAGTCCGGGTCGGTCATCTCGGTGACCAGGATGGCGCCGTCGCGGAACTTCCCGATGTCCGAGGCGCTCCTGATCACGCAGGCGGTGCCCTGCGCAATGGAGTCGCCGATCGCCGCCCCGGTGGCGAGCACCGGGCCCTTTTCCAGCAGGTGGTGGAGGGCGAAGCGCGGACCGGTCTTGAGCGACTGGACCGTCTCCGGCCGGGCCTGGACCATGAAAAGTTCTCCGGTCTGCCCGTCCTTGGCCCACTCCATGTCCATCGGCTGGCCGTAGTGGTTCTCGACGCTCACGGCCCAGCGGGCGAGGGCGAGGATTTCGGCGTCGTCGAGCACGAAGGCGCGGCGCTCCGCTTCGGAGGTGTCCACCATCCGGGTACGCGCGCTGCCGCCCTGGCTGTAGACCATCTTGCGGTCCTTGGAACCGAGGGTCTTCTCGACGATCGGCGTGAACTTCTCCTCAGCCAGGAGAGGCTTGAAGACCAGGTATTTGTCCGGGTTGATGGTGCCCTGGACGACGGTCTCGCCCAGGCCCCAGGCCGCGCTGATCACGGCCGCGCGGGGGAAGCCCGAGTCGGTGTCGATGGAGAACATCACCCCGGAGGCTCCGACGTCGGAGCGCACCATCCGCTGGACGCCGATCGAGAGGGCCACGTCCCTGTGGTCGAAGCCCTTGACCTCGCGGTAGCTGATGGCCCGGTCGGTGAAGAGCGAGGCGTAGCAGCGGCGGCAGGCATCCAGAAGCTCCCGCTCCCCGGCAATGTTCAGGAAGGTCTCCTGCTGTCCCGCGAAGCTCGCGTCGGGGAGGTCCTCGGCCGTGGCGCTGCTGCGGACGGCGACGGAGAGTGTGTCCACCCCTGCGCGCTCCCCCAGCGTCCGGTAGTGGGCGCGGATCGATTCGGCGATGTCGTCCGGGAATTCGCTGCCCAGGAACAGCTCCCGGATGGCTTCCCCGGTGGCGCGCAGCGACGCGTCTCCGGACCGGTAGTCGAGGATCCGCGAGCGCATGGCCGCCTCGATCCCGTTCGCGTCGAGGAAGCTCCGGTATGCGTCGGACGTGGTGGCGAACCCGTCCGGGACGCGCACGCCCTGGGTCTTGAGCGACTGGATGAGTTCGCCGAGGGAGGCGTTCTTGCCGCCCACGCGCGGGACGTCGCCCATGCCGATCTCTTCAAACCACAAAATCAGCGATTCAACCATGTCTGCGCTCCTGGCATTGGCGATGGACTGATACTGCGTGGATTCACGTCCCGTGGGTCAGAGGCTTAGGACCTTTGTGCCGCAGGCGGGCCGCCGGTCCGGCGGTGCCGGGCGAGTTTGTAGAGCCAGTCCGCGACCAGGACGGCGGGAATGGCAGCAAGCGCGACGGCCCGCCCGCCGGGAGATGGCGGGGCGTGGCCCAGCAGCGTTGCCACCGGACCCAGGACCAGCAAGACGGCCAGCAGTCCCAGCTCGGGTCATTGCGTGGCCGGCCCCGTGGTTCCTGGCGCGTCCCGTCGCCGGTGCGAAGTGTCAGCCGGCCGCCGGCGGCCGGGACCGGCCAAGGCTCTTGAGGTACGCGCCGAAGCCGTGCGGGGCCCGCGCCTGGGTCCGCCCGGAGGTCAGCACCCGCATGCTGTCCGTCGCCGTGATGGCGAACGCATGGTTGCGGAGGTTCTGGACCAGGGTCCGGTCCTCCTGGGATGCAAGTTTGGGGAATCCGCCGGCCGCGAGATAGGCCGATGCCCGCACCCCGAAGTTGGCGCCGTAGACGTGCGGGTGGTCTTCTTCAAAAGGGTGGCGTTCCAGCCACCGGCGGAGCAGTCCGGGATCCATTCCTTCGGGGTCCGGTTCGACGGACCCCAGGACGGCGTCGGCTCCCGCCTCGGCAAACTCAAGCTGGCGCACCAGCCAGTTCTCCGGGACCCGGGAATCGGCATCGGTGTTGGCCAGCCAGGTCCGTCCCGCCCACGGCGGCGGGGTCCACCGTTTGCCCGGCGGCCTGCGCCGCGGTACCCCGATTCCGGCAGCCCTGATCCCGGCTTCGCGGCTGGCGCCGGCGTTGCGGAAACGGACGTCGACGGCGCTGAAGCGGTGGTCCGCGGCAACATACCCTGCGGCGATGGCGGCCGAGCGGTCCGTACAGCTGTCCAGCACGACTGTCACCCGGACGTCCACCTCAGGGCGGACCCGGTGCAGGGCGTCGGCGGCCCGCTGCAGGGCCAGCAGCGCCCTGTCAAGATGCGCTTCCTCGTTGTGGGCCGGCATGACGACGGCGATTCGTTCGATGCGGTGCCCCCGCGGCAGCGGCAGGGCGAGTGCTGCCATCCCCATCCCCGTCACCGGCCCGGTGCGGCGTCGGGCGCCGGTGTTTCCGGTCCGGCGTCGGGCGCCGGTGTTTCCGGTCCGGCGTCGGGCGCCAGGAGGACCTCCAGGACGAAATCGCGCTCCCGGTAGAGGCCGCCGGCGGCCCAGCCGAGCTGCCGGCGCGCCGCGGCGTGGACGGCGTCGCCGTCGAGCTCCCAGCCTTTGAGCGGGTGCCGCCAATGACACAAGACCAGGGTCCCGCCGGGCAGGAGGGCGCCCTCAACCCGCTCGAACAACCCGGCCAGTTCCGCGGGCGAGAGGTAGTAGCCGACCTCGGAAACCACGATCAGATCGAACGAGCCGTCCGGCCAGTCCTGCGGAACGGTGAGGTGCCGGGTCCGGGCTGCGGGCAGGTGGGCGAGCCGCCTGGCGGCGTGTGTGAGGGCCGCACTGCTCGCGTCCACCGCCAGGAAGCTGCCGCACCGTGGCGCAAGCTCCACGCTCAGGGCTCCGATGGAGCACCCGATTTCGAGTCCGGACGTGTAGCTCCGGCCCGGGAGTGCCGCCAGGGTGAGGGATCGTTTGCGGTGCTCGTACCAGCTGCTGGTGTAGTGCCAGGGGTCTTCGCTGCGGTTGTGGACGGCGTCGAAGACGGTCTCCGCGTCATCGGCGGCGTAGGCGCGGCCGGGCCCGGCACCCGAAGACGCGGCAGCCGGCCGCTGCCAGGCGAAGGTCTCCCAGGGCCGTTCGAAGTGCTCCAGGAAGGCCGTCGGCAGGAGCACTTCGTCCCCGGGCAGCCCGGACAGGGCCCGGACCTGGGAGGCATGGGCTGCCATGGCGTCGTGTTTGGCCCGTAGCTCGGCCGGGCTCAGGAGCACCCGGAGCCAGGACTGCCACGCCGGGTCGGCAGGTTCAGCCCACAGCCAGTACCAGATGGGGTATTCCAGCAACCCGTAGCCCCGGGCGGCGCTGACTTCGGCGGCGACGGATCCCAGCACCTCGTGGTCCGTGTGGCCGTCGCGGCGGTAGGGGGCCACGAGGACGGTCCTGTCGGCGGCCCGGCCGCTGTGAGCGGCGGCGTCCTGCAGCGCAGTGCGGATCGGCTCCCGGTGTTCGGCAAGCTTGCCGTCCGGCAGTGCCAGATACTCCCATGCGGCGTCCGGCAGGAGCTGCGCGAGGGCGCCACCGAATTCCCGGAGCCGGACTGCGGCCAGCTGTTCCGGCGTCGTGGTCGGCGATCCGGGGTGCGAGGCCTCACCCGCCGTGCACAGCAGGACCCGGACGTCGGCGCCGAGGGCGTGCAGCCGGGCCAGGAGGCCGCCGGCGCCGAGCGATTCGTCATCGGGGTGGGCGGCCAGGACGAGGAACGCGGTGCCGGCCAGTTCCGCTGCGTCCAGCGGCAGTTCCGGGAGCACGGCAAGGCCGTTGGCTGCCCAGGCGTCCTCGCTGGTCCCGGCGTCGTTGTGCGTGAAGCTCACCACGGGCTCTCTCCTGTCAGCGTCAGGGCACCCAGCTGGGCATCATCCCGCATCGCATGGTGCTGGCGGATGTAGAGGGAAAGGTCCGCCATCCGTTTTCCGTACTGCTCGTCGAATACGAGCGGGCCGGGTCCCAGGTTCTGGCTCACCAGGGACTGGATGCGTTCGACGGCGGCCGCGACGTTGCCCCTGACGCGCAGGGCCTCGCTCCACGCGTTCGTCCCCGAGAGCCCCCCGGAGTCGATCCGGGCGGCGGTCAACGCCAGATAGGCGGTCAGGGAGCCCAGGGTGCGGTCGATCTCGCCGAGGTGTGCCAGGGCGATCTGGTCCGGCTCGCGTCCGCCGGCGGCGGCTTTCCGCAGGGACTCCTTGAAGCTCCGCGCCACGGCGACGGCCCCGCCCAGCCAGCAGGCGGCAACGCCCATGCCGCCCCAGGCGAAGCCGGGACGCTGGTAATACCAGCCCGGGGCGCCCAAGGGCACGGCCGGCACAGCGTCGAAGTGCACGGTGCCGCTGGGGACTTCACGCAGACCCCGGCTGGTCCAGCCGGGGTCTGCGAAGCTCACCCCGTCGGCGTGGAGGTCGACGGCGAAGGCGGCCCGGCCGCGGCCTTCGACATGGGCCGTTACGACGGCATGGTCCAGCTGCGCGGCCAGGGAACACCACGGCTTGGACCCGTCGAGCAGGAATCCGCCGGGGGCGTCCCGGGCACCGAGGCGCAGCCCGGGGGCCTCGGCCGCAAACACGCCCCAGGTTCCCTCGAAGTGGGCCCCGCCAAAATCCTGGACATCTCCGTCTTCCGCTGCCGCGTCATGGGTTGCCTGGGCGAGGATGGCCGCGGCGTCCAGGTGCGGTTCCAGCACCCGGCCGGCCGCGACGTCGACTGCGGTGACGGAGGCAAGGACCTCCCACAGGAGAGCGGTGGCGCCCTCCCCAGGCCTCGGCGCCGTCCGTGCCGCGGCTTTGGCCAGGTCCAGGAGCGCCGGGACATCGCCGGCTGCCGCGTGTGCGGCCGCGAGCAACGGACGGATCGCGTCCAGTTCCGCCGCCGAAGAGCTTATCCGCACAGCGGAAGGGAGAGTGGTGTCGGGGGTCCCGTTCATTCGGAGGCCTGTTTTTCCTTCGGGAAGTGCGTCTGGTCCGTTCGCGTCCGCGGCCGCCGGCAGGGGCGCCGCTTAGTAAATCTAAGCATACTTAGCACTTGCTTCCGGCCGGGCGGGCCGCCCGCGACTTACTGCATCTGCCGCGCATGGCCTGGCCGCCCCTACCGCACGAGCGCAAGGGCGAACCCGTCCCAGCCCTTGGAGCCGACGGTCTGGATCACTGTTCCGTCCAGCCGAGGGTCCTCGCCCATCATCTGCAGGGCGCTGATGATGCCCGGAGCGTTCACGGTGTCCATCGAGGGATCAAGCACTGCGCCTTCCCAGACCACGTTGTCCATCACGATCGTGGTGCCCGGCCGCCCCAGCCGGATGGCCCAGTCGAGGTAGTGCGGGTTGTTTTCCTTGTCCGCGTCGATGAAGACGAAATCGAAAGGCGCCACGGCCTCTTTGCTGAGGGCCCGCAATGTGTCCAGCGCAGCACCGACCCGGATCTCCACTTTGTGGCCCAGTCCCGCGTCGTCGACGTTTGCCCGGGCCACCCGGGCATGTTTGGGGAGGTATTCGCACGTCACCAGCCGGCCGCCGTCGGGCAGCCCCTGGGCCATCCAGATGGTGCTGAAGCCGGCCAGTGTTCCGATCTCCAGCACGCGGCGGGCGCCGGAGAGCTGCACCAGCAGTTTCAGGAGTTTGCCGGCGTTGGGTGCCACCTCGATGGGCGGCATGCCCGCTTCCAGGGCGGTGGTCACGGCACGCTGGAGCGACCGGTCCGGGCGGACCACGACGGCGGAAAGGAAGTCCTCGACGGCAACCCACCCGGAGGCGGCCTGATGCTCGATCATGCCCCAAGTCTCCCAGTTGCCCGGGCCGGGCGGTAGGCTGTCCGGGGTCCGGCCTCAGCCGGCGTTCCGGGCCTCGCCGATCGCCTTCTCGAGCCGCTCCACTTTGCCGGTGAGTTCGCCGGAGAACCCGGGACGAATGTCCGCCTTGATGACCAGCGAAACCCGGCTGCCATAGCGCCCGACGGCTTCGGTGGCCCGTTTGAGAACAGCGAACACCTCATCCCATTCGCCCTCGATCGTGGTGAACATGGAGTCCGTGTGGTTCGGCAGCCCGGACTCCCGGACGATCCGCACGGCCTCGGCGACGGCATCGTGGACCGAAGCGTCCCCGGGCGCCTGGCCGTTGGCGGGCGCTCCTGACGGTGCCACGGAAAATGCTACGAGCATGTGGTTGTTTCCCTTCACGCGATCCGGCCTTCCGGCCACTTTTGCAGGCCTTCGGGCCCTAGTCTTTCACGTGCCTGAGAGGCTTCAGCGCCCCGGACAGGTGGCGGAAAACGTCACATAACGGGATACCCGGAAGTAACAGGTTTCTCCAACCTTGGCGTTGCTACCCTAGGCAAATGAACCGGGCAGTAGACCGCAGGCCGCTCCGCGCTGACGCGGCGCGCAACGTGGACAAGATCATCACCGCGGCCATGGATTGCTTCCGCGAGCACGGCCCGGAAGTTCCCCTGCAGACCATCGCCGTGACGGCCGGAGTGGGGCCGGCAACGCTGTTCCGGAATTTCGCGGACAAGGAAGAACTTGTGCTCGCGGCACTGAACCGGCAGCTCCGGGAGCAGGTCGATCCGGTCATTGACGAGGCGCTTGCGGCTCCCGACGCCGCCGACGGCCTGCTTCGGGTCATCAATGCCCTGATGCGCGTTGCCAGTGAGGACGCCAACCTCCTGGGCGCCGTCGCGGGGCGCCGGGGACTGTTGACCGGGATCACCGGCGGCCTGATCGAATCGGTCGCAGTGCTGCTGGGGCGGGGGCAGGGGCAGGGAACCCTCCGCAGCGATATCTCCATGGCGGACATGATCCGCCTCCTGGCCATGCTGATCGGCGTCGTGGACACCATGGAGCCCGGCTCGGACGCCTGGCGCCGCCCTGTGGCGCTCATCGAAGACGCCATCCGTTCCGAGCGGCCGCACCGTCCTCTGCCTCCGCAGGCGCCGTTTCCCGGCACGGCGTTCGAGGCCGTGCTGGGCTAATGCCGCTGCCGGCTACGCCCGGGCGCTGAAGTCGGTGGAACTCGCACCGTAGTCGAACCGGCGCAGGATCTCCTCGGCCACGATCCGCAGCTTGACGTTGCGGTTGTTGGAGACTTTGCTGAGGAGGTTGAAGGCCTCAGCCTGGGAGCAGCGGCTTTGGGCCATGAGAATCCCGGATGCGAGATTGATGATGGTGCGCGACTTCATGGCCTGCAGCAGGTCCCGGTTCATGCTCTCGACGGACCCGAGCCGCACGGCCAGCCGCATGGACTTGCCGGCCGTCGCGGCGAAGGCCTCGCACGCGTCGGCAATCCCGCCGTCGAACGCGCCGGGGCAGGCGGCGAAGAACGTCAGGACGGCCGCGGCCCCGTGATCGAGCGCCAGCGGCACGCTCAAAATGCTCCGGCTGCCGCGCTGGGCCGCGGCCTGCTGGTAGCGGACCATCCACGGCTCCGCGACGGCGCCGTTGAGCCGTGTTGCCTTCCCGGTCTTCAGGGCTTCCAGCCCCGGGCCGAAGAATCGGTCCTGCAGCTGCTCCAGGGCGAGCGCCTCGGGTGCGCTGCCGGCAAGGGCTGCCGGCAGCCGGTGCCGGGTCAGCCGCACCGAACACAGAACCGGGCACCCGGCAGCAAAGACAGCAAACTCGGCGGAGACGCCGGACAGCTCGTCGAGGAACTCGTCAAGGCTCGCATTATCGAGCACCAGGTCCTGCAGCCGCTCCGACAAACGGGCCGCCGGCATCAGTCCTCCGCCGGCTTCTCTTTGGCCTCGAGAAGGTGGTGCTGAAGCTTCTCCTCGGCTTCCCGGCGCCGTCGGGCCATCTCCCGCAGTTCCCTGGTGGACTCGGCGCCCGGGGGAACGAAGGGCTCGTGGGGCTTGGCACGATGCCCCTTGCCTGGCTCGCCCGTGGCCCCCCCTGTGGCCTCCGGGTCCTCTTTTTCACTCATCTTCGAATGCTCCCACGCGGTTTCTGCCCCCAATAGGGACTAAAGACCATTCCGCTGCGCCCGGTGCAGCCAGTGTGCTCCGGCCGATTCATTGCGGCCGGTCAGAGGCGGCCGGTCAGAGGCGGCCGGTCGGCTGCGGCCCGTCAGTCCCAACCCATGAGGCGCAGTCCGGCGGCCGCGGCGGCCCCGGCCAGCACCACGACGAGGAAGGGCGCCCGGAAGCACAGCGCGATTCCGGCCGCGGCCAGCGAGCCCAGCCGCGCGTCCAACGCGAGGGACTGGCCCGAGGCGACGGCGTTGACGACCGTCAGGGACGCCAGCAGACCGATCGTCATGGTTCCGGCGATCCGTGACGTCCGGGGATTGCGGAGCAGGCTGGCCGGCACCAGGTATCCGAGCAGCTTCCAGGCGTAGGCGAGCAGACAGGACAGGAGCAGCCACATCCAGAGGTTCATGCGGCGCTACCGGGCGGGCTATCGGGGGGATGGACAACGTGGTGCCCGGCGTAGGGGTCCACGTCCGGTTCCAGGCCTTCGTCACGGCGCCCGCGACTGAACCAGCCGACCGCTGCCGCGACGACGGCCGCGACGAGAATCGGAACACCGGAGGGCACGAACGGAACGGCCAGTACGGTGGCCAATGCGCAGACGACGGCGATCGCGACCGGTTCCCGGCCTTTCAGCCGCGGCCACAGCAGGCCCAGGAAAGCCGCGACAGCCGCGCCGTCGAGGCCCCACTGCTTGGGGTCCCCCAGGGCGCCTCCAGCCAGCGCCCCCAGCGCCGTGAACAGGTTCCAGAGGAAGAAGACGCCGATCCCGGCGGTCCAGAAACCGCGCTTCTGCTCGATCGGGTCCGTCTGCCCCGTGCCCGTCGCGGTGGATTCATCGATCGTGAGCTGGGCCGCCGCGAAGCGGAGCCAGCCGCGAGGCCGCAGCAGGGCGTTGATCTGCATGCCGTAAATGCCGTTGCGCATGCCCAGCAGGGTCGCGGCACCCATGGCGGCGACCCCGGAGCCGCCGCCGGCCACCACCCCGATAAAGGCGAACTGTGACCCGCCGCTGAACAATAAGAGGCTCAAGGCCATGGTCTGCCAGAAGTCGAGTCCCGAGGTGACGGACAGGGCACCGAAGGACACCCCGTAGAGGCCAGTGGCGATGCTGATGGAGAGCCCGATCCGCACAGCCGGGGACTGCAGGAGTTTCACAGCCGCAATCCCGGAGCCGGCTTCCGCGGAGCCGGGTGCCGCACGGGCCGTTTCATCAGGGTCCAGGCCCAGAGGATAAGGGGAACCTGGAACGACAGCCGTACTGTGTGTGCCTTCCGTCCGCGGGGCGTTCCCGCCGGGCCGTAGGCTTTGCGCAGTGCGTCAACGTGACCGGCGAGGAACAGGGTGAACATCGCCGTGACGCAGCCGGCCGCGGCCCGGCGGGTGGCCGGGACCAGCAGCCCGACGGCGGCGGCGGCTTCCAGGAGCCCGCTCGCCGCGACCCACTCCTCGCGGGAGAGAACGGCGAAGGGCCCGTTCGGAGTGTCCCCCGAGTCGTCGCGGCAGAGAACGTCCGGGACCACGTGGTCAAAGAATTCCGGCTCGCGGAAGTGCTTTCCGGCACTGGCCAGCAGCAGGGCACTCATGGCGGCCGCGGACAGTGTCTGAGTGGCCGGGCCGGACCAGGGAAATGGCATGGAACCACTCAACCACAGCCGCAGTGCCGGCCGTAATCCGGAGGCAGCGGGCCGGAGGGGCGGAGTTCAGCGCAGCGGCCGGCTGCCGGCCGTGAGCTGGGCCAGGACCTCGGCCGGGCGGTTTGTGGTGATCTCGTGGATGCCGAGCCCCTGGCACAGGGCCACGTCGTTTTCTGAGTCCACGGTCCATACCCGGAACCGCCGCCCGGAGTCGAGCCAGCGTTGGACTGTGCGCGCGTGGCTGCGGACATAGTCAATGCCGGGACCGGCCATGCCGGCCTCGCATTCATCGAGGATCCGCTCCGCTTCGGTCTGCGCGGCTTTCATGACGTTGGCCAGTGCGCTGCCGGTGAGGGCCCCGAGACCGAGTTCCTCCCGGATTTCCTCCACAACCACGTCGTCCACCAGTTGGCAGACGGACGACGCCGGAACGGACTTGAGCAGGTGCTTGACAGAATCCGGGCTGAAACTCATGAACGACACCGTGATGTTCCCCAGCATCGACGACTCCGGATTCCAGCCTTCGGCCGTGAGGATTTCGAGGATCCTGTCTTCGAGCTTGAGCTGGAAGGGGCTGGGGTGCTTGAGTTCGATCGCCAGGCCGATCTCCCGTCCGGCCGAGCGCAGGATGTCGAGCAGCTCAGCCAGGGTCAGGAGCTGTTCGGACCGGGCGCCGTATTCATCCGGGATTTTTGCACCTTTCCAGGAGGAGAAGTCCAGCAGCCGGAGCTCTTCCAGGGTTCGGTCGGCCACGGGCCCGGTGCCGTCCGAGGTCCGGTCCAGGTTGGCGTCGTGCAGCAGCACCGCGTGCTGGTCCCGGGTCAGGTGGATGTCGCACTCCACGCCATCGGCGCCGTCGGTGATTGCCTGCAGATAGGCGGCCCGGGTGTGCTCGGCGAAAGCTCCGCTCGAGCCCCGGTGGGCGTACACCAGCGGACGGGCGGGGATGGACACGTCAGTCGTCATGGTGACACGTTAGCGGACAGCCGCTGCCCGTGCGGGACTAGGCTGGGCACATGCAGGTGAACACTGAGGCAAATACCCGTTCCGGCGGCGCGGGCGGCACCTCCGCGCCGCCTGCCGCCCAGGCAGCCGGCCCGGCCGGCCGGCAAGGCGACGCATCCAATGACGTCGAAAAGGCTGCGGCCCTGCGGAGCATGAAACTGCTGGCCCTGTCCCTGCTGATCGCGATGGCCATCGTCTTCGTGGCCGCCTTCGCCCTGCAGAAGCAGTATCCGTCGCTTGAGTACGTCCGGGCCGCGGCCGAGGGCGGCATGGTGGGCGCCCTGGCCGACTGGTTCGCCGTCACGGCCCTGTTCAAGTACCCGATGGGCATCAAGATCCCCCACACCGCCATCATTCCGCGCCGCAAGGACCAGATCGGCGCCTCGCTGGGCGAATTCGTGGAGACCAACTTCCTGTCCGAAGAGGTGGTCCAGGAGAAGCTGGCGTCGGCGGACATCGCGCGGAAGGCGGGCGCCTGGCTGTCCGGTCCCGGCGGCGCCGAGCGCGTCGCGAAGGAGGGCGCAGCCGTCATCCGCGGCGCGTTCAAGGTCCTCAATGACGACGACGTCCAGTCCGTGATCGAGGGAATGGTCCGCAGGCACCTGCTCACTCCCCCGTGGGGGCCGCCGGTGGGACGGCTCGCGGAGCGGATCTTCGCCGACGGCCACCACCACACCCTCGTGGACCTCCTCGTGGACCGAACCGTGGACTGGGTGCGGGACAACCACGAGACCGTCGGCAGGCTGGTCTCGGACCGCTCCCCGCAGTGGGTTCCGCAGTTCGTGGACGGCCTCGTCGGCGACAAGGTCTATCTGGAGATCCTGAAGTTCACCAAGGCGGTGCAGTCCGATCCGCAGCACCAGGTCCGCCAGTCCATCGACACGTACCTCAAGTCGCTGGCCAAGGACCTGCAGCACGATCCCGTCATGATCGCCCGGGCCGAGGGCATCAAGGCGCAGGTGCTCGGCGATCCCGAGGTCAGGGAGCTGGCCTCCCGCACGTGGGGCACCATCAAGGCGGCGCTGCTGACCGCCGTCGACGATCCCCACAGTGAACTGACGGTGAAGTTCAAGGCCGCCGTGCACGATTTCGGCACCCGGCTGGTGGTCGATCCGGAGCTGGCCGGCAAGGTGAACGCCTGGATCGGCGACGCCGCGGGCTACCTCGTGAAAACGTACCGCTCGGATATTGCCGGCGTCATCACCGACACCGTGGCCCGCTGGGACGCCGAGGAAACCTCGCAGAAGATCGAGCTCCAGGTGGGCAAGGATCTGCAGTTCATCCGGATCAACGGCACCGTGGTGGGAGCCCTCGCGGGGCTGGCCATCTTCACGCTGGCGCACCTGGTCTTCGGCTAAGCGAGGCTCGCCGCCTAAGCACGGCTCGTCGTCTAGGTGTATTACCCACGGAGGTTGGTGACATTCGGCGTGGTGGGGTGACATGAAGAAGACCTCCGAGTGGAGTGGGGCTTGTCTAGAGTCCAGTTCCACAAACGGAGGTCTTCGTGTCCCACCCTAATGCTTTTCTCGCGCCGAAGGG
>NZ_JBFTIK010000022.1:0-57967 GCF_056394725.1 Arthrobacter sp. 10N418
GGCGACTGGCACGTGTACCTCAACGCTGAGGGGACCATCATCAATCTCCCGCCGAACCTTCGGGCGGGGCAGTTAATGCATGAGTGCGGCCTGGATCTCGCTGGGACCGCCCGCGGACAGGCCGTGATCCTGGGCCGTGGCGACCACGGCAGGGACACCGACGTCCCGTCGCGCCTGGTCCGGCAGGCTGAAGAGCTTTTCGGCGCACCACTTGCCGCCTAGTAACCATCTACGTCCGTGGGGAGCGAGCGGCCTGCGCCCCGCCGGGGCCGGTGCTGACCGAGTACACAAGCAAATGCTACTGGAGGGTAAGAACCACACCAATGAGGTCCTTGTTACTCGTGTGACTGATGAGTAAATGCCGCCACGCGGCGAAGACTCCCACGACTGCCGGACCCGGGCCCGGCACGGAGATCGGGACGTCGAATGGATCACGCACGCCACCCCGGCCGAAGCCCGGGCCGAGATCGAGTCCCTCGTGGCCGGCAGGCTGTCGGTAAACCACCTGCTCATCTACGCCCGCGAGGACAAAGAGCGGATCGACTTTTACACCATTGACTACCTCCGGCCCGGAACCTCGGCCGAGGCCTTGCCGTGGGCGGTCAAATAGCTGATCCTGTAGCCACAGCATCTTCGCTGCACCCATGACCGGAGGTTCTGCGATGCCTCAGCTACCCGACGAAATCATCCGCCACACCCGCGAGGATCTGATCCAGGCGCTGGCCGACGAGCTCGGCTCGACGCCGACCGACGACAGGATTCAGGACGCCTACGAGCAGGTGATCGACGAGCTGGCCTTCGCTTCCTTTGACCCCGACGCGGTGTACGGGCGGTATTTCCGCGATGGGCCCATCGCCACGGACCTTGACCTGGCCGCCGTGCGGGGCTGGGCCAGGGGCCGGATGCTGCTGTAGTCCCGGCACCTGAGCGACAAAACCGAGTAAGTTCTTGCCGGGTCCTTAGGCGTAGTGGCACGAAGCGGTCTGACCCGCTTCATTCCACTCATTGGCCAGGGCGCGGCGGCCGGGTTGATCGCGGGCAGCGCCTTCGGGGGGACTATTTCAGCGGCTATCAATGGCGTAGTTTACTGTCCAGAGTAGGAGATCGAATGACTACGCAAGAGCTCTTCGGGTCGGCCCTTGGCGTCGGAATGGCTACCGCTGTAACGGTGCTCGGTTTTGCCTGGCTCGTGACCCCAAGCACCCCTGTCAATCTAACGACAGTCATTATGGTCGGACTGATTTATGCCCTTGTAGAAGCCGTCCGAGTGGTCATAACCCGGAGGCGGCGGCGTCAAACGCCGGAAAGCTCCTGACGGCATCCGGGCATCCATTCACCGAGGGATCCCCGCCGCGATCAGTCAGCTGAGCCGCAGGGAGAGCCCCACCATCGTCCGCACGCATTAGCGATCATGTCACATCAAGCTGAAGCCAGCATGCCCCGGCAAGCTGAACCGCCCCGCCTGGTTTCGCACCCGAACCGCCGAACTTGGCCCGGACCAGAAGGCGGTGAAGGCACAGCATCCCTGGTGACCGCCGAGGTTTACCTCGACGGTGAGCCCATCGGCGCCGTCACAGGCGCGCTGAAGCCCAACAGCACCGTCCGCGAATGGATTCCGGACCTTATCGGCACCCCCATCAAACAGCGCGGCACCACCAGATTCCAGGGGGAAGCGGTCAGTTTATCCCGACCGGAGCCTATGGGGCGGCTGGGGCCGCGGATGTTCACTCAATTTCACGGCCTACGTGCACCTCTAAGGAGAAGACATGACGCCAGCATTGTTCATGGGCCTATTCGTCACCGCGACAGGTATATTTATGATTCCAATCTCGGGATTGCTGATTCGCGGAGCTGTCAGCGGCCATCCAGGGCTGACTATGTCAACTCTTTTTGCCCCGGCATGAGGATTATTCTTGGCCCCATCTGTCGACTGTGCTGTCTCTTTCCAGGCGGACGATTGAACCAATCGTCCGCCTACGGTCGGACCATGCCATCGCCGCCTTGAACTGCTCCAATCGCCAGGCCACCCCTTGCCGGGGTTTGCGTTCCGGAGGGGATGCGGACTCCAGAGCCTGCCTCACCGTCCTTCGGTGAACCTTGTGTCTGGCTGCCAGCGCACGGACCGAGAGGCCCTCGACCCGGGCGTCCCTTCGGATCTGCGCGAACAACTCCACTCTCGACTCCATCCAGACCAGCCTTCCGCCGCATCCATCCACTGATGAATCCAACGTTGAAGGCGGGGCCACATATAACCGTCACAAGCTGCCCGGCGAGTCACGAAGTGGGGCCAGCGATAGCCGTCATACCGGGGCCATCCAAACCTGTCACAGTCTGCCGTTCCGTTCCGGTTTGGCGGCGTGGCAGTCGAGACGACCCGTTCAACGGGCGGAAACAGGGCGGAGTGGCGGTCAGAAACGGCAGGTCAGCGGGGCTGCAGACTCCGGACGGGATCTACTTCTATGACTGTCGGCCGATCACCGGGCCGGACTAGGCCGGCCCGTAACCCGCCGGCCTCCCGCCATTGTTACGCCAGCCCCGGGAGCCCGATTCACATGTCCCTCGCAAACGTCCCCACCCCGTACCTGACTATCTCCGAAGTCGCAGAGCGCCTGCGCGTGTCCAGTATGACTGTCCAACGGCTCGTCCATGCCCATGAACTGGCTTCTGCCCGCTTTGGCAGGTCCTGCCGCGTCCCGGAGCTGGCGCCGGCGCCGGAGGATTACCTCAGGAGAACCACCTTCTACGGCAGGCCCTCTGCTGATCAGACGTGCAAACGGCAACAAAGCGTCGTCTCGGGAGTCCCAGTGTAGTGACGCAGGTCAGACGCCTGCAGAATCGATAACGCCACGGCGCTCAATGGTCGCCAGTTCCTTCAGCTCCTGCAGGATCTGCAGCTGCTGGCTGTTGATGGCCATAAGCAGCTCAATCTCTTCCTTCGCTTTTACGTTGGTGTCGTAGTCGTGCTGGGCCATGGCGGCGGCGATGGCGTCCTGCCGTTTGGCCGCGATCAGCAGGATGGCGCCCTGGAGTCCGGCCAGCATCGAGAGCAGGAGGTTCAAAAGGATGTAGGGGTACGGATCCCAGGAATTGGTGGCCAGCGCCCAGGTGTTGATGCCGGCCCAGATGAGCATGAAACCGATGAAGCCGCCCACGAAGGGCCAGCTACCCATCCCGTTTCGCATGATGTCGGCGGCGCGCTGGCCTCTAGTGAGGGTGGCTTTGTGCCCCTCGTGCCAGGTCTTTTGGTGGTCGGTCATGACTCAGGGTAGCCGGGGGCGCAGAAAACCGACCGGTCTCTGCTGCCGGGGGAGCGGCATCCGGGACTGGGCGCCGTATGCGCGCCCTCGTGGCCTCATTGGTGCCGGCACGACCCTTGGAGGAGTCCCGAGCCACAGGGAGCTCCGGGCCGTGAGATCGCCTGCCGGTGGTGCCGGTCGACCTGGTTTGGTCCCGCCCGGATTCTGACGGCAGGACCTCCGGTGCAACGGCCGGGCACCTTTCAAGGGTCTTTGTCGACAACTTTCCAGGCGTGCAGCGCAGGTGAAGTCCGGCTGAGACTCACGCTGGTCCGGCCGTTTTGACGAGACCTTGGGGCGGGGCCCTTGGGTTCCGAACAATTTGCAGTTAGCATGCATATTGTTAAGTGAGTGTGAGCTGCATCGCACTTATGGAACCCAAGGCAAAGGGGCCAAGCGGTGCTCGAATCGGACGTGAACAGCGACTATTTCCTGCTTGATGACGAACTGACGCCCAAGGAGCGGGGGCTCCGCGACAGGGTCCGCTCCTATGTGGAATCTGACATCCTTCCGATCATCAATGACTACTGGGAACGTGCGGAATTTCCTTCCGAGGTGTTGCCGGGCCTGGTCCGGCTCGGGATTATCGGCAGCACGATCGACGGCTACGGTTGCCCTGGCCTGAGCCGCCGGGCGGCCGGGATCGTTGCGCGCGAGATAGCGCGCGGGGACGGTTCAATCAACACTTTCATCGGCGTCCATTCGTCCCTGGCCATGGGCGCGATCAATATGCTCGGCAGTGAGGCACAGCGGCAGCGCTGGCTGCCCTCCATGGCAGTCCTGAAGAAAATCGGGGCGTTCGCGCTCACCGAACCGCTTCATGGCTCGGATTCGGTCGCCTTGGAGACGAGCGCCCGCCGGGACGGCGAAACCTACGTCCTGAACGGGCACAAACGATGGATCGGTAACGGACACATGGCCGACGTCGTCATCGTGTTCGCCCGCGACGTGGCGGACGACCGGGTAAAAGCCTTTGTGCTGGAAAAAGGCGACGACGGCGGGCATCCGGCCGGTTACCGTCCGGCCGTGATCACCGGCAAGATCGGCAAGCGCGCCATCCAGCAGGCTGACATTGTCCTCGAGAACGTAAGGATCCCCGCGGAAAACCGGCTGGAGAACTGTGACTCTTTCAAGGATGTCACCAGGGTTCTCACTGCGACCCGCGGCGGGGCCGCCTGGGAGGCGATGGGCCACGGCATGGCTGCCTACGAGATTGCCGCCCGGTACGCGCTGGAGCGGGAGCAGTTCGGCCGGCCGATTGGCTCGTTCCAACTGGTGCAGAACAAACTCGCCAACATGCTCAGCGAACTGACGGCCATGCAGCTGATGTGCCACCGGATGGCCGAGCTTGCCGAAACCGGCCGGCTGACCGGCCCGATGGCTTCGATGGTGAAGATGTCCACGGCGCAGAAGGCAAAGTGGATCTGCGCCGAGGCCCGGGACATGCTGGCCGGCAACGGAATCCTCCTCGAACGGCACGTCGCCCGGCACATGACGGACATGGATGTCGTCAGCACCTACGAGGGAACCGACTCCATACAATCCCTGATCGTCGGCAGGGACATCACCGGCATCTCCGCATTCAGCTAATCACCGACAGAGAGGTCGGGACGTCATGACCGAACTGGCAAACCAGATCGTAGCCGTCGACATAGTGGACGGTGTCGCACGAATCACCATGAACCACGGACGGGTGAACGCATTAGGCCGGGAGCTGCGCGGTGCACTTAGCGTTGCGCTCTTGCGGGTCGCCGGGGATCCGGATATCGCCGCTGTCCTGCTGCTCGGCCAGCCCAAAGCATTCTCGGCCGGGGCGGACATCACTGAATTCAACACGCCTGAATCCGGTAACGCCGGAATGGACAGCGAACCCGCCCAGCCGGATCTCCGGGAGCTCGTGGCGTTGGTGGAAGACTTCCCGAAGCCTGTCATCGCCGGAATCACCGGCGTAGCCTTGGGCGGCGGCCTCGAACTGGCGATGGCCGCGCACGCCCGGATCGCCGCACCGGCGGCGCGCCTCGGCTTGCCGGAGATCACTTTGGGTCTGCTGCCGGGCGCAGGCGGGACAGGGCGGCTGCCCCGTCTGGTGGGACCGGAACGTGCCCTTGACATGATTCTCACGGGAAAACAAGTGTCCGCCGCCGAGGCACTCACGGATGGCCTTGTCGATGCGCTGATGGAGGATCCACGCTCACCGGCGGCCGTGCGCTGGGCGATTGAATTAGTGGCCACGCGCACGCCGGACAAGACCCGGGACCGCACCGGCAGGATTGCCGACGCCGCGGCCGCACCCGGTACCGTCAGCCGGCTGGCTTCGGACGCGCTGCGCAAGGCCAAGGACCCGTATGCCGCCCGCGCTGCGATCGAGGCTGTTTCGGCCGGCATCGAGCAGTCCTATGACCACGGAGCGGACGTGGAGCGGACGAAGTTCGTGGAGCGGGTCAGGAGCCCGGAATCTGCCGCCCAGCGTCACCTCTTCGCAGCCGAACGTGCAGCGCGCAAACCCGCCAACCTTGATCCGGAAGAGGCGAAGACCGTCCGCCGCGCCGGCGTCGTCGGTGCCGGGACCATGGGCGGCGGGATCGCCATGGCACTGGCTTCTGCCGGCATCCCGGTTACCGTCGTGGAGGCCGAACGATCCGCCCTGGACCGCGGCCTGGCACAGATTGAGAAGAACCTTGCCGTGTCGGTCTCCCGTGGCAGCAGGAGCCAGGACGACGCAGCATGCCTGAAGGCTCTGATTACGGGCAGCCTGGACTACGCGGACCTCACCGACGCCGATCTTGTCATTGAGGCAGCTTTCGAGGACCTGCAGGTCAAACAAGAAATCTTCGCAGCCCTGGACCTGCACGTCGGTGCCGATTGCGTCCTCGCCTCCAACACGTCCTACCTGAGTATCGACGAGATTGCCGCCGGAACGCGCCTTCCCGGCCGGGTGCTGGGCATGCACTTCTTCAGCCCGGCCAATGTGATGCCGCTGGTTGAGGTGGTCCGCGGAGCAGCGACCGACGCCGCGACGCTTGCGACCGGGTTCACCACCGCACGCCGGATCGGCAAGACACCCGTCGTCGTACGCGTCTGCCATGGCTTCGTCGGGAACCGGATGCTTGAGGTGCGTTCTTCTCAGGCCGAGCAGCTGTTGCTCGAGGGGGCCCTGCCCGGCCAAGTGGACGCGGTCCTGAAGGACTTCGGCTTCCGGATGGGGCCGTTTGAGATGGGTGACATGGCTGGTCTGGATATCGGCTGGCGCAACCGCAAGGCCGAGGGCAGGACAGCCCCGACCGCGGACGCGCTCTGCGAAGCAGGACGGTTCGGGCAAAAGACGGGGGCAGGCTACTACGCCTACGAAGGCCGGGAAAGGCGCGATGCCCCCGAGGTTGAGCAGCTCATCCTGGATGTCTCGCGGAACCTTGGCGTCTTCCGCCGGGAAATTTCGGATCGCGAAATCCTGGAACGGCTGCTCTTTCCGATGATCAACGAAGGCGCACGCATTCTGGCGGAGGGAATTGCCGAGCGGGCCGGTGACATCGACGTCATCTGGGCCAAGGGCTACAACTGGCCCGCGTACCGGGGCGGCCCCATGTGGCATGCAGACCAGGTCGGTGCCGGCTACGTCGCCGACAGGCTGAGGCACTACGCGGAGCAGACGGGGGATGTGACGCTGCTGCCGGCCGGGTTCCTGGCCGAAGGCGCCCAAGGTGTGTTTGCGGCTCCTGGGACGAGCAGATGACCGGTGCCCTGGATGGGCGCACCGCCCGCGCCCAGCGGACCCTCCGGATCATCAGCGAAGCTCATATCGGGCTGATCAACGACGGGGAACTCAGACCGTCCGCCAAACAGATCGCAGCCCGCGCCGGGGTCTCCGTCCGCGCGCTGTGGGACCACTTCAAGGACATGGAAGCCCTCATGGCCAACACGGCCGCCCGCCAACTGGCCGAGCAGGACGAGGCTTTGGAGCCCGTCCCGGTGGTGCTGCCCCTGGCGGAACGCGTCGCGGCATACAGCTCGCAGCGCGCCTCGATCCTGGAGGCCGTCGCGCCGCTCGCCCGCGCCGCAGATTTGCAGCGCCCGTTCTCCGCGGCGCTGCAACAGAACCTGCAGGAGAACCTCAAGCGCATCAGGGACGACGTCGAACGGCTGTTCGAAGCGGAACTGGGCGGGCTGGACCCGGCCCACCGAACGCGTATGGTCCTGTCGATCTGCGCGGCGGCGGACTGGGCGAACTGGAAACTGCTGCGGGACTCCTTTGGGCAGTCCTCAGACGAGGCGCGGGCGGTCGTCGAAAACACGTTGGCCGCATTGCTCGATGCTCCATCGGCCGGGCCCAACAACAAGAGAAAGCTGAACCCATGACCGTTTTGTCGCTCGCCTCGATTCTCGCTGAATCTGCCCGCAAATACCCGGGCAAGACCGCCGTCATCAGCGGCAGCCAGTCCTATACCTATGCCACGTTGTGGCAGCACGCCCGCAGCTATGCCGCGCAGCTTGAAGACCACGGAATCGCACCGGGGGACGTCGTTGCGCTGATGTCGCCGAACGTCGTTGAATTTCCCACCACCTACTACGGCGTGCAGGCCGCCGGTGGAGTCGTGGTGCCCGTGCACCTGCTGCTGACCGCTGAGGAAGTCATCCATGTGCTCCGGGACAGCGGCGCCAAAATGCTTCTATGCCACGCCGCGTTCCTTACCGTGGGGCGACGGGCGGCCGCGGAGGCCGGAATTCCGGTGCTGCTCGTTGGCCCCGTGCCCGAGGGAGAAGAGAGCGCGGCTCGTCTCTGCTCGGACGGCGGGCGCGAGCTGCGCAGCTACGTGAGTCGGGAAGCCGAGGATCCGGCCGTCATCTTTTACACCTCCGGCACGACAGGCCGACCCAAAGGCGCCGTCCTGACACACCTGAACATGGTCATGAACGCGACCGTATCGGCAGTGGACGCCAACGACGTGCGGACCAGCGACATCGCTCTCGGCTGCCTTCCGCTGTTCCACGTCTTCGGACAAACAGCCAGCATGAACGCCCTGTTCCGGCTCGGAGGGACCCTCGTCCTGTTGCCAAGATTCACCGGCGAGGCAGCGCTGGAGCTCATGGCCGCCCACGGCGTCAACGTCTTCCACGGCGTCCCTACCATGTACATGCAACTGCTCGCCGCCGCCGTAGGCAGACCTGAGCTGCCGGCGCTGCGGCTGTGCGTCTCCGGGGGAGCGGCGCTGCCCCTGGCCGTGATGGAGAAGTTCAACACCACCTTCGACGCCACCATCTATGAAGGCTACGGGCTGTCGGAAACATCCCCAGTCGTCAGCACAAATACCCCGCACTCAGGCGTCAGGCCCGGAAGCGTCGGGCAGGCCGTCTGGGGTGTGGAGGTCCAGATCGCCGACCACCGGGTGCCCGAACGTGTCGTTCCAGTGCCCGCTGGAGAGCTTGGAGAGATCCTGGTCCGCGGCCATAACGTCTTCGCCGGCTACCTGAACAACCCGCAGGCCACCGAGGAGGCAATGGTGGAGGGCTGGTTCCGCACCGGCGACCTCGGGACCATGGACGAGGACGGTTTCATCTATGTGGTCGACCGGACCAAGGACGTCATTATCCGCTCAGGCTACAACGTCTACCCGCGGGAGGTTGAGGAGGTCCTCTCCCGCCACCCGGCGATCGCCCAGGTGGCCGTCATCGGACTGCCGGACGAGTTGCGGGGCGAAGAAGTATGCGCCGTCGTCGTCCTGGATCCTGCCAGCACGGATAGCCCGCCCAGCGCGCAGGACATCATCGACTGGAGCCAACAGCACCTCGCCAAACATAAATACCCCCGCCACATCCGGTTCACCGGCGAGTTTCCTCTCGGCCCCAGCCACAAGGTGCTTAAACGGGAACTTCGCCGCACTCTGACGACCGACTGACAAGACCCCATCGCCGTAAAAGGACGAATCGGACGCTCGCTGGAACGACTCTCCTTTGACACCACCGGAGTGGGTCAAACACGCAATATGGTGGCAGATCTAGTCCTTGGGTTTCGTCGGGGCCGAACACGCGGCCCCGACAGAAGGTGCCCCCGTGACCCGCCGCCTCGCGCACCTTGTCCCCTGGTTGGACTATGCCGTGGAACTAAGGGCGTCAGGAATTGCCCTCGGACCGGTTTTCGCCTCCGAAACCCACGGGTACGACACCACAGACTACTTCCGCATCGACCCCCGACTAGCCGACGACGGAGACTTCGACCTGCTGATCACCCAAGCGCACGCGCGGGGTTTGCGCGTGCTCCTGGACGGCGTCTTCAACCACACCGGACGCTCCTTCGGACCGTTCCAGGACGCCCTGGTCCACGGCCCCGGAGCCCCCACTGCATCCTGGTTCCAGCTCTCGTAGCCCGACGAGGACTGGGTCCCGGGAGCGGAACCGGGCTACGCGGACTTTGAGGGCCATCACCACCTTGTCGCCCTGAACCATGAAGCACCCGAGGTGGCCGCGTTTGTCAGCAAGGTCATGAAGCACTGGCTGGCGCGGGGAGCGGACGGGTGGCGTCTGGACGCGGCATACGCCGTGCCGACCTCTTTCTTGGCGAAGGTTATTCGCGCGATGCGCACCGAATTTCCCGACGCCTCCTTCGTGGGCCAATACATCCACGGCGACTACTCCCGCGAGGTGGGCGCCGGAGCCCTCGACTCGGCCACCCAGTACGAGCTCTGGAAGGCGGTGTGGAGTTCGCTCAACGACCGCAACTTCTTCGAACTCGCGGGCGCGCTGGAGCGGCACAACTCGTTCCTGGACGCCTTCGTTCCGCTGAGCTTCGTCGGCAATCAGGACGTCACCCGCATCGCCAGCAGGCTGAACGACCCGGCACTGCTGCCACATGCCCTCGTGGTGCTGTTCACGATCGGCGGGTCACCCTCCGTCTACTCCGGTGACGAGCATGCCTTCCGCGGCATCAAGGAGCACAGGATCGAGGGGTGACGACGCCGTCCGCCCGGCTTTCCCCGGCGTCCCGTCTGACCTCGATTCCGCTGGAACAGGCGCCTACGCCCTGCATCAGCAGGGGTGAGCCTGCCGCCCCGCGGCTGATCCATCATCGAAAACCCGGAGAGCTGACCGACGCCCATCAAACCTCCATCGAGTGACACAGTCTCTGCCGGGGAACCTTGACGCCAAGTCTTGGAACCGTTCCCCAGCTGGTGCTGGATTTCCAAGCAGAGGCCGGTGGAATTCCAGGAATTCCTTGTGAGGTCACGCTTCTGGAAGGGCGTTGCCGTTGCCGTTGCCGTCGCCGTTGCCGAGGAAGTTGCCGGGCCTCGTGCCCTGCCGCCGGGCGGCAAGGCACGGGTGTCACGGCTCGACGCGCTGAAAGAATAGCGAAGGTCTCAGAGCCATACGGCGAGCCGAGCAGTCTCACCAGTTGGGCCCCAGGTCCGGGCCGCCGGAGAATTGGGGGTGTGGACAGTGTCCACACTTTGGGTCCCGGACTTGGCCGCATTCCGGTCGGATCGAGCCGGATTCCGCATGTTTCCGCGGGAGTCCAGCGTTCGCAGGGGCTGGAACCCGGTTCGAGTCCCACCTCGGGCACAGTGTTTCCGCAGGTCAGTGCCGGTAGGTGAACCTTTCTGAAGCCAGCTCAACATAAATAGATACGCCCCGGCGCTCAGCCGCAGCTCAGTGGGTGTTATCGAGGATCAGGCGTGCCGCTTCCGATGGTTGGTCCCAGTGCGGGAAGTGACCGCAGTTTTCGAACCAGTGGAGTGTTGCATCCGGGAACAGCTCCGTGGCCCGAGCCGCCTCACTGGGAGCGGTGACCTTGTCCTTTCGCCCCCATCCAATGACCACTTTGCCCTTGAGTGAACCGGCCGGCGCGCCTTCCTGGCGGGGGCCGTGAATCAACGCGTTGAGGGCCGGGTCCAGACTGGTCGATGTCTTGAACCCGCGAAGCTCATGCAGGACCAGATCCTGCGGCAGCTTCCAGGGGTGGGCGGAGAACTGAGCCAACAGGGCCGTGCGACCCACAGGGTTGCCCGTGAGGAAGGGGAGCGCCGGTTGGATGCGGCGCACCAGTGCGACGGATGCTTTGATGCTTGCACCAAAGATCGCTGCCTGGCGGTCATTCCAGAAGCCACCAGGGTCAAGGGCGATCGTGGTGCCAGCGTGCCCTCGCCGTGCCATCTCCATTGCCATCCGGGCGCCCATGGAGCTGCCTACCAGATCAATATCACCCAGTTCCTCGTCGCGGATAAAGGCTTCGACGGCATCGGTCAGCGTGGCAATGGTGGTTTCGCCGGTCAGCGGCGCGGATTCGCCGCAACCGGGGAGGTCGACGGCGGTTACATCGCGTTTAGCGGCCAGCGCCGGGATTACCGGGTTCCAGTTACCAATACTGGAACCGAGCCCATGGATCAGGAGGAGTGGCTTACCGGAGCCTTGCCGGGTTGAGTGCAGCATGACTTCACTCTAGGGGGCGGTGCAACATCTCTGGCCAGAGGTCATCTGGCGAAAAGGGGTCGGAGGCCGGTTCGAGTTGCTGACCGTTGAGACGGGAACACGGACAACTGACCGATGCGACGCCCGGGAAGCCCGTTCCGGTACATCAGCGCCCACTCCTGATTCGGACCTGGTTCCCTGTTCCTGGTGGCGGTCACTTGGTTCTCTGCTGCCATAGTGGTCGCCTGTTTCGTCGGCAGGCTGGACCGCCGCTTCTGTGCTTCCGGACCAGGCACACCGTCCAGAGGACGATGAGGGTCACGGCGACGACTACAGAACGAAGTTAGGATCCGTCTCTCGATTCCGCGTTGCTCCGATCGAGAAACCGGACGTTGTCCTCACCGACCGCGCAACCCGAAGACGAGCCGCCGGACCGACCCTGAGCGCCAAATATCCCTGCGAAGAGGGCTCCACGTAATTCAGCGGCGCACACTCAGTAGTGGAGCCGGCGGGGGTGTCGCGGCCGCAGTCAGCCCGTCCTGACTGAGTCCGGCACCTGCGTCCTCCGAGGCTAAAGCTCCGGCGGTTGGTGGAAGCTGGGCGAGGATTTCGCTGACCATTGCCTCGACGCCTTCCGGCACCGACACCACCAGTCCTGCTTCATCTGCTTGCAGGGGTTCGAGGGTCTCCAGCTGTGATTTGAGGAGGGAGGGTGGCATGAAGTGTCCGGGGCGTTGGGCCACGCGGCCCTGCAGCGCGGGAAGCTCGACGTTAAGTTGAACGAATGCAGTCATCGGTGCTTTGGCCCGAATGGCGTCCCGGTAAACGCGCTTCAGTGCGGAACACGCCACAATGATCCCACCCGGGTGCGGTGACGCCAGCTCGGCACCCACGAGCCCGAGCCACGGCCACCGGTCCCCGTCAGTCAGTGGGTTGCCGGCAGCCATTTTCGCCACGTTGGCCTGCGGATGCAGGGAATCGGAATCGACGAAGGTGGCGCCCAGGCGTTGGGCCAGCGCTGCTCCAATAGTTGACTTGCCTGCTCCTGATACGCCCATGACAACAAGGACGGGCTTCATTACAGCGTCCCCTGGTGCTCGGTTCCCGCGGGGATCGGTGAGAGTCGGGTCACGTGGACGGGTTCCTGAAGGAGGCCCTCGAGGGAGGCGTTGAGGCGTTTGACGGCCTCTCCCTCGCCGTGGGCGTCGAGAAGGGCCGCCGTTTCCCACTTTTCGATCATGACGATTTGGCCGTTCGGCGCGTCATGGATGGCGTAGAGCAGGCATCCTTGCTCCTCGTGCACTTCGGCAATCGCGGGGGAGAGGGCAGCAGCTACTTGGCTGAATGACCCATTCTTGGGTGTGAACACTGCGGTGACAATGACGGACATGGTCTTTCCTTAAGGGGTAGGCGAGAGGATTAAAGGTGAGCAGCTGCTGCGAGGCACGAAGTCTGCGTTGACCAGGATCGTGCGGGGCTCTGCGGGGAGCCGGCCCTGCATGCGTCCCAGCACCAGTTCCAGGGAGTGCACGGCGAGCATGTCGATGGGCTGGCGGATCACGCTCAGCGGCGGGTTTGTCAGCTCGGTCCAGGGGTTGTCGTCAAAAACTATGACGGACAGATCTTCGGGTATCCGCACGCCGATTTGGACGAGGCGCCGAACTGAGCTGAGCACCTGGGCCGTGTTGGCAACAATGAGCGCCGTGGGACGGTCGGGCAGGGCGAGCAGGGACCCGACTGCATCGCCCCCGCCGTCTCCCCGGAACGGCACATCCCGGATTAGTTGGGGGGCGCCGCTGGTCGAGAAGTTCTCGTGCGCGATTCGGTACCCCTCGATCCGTGAGCGTCCCGTTGATGTGCTGACGGGACCGGAAATGAGGCCGATCCGCGTGTGCCCCAAACCGAGCAAATATTCTGTGGCGCGTCGGGCTGAGTCGGTGTTTTCGATGCTTACGACGTCGACGTTTGCCAGTTCGGCAATGGCTCGGTCAACAAAGACAACATTCACGCCCAGGGCCTGGAGACGGGCCCACTTCTCAACGTTGGCTCCGGTCGGTGTCGCGATGACTCCTCCGACGGAGCGGTCAAGCAGTGTGTCCAGGGATTCGGCCTCCAGGTGAGGATCCTCCTGGGTGGTCATGACGACTACCTGCACCCCGTGGCTCCGGGCCTCCCAGACAACACGGTCGGCTAGCTGAGCGAAGAATGGGTTGGCGAGGTCCGCGACCACAAGGCCAACGGTCAGGGCGTGGCCCACGCTCAGCTCCCGGGCCGCGGCCCGCGGCCGGTAACCAAGCTCCTCGATAACCTGCAGCACCAATTCCCGTTTGGCTGGCGCGACGGGACCTGACTCCGGGTTCAGAACCCGGGATACCACGGAGACTGAAACGCCCGCCTCGGCCGCGACGTCGCGAATAGTTGGGGCCTTCTTCACTTCTCCTCCTCCTTGAGGTCCGGTACCGGCAATGGATCGGCGGGAACACGAGGTCGCTCCGCCTGACTAAACCATTACGGTTGCTCATTGTGACTGTTGACACAGCCTAGCACTGACTGGTACAAAAGTGGTACCGGTTCCACTCCGGTCCTCAAACTCCAGTTTGCGACGAAGATGTTGCTCCACCCCTACGGTGGAGGCCTCTCCGACGCGGACGTCAATCAGAGAGATCCCCATGAACCTTCACAAGCTTCTCAGTGACCGCGAGCGGCAAGGCCGCCCCGTTCGAGTCGGGCTCATCGGAGCCGGCCGGTACGGCACGATGTACCTTGCGCAGGCCAACAACATTCCGGGGATCCACGTCGTCGCGATCGCTGACATCAACGTCAAGCGTGCAGAAGGCGCATTCGAACTCGTGGGCTGGCCCAAGGGCCAGATCGCTCCGGACATCGCCACCGCCCTGAGGGACCGCACGACGACGATCGTGGCCAACGCGGACGAGCTCTTCGATGTCGACATCGACGTTATCGTGGAAGCAACAGGCAACCCCATCGTGGGGGTGAAGCACGCGCTGCGCGCCATTGAAACGAAGAAACACATCATCATGGTCACAGTCGAGGCCGACGCCTTGGCGGGGCCCGCCCTGGCCAAGCGTGCGGAAGCCGCCGGTGTTGTCTACTCGATGGCCTACGGCGACCAGCCGGCCCTCATCATGGAACTCGTCGACTGGGCCCGCACCAGCGGCTTCGACGTTGTCTGCGCCGGCAAGGGCGCCAAGTACCTTGAGCACTATCACGAGATGAACCCGGACAATGTCTGGGAGAACTGGGAGTTCTCCAAGGAGCTGACCGACTCCGGGCAGCTGAACCCGAACATGCACACTTCGTTCCGTGACGGCACGAAGGCTTCCATCGAGATGGCCGCCGTTGCCAACGGCGCCGGACTGGTACCTTCTGACACCGGGCTGAGCTTCACGCCGGGCGATGTCGAGGAGATCGCCACGATCTGCCGCCCCGCCGACGTCGGCGGAGCCCTCGCCCACGAAGGCAGCGTCGATGTGATGTCCAGCGTCAACCGCGACGGCACCTGGATTCCTCACAACACCCAGGAAGGCGTCTTCGTCGTCGTCAAGGCCACGAACGACTACGTTTCCGGCTGCTTCAACGAATACCCGTGGCACCCGGACCCCACCGGCCAGTACGCCGCCCTGTACCGCCCGTACCACTACGTGGGCCTGGAGCTGAACATGTCCATCGCCAACGCGGCCCTCCGCGGGATCGCCACGGGCTCGCCCATCGGGTTCTTCGGCGACGTCGTCGCAACAGCCAAGAAGGACCTCAAAGCCGGCGAATTCCTCGACGGCGAAGGCGGGTACACGGTCTGGGGCAAGCTGGTTTCGGCCAGGCACTCCGTCGCAACCGGCGCCCTCCCGGTAGCGCTGGCCCACCACGTGGAACTGCGTAACGACATTGCCAAGGGCGGGATTGTCGGCTGGGACGATGTCATCATTGACGACTCCCTGTCCCAGGCCATCGAGCTCCGCCGCGAAACCGAAGCCCTCGTCACGGAAGCCGCCCTCATCCCCTGAGGCTCCCGCACACCCATTCGGCCGGGGTCATGAACTTCACCCCCGGAAACCAGACTCCTTCCAACGAAGAAAGGCACCACATGAAATCTAAGACTCGCGCCCTCACCGGAGTGCTGGCCTGCACCCTGGCCGCCTCGGTCCTCGCCGGCTGCGCCTCCGGAGCGCCCGGCGCTTCCGGCGGCGCGCCGGCGAAAATCCAGCTGTCGATCCCGGACCCCATCGATTCCTCCGTAGGCGTTTCCGCCCAGCACTTCGCCGACCAGGTCAAGAAGACCTCCAACGGATCCGTCCAGGTCACCGTAGTTCCGAACGGAACGAGCTTCAGCGGGGACCAGAATGCCGCCGTCACCCGCCTGCAGGGCGGCTCGCTCGACGCCCTCATCCTCTCGACTTCCGTCTACGCCTCGGTGGTGCCGGAAATGAACGGCATCAGTATCCCCTACCTCTTCAAGGACACAACGGAGGAAGCGGCGTTCCTGGCAGGAAAGCCGGGCCAGATGCTGAAGGACAAGCTCGCAGCCAAGGACACCGTCGCGTTGTCCTTCCTCACCCGGACCGGCCGCGAGATCACCAACTCGGTGCGCCCCATCGCACAGCCCTCGGACCTGAAGGGACTGAAAATCCGCGTTCCCGGCAACCCGCTCTGGACCGGCTTCTTCAGCAAGCTGGGTGCAAGCCCCACCACCATGGCCTTCTCCGAGGTCTTCACGGGCCTGCAGACGGGAACGATCAACGGCCAGGAAAACCCGATCGAGGTGCCGTGGACCAATAAGTTCTCCGAAGTCCAGAAGTACGTGTCTCTGACCAACCACATCAACGACGCCTGGGTGCTCGCCCTGTCATCCAAAAAGTGGGGCACACTCTCCGATGACCAAAAGAAATTGCTCACGGACGCCTCGACCGAGACAGCTACGTTCAAGACCGGTTACGACGCCGAGCAGTCCAAGAAGCAGCTGGACGAACTCACGGCAAAGGGCATGACGGTCAACGAGCTCAGCGCTTCGGGCCTTGAAGAATTCAAGGCCACCTCCAAGAGCCTGTACCCGCAATTCTCCGAGCTGATCGGCAAGGACTTCTTCGACCAGGCAATCGCTTTCACAACCGCCAAGTAAACCCGCACGGAGCCGGGGCGGCCACGGCGCCCCGGCCCTCCCGCCAACATCCCGCTCTCAATGTCGACAGTCTGGAAGAACATGAAACGCACGCTCGCTCCCGAGGAACTCGAGGAGGTCATTCCCTCTGACGCGGAAGAGATTCTGCATCACGATCACGTCCGGCCAGGCTGGAGCGGCGCCGTCTGGCTCGACAAGGTCCTTGAATGGACCGTGGGCGCGGCAATCCTCGCCGAACTTGTCGTCATCCTGCTGAACATCATGGTCAGGCTCATCACCGGTGATTCGGTGCTGTGGACGCAGGAAGTGTCAGAAATTGCGCTCCTGACCATTGCCTTCCTCGGCGGAGCCATCGCGTACCCCAAGGGCGCACACATGTCGGTGCAGGCCCTGATCATGCGGCTGCCCGCGGCGTGGAAGCCCTATCTGGCTGCCCTGGTCGACTGGCTCGTCTTTGTCATGAGCGCGGGGGCATTCGCGCTCTTCGTGCCCACCCTGGCCCAGCAGATCGACGAGAGGACGCCCATCCTGCAGCTGCCGGTGTTCTGGGTTTCCCTGCCGTTCTCCACCGGCATGGTGCTCATCGCGTGGTTTGCCCTTATCAAACTCTGGCGCCAGGAACGCCGGGCCGTCCTGACCGCCGCCGGGATCGCCGCGGCAATGGTCGCCGTCGTCGTGCTGGCCCCGCCCTTGTTCTACTACGCATCGCCGAACGTGCTCCTGGGCGTGGTGCTCGCGGTCCTGTTCCTGCTGCTCTTCCTTGGCCTGCCCATCGCGTTTGTCCTGGCACTGGCCTCGGGGATCTATCTGTACCTCGGCGGCATTTCCGATGTCAGCGCCATTCCGATCGGCATGGCTTCCGGGGCAAAGGGCTTCGTGCTCCTGGCGATCCCGTTCTTCATCCTCGCCGGAACGATCATGAACTCCGCCGGCCTGACCCTGCCGCTGGCCAAGCTCGTCGACGCCCTCATCGGGCACCTGCGCGGCGGCCTGCTGCAGGTGGTTGTGGTCACCATGTACATCTTCTCCGGCATCTCCGGCTCCAAAGTCGCCGACGTCGCCGCCGTCGGCACCACCATGCGAGGCATGCTCGAAGAGCGCAAATATCCGCGCGGCGAGGTGGTCGCTGTCCTGTCCGCCTCGGCCATCATGGGCGAAACCATCCCGCCCAGCATCGTGCTGCTCGTCCTCGGCTCCATCACCACCATCTCGACTACCACCCTGTTCCTGGCAGGCTTCCTTCCCGCGGCCTTCCTCGCCCTCGTCGTCATGGCCCTCGTCTTCCTGCGGGCCCGCAAGCAGGGCGGCGTCGCCAGCCCCAAGGCCACCTGGCGGGCACGCGGTTCAGCAACCTTCTTCGCCCTGCCCACCCTCCTCCTTCCGGTCGGCATGGTGGTGGGAATCCTCAGCGGCTTCGCGACGCCTACGGAGGTCTCCTCCGTAGCCGTGGCTTACGCATTCGTCCTGGTCGCCGCATACCGGCGGGGCAGCAAGAAACTCCTCGGGGACACCCTGCGCGAAACCACGACGACAGCGGGCATGGTGCTCTTCATCATCGCCGCCGCGTCGCCCCTCGCCCAGACCCTCGCCCTCGCCGGCGTCTCACAGCAGATCCACGACCTCATGTCCGGACTCGGCGACTCCCCAATCCTGTTCATGCTCTTCACTGTGATCCTGCTCACCATCATGGGCCAGCTGCTCGAAGGCCTGCCCGCAGTGCTCATCTTTGCTCCGTTGCTGCTGCCGATCGCCACCGACTTTGGCGTCAACCCCGTGCAGTATGCGATGGTGCTCATCATCTCCATGGGCATCGGCTCCTTCGCACCCCCCGCGGGCGTCGGCTTCTACGTCGCCTGCGCCACCGCTCGCGAAACAGTCGAAAACAGCCTCAAACATTTCTGGCCATACCTGATCGCCCTGTTCATCGGGCTCCTTGTGCTTGCCGCCGTTCCCTGGTTCAGCACCTTCCTCCCCGCCCTCGCCGGGCTCATCCCCTTCTAACCCAGGAGCGCGACAACAATGGACGATTCTTTCTCCGGACTGCCCGCGTCCGTGGCCCTACTGGGAACGGGTCCCATGGGCGCCCCGATCGCCGGCAACATCATCGCCGCGGGGGTGCCACTGGCGCTCTGGAACCGCACGGCGACCAAGGCCCACGCAGTTGGCGGGGGCACGGTCGTGGCCACCCCGGCGGCCGCGGCCAGTGAGGTGGTGCTGACTGTATTGCCCGACCTGCCGCAGGTGGCAGCCCTTCTTCCCGGTGACGACGGGCTGCTGGCCGGGTGGAAGACCGCCGGCATAGAGCGTCCAATCCTCGTGATTCACGGGACGGTATCCCCGGTGGCGGTTGCGGAGTTCGCTGACGGCTGCCGGCGCAACTGGGGAGTGACCGTCGTGGACGCACCCCTCAGCGGCGGCACCATCGGTGCCAAGGAGGGCAGGCTGAGCATCATGGTCGGCGGTCCTCCCGGCGCGGTGGAACGCCTCACACGACTGTTCGAATTGTATGGCTCGACCGTCGTGTGGTTCGGCGAGACCGGTGCCGGGTCAACGGTGAAGGCATGCAACCAGATCGTCGTAGCCGCCACCGTGACGGCTTTGGCCGAGGCAATGGCCCTGGCGAGCACTGCCGGCCTCGACCTGGAGAAAGTCCAATCCATACTTGCCGGAGGTCTCGCCAATTCCGAAGTGCTTGCCCAAAAAGGGCAACGATGGATTGACCAGGACTTTGAAGGTGGCGGCTCCGCGAAAAATCAGCTCAAAGACCTCCGCTTCATCACAGACCTTGCCGGGCATACGGGATTGAAACTCCCGTTGGCCAAATGTCTCCAAAGCGCATTCGAGGACATGATCGCAACCGGCGACGGCGACCTGGACCATACAGGCATTTACCAAACAATCCTCAAATAGTCCGACGTGCAGGGCGACTTTCCCAGGGATGTGCAGGACTGTGGGATTCTCGGCGACGGTCGCGGCACATCCGATGAGGGCGGCCACCGCCTGACCCACGAGAGCACTTTCGGGATTACCTGAGGTGCCTCTGAGCAGTGGTACACCTCATGCGCTGGTTAGCGGCCGTTGTACTCGTCGTCTGTGATGTGCTCGTTCCAAGTGGTGGTCTTTGACGGGTCTTCCCCGTTTTGGAGCATGGCAATGTGTTCCATGAAGGAGCCGGGGGCGGCGGCGTGCCAATGCTCCTCACCGGGTGGGGTGTAGACCGTCTGGCCGGGGTGGACTTCGATGATCTTTCCGTCCCGGGTACCGAAACGGCCTACGCCTTGGGTGACGCGCAGGTACTGGCCGTGCCGGTGGGAGTGCCAGGCAGTACGTGCTCCGGGCGCGAAGCGGACGGTCGCGACAACCATCGTCTGGTCGCTCTCATGCGGCAGCGCGATGGGATCCAGCCACACGTCGCCGGCGAATTGGGCTGGCGGGTTTTTGGTTGTCGGCACATTGGGTTCGATGTTCATGAAGTCCTTACTAGTTGTCTGTGAAGAGTTGCTTGGCGACGCCCATCGCCGACATGCCCTTGGGCCAGCCGGCGTAGAGCGTGACATGGGTGATGGCTTCAACGAGCTCCTCCTGGGTCACACCGTTTTCGATCGCGCGGCCGAGATGGAAGCCCAACTGCTCGGTGTTTCCGCCAGAGGTGAGCACGGCTACCGTGATGAGGCTGCGGTCGCGGGCGCTCAGTTCGGGCCGGTTCCAGACGTCCTCGAAGAGTACGTCGTCGGTGAGCTCGGCAAGCTTCGGGGCGAAGTCACCGAACATTTTTCGGCCGCCTCCGAGCTGTTTGGGATGGTCAGTCATGATGATCCTTACTTTCGGTTTCAAATCTGTAGTTGTCCGCTGGCCCCGAACTTCGCGGGACTTTCCTGCCACAAGGGGCTGACCTGCACACCGGTGCGGCCAAGGGGACGCTATTCCATCGTGGTTCCTTCTCTCTGCCTTACGCTTCGGGGATGACCAGGGCGAAGCGCTCCTCGCGGGCCTCGTCGGGGTCCGGTCCGTTGCGGACGCCGGTGTCGAGCGAGTCGATGGCGGTGAGTTCGTCGGTACTGAGTTCAAAGTTGAAGACGGCTAAGTTTTCGGCGATGCGTGCCGGGTTGGTCGATTTCGGGATGGCGGAGCGGCCCTCCTGCAGGTGCCACCGGAGCATGACCTGCGCCGGGCTCTTGCCGTGCGTCTCAGCGATCGCGGCGATGTCAGGGTCCTGCATGACGTTCTTCCGCTTCTCGCCCCAGCCGGGATAGAAGGTGATGCCGCCGATCGGTGACCAGGCCTGCGTGATGATGGCGTTAGCGGCGTCGGCTGCCTGGACAGCGGGCTGCGTGAAGTAAGGATGCAGTTCGATCTGGTTCACGGCCGGGACAACGTCGGTTGCGTCGAGCAGCTGCTCCAGGTGGTGGGGCATGAAGTTGCTGACGCCGATCGCCCGCACCCGCCCGTCAGCAAGCAGCGTCTGCAGGGCCTTGTACGCGGCGATGGTTTTCTCGAACCGGTCAGGGGCGGGCTGGTGCAGGATGAGCAGGTCCAGGTAGTCGACGCCGAGTTTTCCTGCTGCTTTGTCCCAGGCGTGCAGGGCCTGGTCGTAGCCGTAGTCACTGACCCAGACCTTGGTCTCAACGAAGACGTCCGAACGACCGACGCCGGAACGGCGGATGCCTTCGCCGACCTCCCGCTCGTTGCCGTACGCGGCGGCAGTGTCGATGTGCCGGTAGCCGGTGGCAAGCGCGGCTTCGACCGCTGCCGTGGTCTGCTCGGGAGCGCTTTGGAAGACGCCGAGCCCGATGGCGGGCATGATGACCCCGTTGTTAAGTGTGATGTCCATGTGATCCTGATTCTGTCGTTACGGGCGTACGAGTACTTTGAGCGCTTCGCGGGCGGCCATGGCCTGATAGCCGGCAGGATTGTCGTCCATGCCGATGGTGCGGTCGAAGACCTTGCCCGGGTCGATGGTTCCGTTGAGCACGAGAGGCAGCAGTTCCTCGATGTATGCGCGAGCGGGTGCGACGCCTCCGGTGAGGGTGATGTTGCGCATGAACTCGGGGAAGCCGAGCGGAACTTCGGTGAACTGCGGTGCGCCGACACGGCTGATGACGCCGCCGTCACGGACGACGGCGATCGCCATCTCGATCGCCAGGCCGGTCACCTCGGAGCCGGGTTCTTCGACGATGCCGACGAATTCGTGGCCCATGCGTGATCCTTCAGCCGACTCCGGCCTGGAGGCGTAGGGCCACAGGTCGCCGTACGTCAGTGTTGCTCGCATGTTGAGATTCCTTAGTAAGTTATCGGCCAGTTTCCAGTCAACACCGGTCGCGCACTTCTTGGGAGTCACGGCTGATCAGGGTACCGACAGAACCCCTCTGCGGGCATAGTGGTTCAGCGGGCAGTCCCGGCCAGGGCCACGGACCGCGCCGCGCGCAGCGCCCCAGTGCGTCGCTCGGCCAATTCTGCGGGCAGGATGAGGGCCGCGGCGACTGCCAGATCCAGGAGCAGGAGGAAGCTGCCAGTTGTAAGCGCGGCGCTGACCTGCGCGGCCAGGTGTGCCGCAACCGGCCCGGAAGGGACGGTAGCTGCGGCCGCGACCGCAATGCCGAGCCCCAGGCAGGTGCCAACTTGGTGGAAGGTGTTTACCAGGCCCGATGCCGCGCCGGCGTCGGCCGCGGGCGCACCGCCGATACCGAACGAGGTAAGGGGCGCAAAAGCCAAGCCCTGACCGGCTCCGATAAGGACCATCGGCAAAGCCACGTCCGTCCAGTACATGGAATCGACCCCGACCCGGCTGAGCCAGAACATCGCGGCGAGGGTCAGCAGGATCCCGGCCAAAAGGGCAACCGAGCCGGGCATCCGCCCCACCAGCCGCGGGATGGCCATAGCGACGGCGAAGTTGACCGCCGTCATGGGCAGGAACCCGAGACCGGCCTGCAGCGGGTCGAAGCCGAGCACTTCCTGCAGGAACTGGGTGGTGAAGAAGAAGAATCCGATCATCGCGCCCAGGTAAAGGAAGCGCGCCACGTAGGCGCCGGTGCGGCGGCGGCTCCTGAACAGGCGCAGCGGCATGATGGGCTGGGTGGCCCGGCGTTCAATCAGCACGAAGACGATCAGGAGTACGACGCCGGCACTGACGGCTGTGAGCGTAACCGGCGAGTCCCAACCGGCGTCGGTGGTGTTGATGATGCCGAACACGAGAGCGCCGACACCGAGGGTGGCGCTGAGCGCGCCGAAGACGTCGAAGCGGCCGCGGGCCCGGCCTGTTTCCGGGATGAACCGCGGTGCGAGGGCGATCATCGCGGCGCCGATGGGTACGTTGACGAAGAACCCTGCCCGCCAGGAGATCCAGTGGGCCAGTGCCCCGCCGATGACCAGGCCAAGGCTGGCGCCGATGCCTGCGGTCGCACCATACAAAGCGACGGCCCGGGTCCGCTCACGGCCCTCCGGGAAGCTCGCGGTGAGCAGAGACAGCGAAGCAGGTGCCACAATCGCCGCCCCGATACCCTGGACCGCCCGGCCGGCGATCGCCCACCAACCTGCCGGGGCGACGCCGATCAGCAGGGACGCGATCGAGAACACCACCAGCCCGAACACGAACACCCGGCGGCGCCCGAGCAGGTCCCCTGCCCGGGCGCCGAGGAGCAGCAGGCCGCCGAAGACCAGCGTGTAGGCGTCCTGGACCCAGGCGAGCTCACCGGTGCTCAGTCGCAGATCTGCCTGCAGGCTCGGCAGGGCGGTGAAGATGACGGAGTTGTCCAGCAGGATCATGAAGTAACTGGCTAGGATGATCGCCAGGATCGCTCCCGGGTGGGCAGCCGTTGTGGGTGCAGGTTTCATGATTTCCATGCAATCGCGAATTCTTAGGGACCGGGAGTCACTGTCGTTCCGGGTACTGCCAGTCCCTCCCTCGTTCCGGGGCGGCGGCGTAGCGTGGAGGCCATGACACACAGCGACGACGTGCGGAAATTCCTGACCTCCCGCCGTGCAAGGATAACGCCCGAGGTAGCCGGCCTCCCGGTCTATGGCGGCAACCGGCGGGTTACCGGGCTGCGCCGCGAGGAGGTGGCGATGCTCGCAGGGATGAGCGTCGATTACTACGTCCGCCTGGAGCGGGGCAACCTCTCCGGCGCCTCGGACAGCGTGCTGGAAGCGCTCGGGCGCGCCTTGAAGCTCGACGACGCCGAAACGGCCCACCTTTTTGACCTGGCCCGCGCCGCCACCGCCTCCCCCCGGGTGCGGCGCAAGCGCAGCCCGCAGACTGTGCGGCCGAGCGTGCAACGAGTCATCGATGCGATCACGACGGCCCCGGCCTGGGTCCGCAACGACCGCGGGGATGTCCTCGCCGCCAACGAACTGGGCCGTGCGCTATATCTGGACTTGATGGCCGAACATACCACCCCGCCGAACAGCGCACGGTTCACCTTCCTGAACCCGAAGGCGCGGGAGTTGTTCGCCGATTGGGAACGCGCAGCGGATGACATCGTCGCAGTCCTGCGCTCCACAGCCGGAAAAAACCCGTACGACAAGGACCTGACAGACCTGATCGGTGAACTCTCAACCCGCAGCGAGGAGTTCCGCACCCGGTGGGCACGGCACGATGTGAAGTACCACCGGACCGGCCGGAAGCGGCTCCACCACCCGGTCGTCGGGGATCTTGACCTAAGCTTCGAAGCGCTTGAACTGCCCGGCGACCCGGGAGTGCGCATCAACGTGTACACGGCCGACCCCGGGACACCCTCCGAGGACGCGCTGAAAGTCCTCGCCAGTTGGACGGCCACCCAGCGCGAAACGACAGTGGCCGCGGTCAAGGAGAAGAAATGAATCACCGTCCCTTTACGGTGCTCATCGCCGGCGCCACCGGCAGCATCGGCCGCTACGCCGTGGTCGAAGCGCTGAACCAGGGTTACGCGGTCCGGGCTCGTGCGTGACCAGGCCCGTGCCGAGTGGCCGGCCAAAGCATCCGCGACCGGGCCGACTTGGTCCGCTGAGAACGGTTTCGTCACCCGGTCACGGAGCTTGGATGGTTTGATTAGTCCGTGCTCCGTCTAAAACGCCTTATGGTTTTCAGTTTGTTCGCGGTTTGCGTCATCACCGCATTCTCGTTTTGGGCAACCAGGCAGCCCGGCGCAGACGCCCTTGGGGTCCTTTCTCCACCGCCGCGGGCGGGGGCGAAACTTGACATGCTCTCCACCGGCATGACCACCGCCGTGAACGTCACCCGGAGCCCGGATGCCCAGTGGCTCACCCGGGCTGCCGCGCAGACCGGGATCCCTGCCCGCGCGCTCCGGGCCTACGTTGCTGCGGCAGCCACGGCCAACGACTCCGCTCCGATGTGCGGAATCGGCTGGAACACCGTGGCAGCTGTCGGCTTCGTCGAATCCGCGCACGGAACGTACGGCGGCGGCAGCCTTAACGCTGCAGGGCAGGCGAGCGGCCCAATCGTGGGCCCGAGTCTCGATGGTGCCGGATTCGCCGCCATCGCCGATACGGATGCGGGTGTCCTGGACGGTGACGCCCGCTGGGACCACGCCGTCGGACCCATGCAGTTCATTCCCTCCACCTGGCAGCTTGTAGGGCGGGACGGGAACGGGGACGGAACGGCGGACCCGTTCAATATCGACGATGCCGCCCTGAGCGCGGCGACCTATCTGTGCGCCCACGGCCGTGACCTCTCAACCGCACAAGGGTGGACCGATGCCATCTACTCCTACAACCAGTCCGATCCCTACGTTCGCCGGGTGCGGGCCCAAGCCACCGCATACGCCGCGAAGACGGGCACCGCCGAATGACTGAAGGTCCATGGCGGTGGACGCCAGGGGCCCGGTGAAGCCACGAGGCGCTCCAAGCGGCCGGCGGGGATGTTGGAGGTGTTGCCGTCCTCCGACTTGGCCAGCAGTTCCCTGAAATGGCGCCGGTTGCCGAAGGCCACGTCGCGCAGAACCAGCAGCGCCAGGCGGCGCCGAGGACCTCGAGCGCCGCTTTGATCGGGCGCCGCTGGGTCTTACCCGGCGCCTTGCCCGTCACGGTCGAAAGGGACGCCCGCCATCATAGCTGTGGAATCCCTGGCGGCGTCCGGGACTATTTCCTTGAATCAAGCAGTTATGCAGCTGGAACCGGACTGGGTCTGCGCGAAGCGCTCTTGGATGACGACGGGAATGAGACGACGTGACGACAACACCTGCAGAGGGAGTCGGCTTCCGCTCGAAGCGCGGACCCATACTGATTTCCCTGATGCTCTCGACGGGACTGGTGGCGATCGATTCGACGATCGTCGCCACGGCGGTGCCGTCAATCGTGCATGACATTGGTGGGTTCGCGTCCTTTCCATGGCTCTTTTCTGCCTACCTGTTGGCGCAGGCCGTGGCCGTGCCCGTCTACGCGAAGCTCTCCGACGTCGTCGGCCGCAAACCGATCATCCTGATCGGTATCGGGCTGTTCCTACTCGGTTCGATCCTCTGCGGAGTGGCATGGAGCATGCCGGCCCTCATCGCGTTCCGTGTGCTGCAGGGCCTGGGCGCGGGAGCAGTCCAGCCGATGGCGATCACGATCGCCGGCGATATCTATACGTTGACTGAGCGGGCGAAGGTGCAAGGCTACCTTGCGAGCGTGTGGGCGGTGTCCTCCGTCGTTGGTCCGACGCTCGGGGGCGTGTTTTCCGCACTGGGAATTTGGCGTGGGATCTTCCTCGTGAACATCCCACTTTGCCTCCTGGCAGGGTGGATGCTGCTCCGAACGTTCCACGAGAATGTCGAGCGCGCCAAGCACCGGGTCGACTATCTGGGGGCAGGCCTGCTGACTGTCTCGCTGACGCTGATCATTCTTGGGGCCCTCGAAGGCGGCCAGGCGTGGGGCTGGACCTCCGCCATCAGCGTTTCGGTGTTCGCCGGCGGGGCACTCTTGTTCGCCGCGTTCATCTTCGTCGAGCGGAGGGCCGCCGAGCCGGTCCTACCGCCGTGGGTCGTGTCCCGGCGGCTGCTGGCGACGACGGCACTGATCTCCTTTGGCGTTGGAGCGGTCATGCTTGGCCTCACCTCTTACGTTCCCACATTCCTCGAAGGAGCCCTCTCGACCTCCCCGATCCTGGCCGGCCTCGCGCTGGCAGCATTGACGATCGGCTGGCCGATCAGTGCGTCCCAATCGGGCCGGTTCTATCTTCGGATGGGGTTCCGGAAGACCGCGATGATCGGCATTACTATCACGGTCATCGGTACGACAGTACTTGCCCTCACCGCGTCTACACCCAACGTTCTCCTGGTGGCGGCGAGTTGCTTCATCGTAGGACTCGGGCTCGGGCTGGTGGCCACCCCGAGCCTCATCGCCGCCCAGTCCAGCGTCGACTGGAATGAGCGCGGAGTTGTCACCGGTACCAATCTTTTCGCGCGGTCGATCGGCAGTTCCATCGGTGTCGCGGTCTTCGGGGCGGTTGCCAATGCGATCTACGCAGGAACTCCGGGCGGCAACACGGATCCGCACACAGTCGTCTCGGCCTCCGCGGCCGTTTTCCTGGCCGTACTGGCCGGTGCCGTACTCACAGTCGTCGCCGTTTTCGCGATGCCCGCCTCAGACAACAAGACCACCGCTCGCCCGACCATAGAACCCGCGTCGGCCGCCGAGCCCAGTACGGCATCTTCACAGGATTAGGACCGCTCCCAGCCTCTGGTCCGTATGGCAACCGCCGGGACTGCCCGTTGCGGTAGAGATCCAGACTGGTTTCAGCGCCACCATGGGGCCGGTGCCCAGGCGGTGCCGAGGGGTAGGGTGGTGGCGATCTCGGACCAAACCGCTGCCGATAGGGGCCGGTAAGTGTTCTCGTGCACCGTGGTGTCCAAGAAGCCGGCGGCGTGGATCTGCAGTTGCACTGAGGAAACGCATTGGACATGTCGGGTCCGTTGACGGCAGATTTCAACCGTAGTGCTCGGCCAGCCTGGCCAGGCCCTCGTCAAGCGAAACGGCGGGGGTCCAGTTGAGGAGTTTGCGGGTGTCTCGCTGGTCGAACCAGTGCGCGACGGAGAGCTGCTCGGCGAGGAACCTGGTCATCGGCGGCTCATCTGCCCGGCCGGACCGGGTCCACACTTTCTCCACGACCGATCCTGCAGCACGCGCGAGGCTGCCCGGCACCGTCCACGACGGCGCGGGGACGCCGCCGGCGGCGCAGATGCCCGCCAGCAGCTCGCCAACCGGGCGGGGTTCGCCGTTGCTGACGACGAGCGCCCGGCCGTGGATGTACTCGAGGCGGCGCAGCGCGGCGACGATGGCCGAGGCCGCGTTGTCCACGTAGGTGGTGTCGATCAGGGCCGCACCGGCGTCGAGCAGCGGCAGGCGGCCGCGGCCGGCGCGTTCCAGCACCCGTTCCACCAGTTGCGTGTCGCCGGGGCCCCAGACGATGTGCGGGCGCACTGCCGCGACCCGGAAATCCGGTACGTCTGCGGCCAAAGCCAGCAGTTCAGCCTCGGCCTTGGTGCGGGAGTAATCGCCGTGCGCGCGGGCCGGGTCCGCTGGGTCTGCTCCCAGCCCGGCGATGGCGGTCCCGCAATTGGCCACGGACGGGGAGGAGACGAACACCACGTCCCGCACGCCGGCCTCGCGGGCCGCGCGGAGCAGGCGGCGGGTGCCTTCGACATTCACCGCGTCGAAATCCGCGGCGTGGCCGGTGAAGGAGACCTTCGCGGCCAGATGGATGACGCCCTCGGCGCCGGCGACGGCGCGACGGACGGCGAGGCCGTCCACGATGGACCCCAGGAGGTCAGCAGCGCCGTCGACGCCTGAGGGGCGGCGCTGGAACGTGGTGACGGTGTGGCCTTGGCTCACCAGCAGCCGGGCCACAACACGGCCGAGCAGGCCGCTTGCGCCGGTGACGAGGACCCTCATGGCCTGCCCGGCCGGCCGCCGGCCAGCACCGCCGAAGCCCACCGCGACAGGCGGGTCCTGTCGATCTTGGCGTTGTGACGGATGTCGGTCGGCTGGGAGGGGACGACGAGCACGGCGGAGATGCTGACGCCGGCCTGACGGGCCGCATCCCGTACCCGCCCGGCGAGCAGCGGCGCGGCGGGGCCGGCCCGGCGGGCTGGTGGTACAGTCTCGACGACGGCGACGACGGCCTGGGTGCCGGACGGGCCGACCCCGACGACACCGGCCCGGCCGACGTCGTCCAGTCGTTCGATGGCCTGCTCGGCGCCCACTGGCGTCACTACGGTGCCCGGCGCCGTCACGACGTGTGCGAGGCGACCCTCGACCCAGAGCCGGCCGGCCGCGTCGAGGTGCCCGACGTCGCCGGTGCGGTGCCATCCGGGGGTGCGGGCGCTTTCGCGTTGGGTCAGCCAGAGCCTGTCGTAGGTTTCCTTCACGTGCGGGGCGCTGACGAGGATCTCGCCGGTCACTCCAGTCTCCGTGCCGGGGTGGTTCCCGGGTGCGGTGCCGTCGGCGGCGAGCGTGATGATGGCTACGCGGGCGCCGTCCACCGGCGGGCCGACGCACACGCCGTTGCCGGCGCCCGCCATGGTGCCGGCGGCGGCGTCGGCCCCGGCGGCGCGGATCTGTTCGAGGCTGATGTCGGTGACGGGCAGCGCCTCCGTCATCCCGTAGGGGGTGTGCAGGGAAGCCCGGGGGAGCAGCCGCTGCATCTCCGCGAGGAGGGATTCGGGGACGGGGGCGCCCGCGGAGAGCAGCAGCTCCACGCGTCCCATGGCCTCGTGCCCGGGCCGGTCCAGACCGCCCCGGGTCGCGAGGACGTTGCGGAGGGCCGCGGGCGAGGCGAAGACCACCGTGGCGTCGATGGCCGCGGCGGCGGCCGCCAGCGCCCGGGCCGTCAGGGTGCGGGGCGCGGTGACGTCCATGGCGGGCGTCACCGAGACTGCTCCGAGCGCCGGTCCCAGCAGGGCGAACGGCGCGAAGCCCGCCACCAGGCGGGCGCCCGGGCGGATCCCGAGCGTCGCGGCCACGGTATCCCGCATCGCGGCAAGCTGCCGGTGGGTGTAGAGCACTCCCTTGGCGGGACCGGTGGAGCCGGAGGTGAAGAGCACGGCGGCGGGGGCGTCCGCGGCGGGGGCCAGGGCCCGACCCCGGCAAGGGTGTTCCGGGCTGAGGCTGGCTCCGCGGCGGGCGAGGGCGGTGAGGGAGGTTTCGACGCCGAGGAGGCGGCGGCGGGGGGCCGGCAGGTCCCGTACACTGATGCGCCGTCCCGGCCAGCCGAGCACCGAGGCGGCCGCCAGCGCCTTGTCGATCCCGATGAGGAAATCCGGGGTGGCGCCTTTCACAGCGCGGCTCAGGCCGCGGGCGCCCAGGCCGGCGTCGGCCACGACCACCACCGCGCCCAGCCGCAGGCAGGCGTAGAGGACCACGGTCAAATCCACGCCCGGAGGCACCATCAGGCTCACCCGGCTGTGGTTCCCTACACCGGCTGTCTGCAGTCCAGCCGCGAGGGCCGCAATGTCCTTCTCGAGCTCCCGCCAGCTGAGCGCGCGGGAGACGCTGCCATCAGCAGCCATTTCCGCGACGGCAGTGTCTCCGCCGCCAGGTCCGGCCGCCAGTGCGGTGAGCGGCGCCCAGAAGGGCGGGACCTCGGCGACGGGCACCAGGGGATCGGCCCCGTCCTCGAGCGTGGAGCCGTCGGCCGGGGTGTCCGTCCGCTGAAGGCCCGCTCCGCTGTCCCGGCCGAGCCCGGCAAGCCACTCGAAGACGGGGGCGGCGATGTCCCGGTCTTCCGCGAGCAGGTGGCCGGCACCCTCGAAGCGGTGCACTTTCGCGTCCGGCAGCCGGCTGATGAGGTCCTTGAGGTACCGGTCGGAAAAGATCGGGTCCCGCGGGCCCCAGAGCATCAGAACCGGAACCGTCAACCCGCGCAGGCCGTCCGCGACGCGGTTTAGGGCCGGGAAGCTGGGGTGGGACGCGTCCGCGGGAATGTCCGCGACGAAGTTCCCCACGCCGGCGCGGCGGTCGGCACCGCGGTAGGGGGCCATGAAGGCGCTGCGGACATCCGCGGCGAGCGGCGGGTGGGCCAGGGAATGCGTCACGCGCAGGAAGGTGTCCGACGTCGTCGTTCCCCAGCGGTGCACCGCAGGGTGCAGGGCAAGCCGCAGCGCCGGCGGGATGCGGGAGCCGGAGGGCTGGTGGACGGCGGTGTTGGTCAGCACCACCCCGGCGAGCTGCTGCGGATGTGCCACGGCCCAGCCGAGGCTGATCACGCCGCCCCAGTCGTGGCCCACGGTGACGACCGGCCCGACGAGTCCGAGCGCGGCGGTGAGGTCGCCGAGGTCGTTGATCCGGTCCTCCAAGCGCCGGAACGAACCGGTGCGCTCGGAGAAGCCCATATCCAGCTGGTCCACGGCCACCACCCGCCACGGTTGTGCGGGGTCGGAGCCGGCGGCCAGCAGGGTCCGCCACAGGTAGGACCACGTCGGGTTGCCGTGCACGCACAGCAGGGTGCCGGCAGGTGTCAGGCCGCGGCGGGAGAGCTGGGCACCGTTGTCGAGCACGTGCCAGCGGCGCACGGTTCCGGGCCCATCCACGGCGGAGGTCGACGCCACATCGATGTCCCGCGACCACTCGGGGTCGACGCCGGGCCAGTCGGCGGCTACCAAACGATTTCCACCATCGCGGTGTTCAGACCGGACCCGACGCCCATGCAAAGCACACGGTCCCCGGCCCCGAGAGTCTGCGCTTCGGCCGCGAGGGTCATTGGGAGGGAGGCCGGGCCCACGTTGCCCCAGTGCGGGAACGTGATCGGCACCTTGCCCGGATCCAGGTCGATGGCTTCGATGATGGCCTGGGTATAGGCATTGCTCACCTGGTGCGTGACGTACCGGTCCATCGAGGCCCAGTTCCATTCCGGCTGGGCCTCGTGCCAAGCGTCGACCACGAGCTGCAGGCCGCCGTCGAGCAGGCCCCTGGTGTCGGTGGCCATGCCGTCGATGCCGCCCACACACAGTTCATGGTGCTCGGTGCCGGCACGCATCACGCCGCCGAGGATCCGGTGCGCCCCCGGGTGCCGGTCCGCCGGGCCCAGGACGGCCGCAGCGGCTCCGGAGCCGAGGGTCAGGGTGGCGAACTCGCGGTTAAAGTCCTCGCGGGTCGTCTCGGGCCGCTGCAGCCGGGCCAGGGTGGCCTCCTGCGTTGCCTGGGCATCCTCACCGTTGACGATCATCGCGTACTTGATCTGGCCGGAGTCGATCATGTTGGCCGCCAGCGTCATGCCGTTGACGAAGCCGAGGCAGGCGTTGGCCAGATCGAAGTTCATGGCCGACGACGGCAGGCTTAGCCCGTGGTGGATCTTCACCGCGACGGACGGTTCGAGGTTGCGCCGCGTAACGGAGGTGTTGATCAGCAGTCCAATCTCGGACGCTCCTATGCCGGACTCGGCCAGGGCCTTTGCGCCTGCCTCGATGGCGGCGTCGTCGAACGATGTCCCGGGTGCCCACCACCGCCTGTGCGTGATGCCGGCGACCCGTTCAAGCAGCTTCGGGGGGACCCTCAGCCGCCGCAGGGTCACAGCAAGCTTGCGGTCGAAATCCACGGAGCTGACGATCCTCGGAGCTTCGACGCTGCTCACCGAAAGCAATGCGGTGTTGCTGTGCCGGAATGTTGCATTCCCTACCAATTCAAGCCCCTGTTCATGTCCGTCCTGCGTTCCGACGGTTGACTGCACCTTCAAGCTCACGCCCAAGGGCTTAACTATGCCCCGTTTCTGCATATTCCGCGGCGCGCTCCACTGTATGAGTGGGATCATCACCGTTGGTGGCCCCTTGTGTGCGTCCGCCTTTTTGTTGTTCCCTGGACCGGCGGGCGCCGGTATCCTCACCGCGTCAGGCAAAGCAACGGCCGGGCAGCCATGACGACTGCCCGGCCTCGCCGGTATAGGGGCGCTGTTATGCGGCCGGTGCTGCCGGGGCCTTCTTCCCTAGTGCCTGGGCGGCCTTTTGGATCTGGGCACCGTATCCGCCGTCGAGCGCGGTGTCCTTGATCTTTTTGGCCTGGGCGTCCACGTCAGCCGGTGCGGCGTTCTTAAGGGTCTTCAAGTCAGCCTGCAGGTTGGCCGGGAGCTTTGCGAGAAGCTTCGGGTGGCTGATCACCTGGTCAGCGACTTTTTGCAGCCCGGCACCCGGGTTGGCGGAGCTGAAGGCGGTGCGCAGCTCCTGGCGCAGACCGGCGACACCGGTCGCAGTCTTCTCCGCAGCTTCCGAACGCTTCTGGATCTCGGCGCCGTATCCGCCGGACAGGGCCGTGGTCTTGATCTTGACGGCGGCCGCCACCCGGTCAGCCGGGGCTGCGTCCTTGAGCGCCTTCAGGTCGGTCTGCAGCGCGGCGGGGAGCTTGGCGAACACCTGCGGGCGGTTCACCAGGGCGGCCGCTGCCTTCGCGGCGCGGTCGCCCGCTGCCTGCGGGCTGTCCGCCCTGATCTGCAGGAAAGCGCCGAGGCCGTGCAGGCCAGCGTGTGCTGCTGCTTTCGCCCCGGCAGACGGGGCCGCCGTCGCAGTCGCCGAGGGGGACGGGGACGAGGGTGAAGCTGAGGCGGCACTGACGCCCGCGGCGGCCATGGCGCCGGCGGCCAGGACCGCTGCTGCTCCCACGCCGAGGCGGGTCTTCAATGAGGGGGTTGTCGGCATTTCTACCTGTTTCCTTCCGCTTTCGAATCGTTGCGGGCCGGAGTACTTTTCCGACCTGAAGTCACTGTACGGACCGAGGCTGGATGGCAACTGAAAGCAATCTCCCGATTCGTTCCACCGGGCTCAGCTGCGGAGGGGCTCATTTATGAGGTCCACGGCAATCGCGGTGCGGACGGCACGCCCGCGACCAGAGCTCGCAGCGGATCCATATTCGCACCACCGGGATTCCGCGCAGATGGTGGCCGCACCTCGGCAAGATGCAGTTTATCGGCGGGCATCGGCCCGGCATGCTGCGCTCTGGGAGGCGGCTCCGAACCATGTCGGCAGGTGGCGGAGCAGGTCGTTCTGGTCTTCGCCGATCCATGCGACGTGGCCGTCGGGTCGGAGCAGGACGGCGGGTGCGTCCAGTCCTCGGCTGACGTCCGCGACCTGCTCGATCCGGTCAGTCCATCCTGTCACGGAGAGTTCGCCGGTCTGGTCCAGCAGGAGCCCGCGGCCTCCGCGAGTCAGCTCGTAGAGACGACCCCGTGTCAGAGTGATGTCGCGCAGTCGTTTGCCGAGCAGCTCGGGTCCTTCGCCGAAGTCATAGCGGACCCCGATCGCGGTGACCTTCTCGGCCAGGAAACGGTGGACGTCCTCGAAGTCCATCAGCTCGGTCAGCAACCGGCGCACGGCACGCGGGCCAGGATCGGCGGAAAGCAGCTCGCTCTGGGCGCGGGTGATGGTCAGTACGTCTTCGGCGACCGGGTGACGCTCGGTGTAGTAGCTGTCCAGCAGCCCTTCCGGTGCCCAACCGTTGACCTCGGCGGCGAGCTTCCAGCCAAGGTTGAAGGCATCCTGGATTCCCAGGTTCAAACCCTGCCCTCCCAGGGGCGGGTGGACGTGCGCGGCGTCGCCGGCCAGGAGAGCCCGGCCCACTCGATAGCGTTCGGCAAGCCGGGTGGCGTCGCTGAATCGGGACAGGGAGCGTGGTGAGTGGGCCCCGAAGTCGGTTCCCGCGTAGGCACGCAGCTGCGTGCGGAACTCCTCCAGGGTCGGGGGGACCGAGCGATCCTCAGTCACGGCCGCCGCGGGCACGACGGCGCGGTGCAGGCCGTTTCCGGCGGGGCCGATGCCGAACCCCTTGTGGGTCTTGCGCACCTCCTCCGCCACCTCGGCCAGCTCGGCCGCCGACGCGGTCACCTCAACCTCGCCGAGGAGCCACTCGGTTTTCGCCGGCTCGCCGGGAAAGCCGATACCGAGCAGTCTGCGCACCAGACTCCGTCCGCCGTCGCAGCCGACCAGCCAGCGAGAGCGCAGCCGGGTGCCATCGGCCAGCTCGACCCTCACCTCGTCCTCGTCCTGTTCGACACCCGCCACCCCGCAGCCGCGGCGAACGTGCGCCCCGAGCTCGACGGCGCGCTCGGCCAGCAGGCGATCGGTGACCGGCTGGGGGATGCCGAGGACGTAGCCGTGTGCGGTGTCCAGGGTCGCCGGCCGGGGTTTGTCGATCCCTGCGAAACGGCCGACGCCGCCCGGGTACTTTTGCCCGTGGGCGAGGAACCGGTCCAGCAGCCCGCGCTGGTCCATGATCTCGATGCTGCGCACGTGCAAGCCGAGCGAGCGGACCGCGCTGCCCGGCTCCGCGTCCTTCTCCAGTACGAGCACGTCCACGTCGTGCAGTCGCAACTCGCTGGCCAGCATCATCCCCGTCGGGCCGCCGCCGCTGATGATCACGTCGTGCATGTGAAACCCCAATCCAATAACTCACCTTGCGGCCTGCGGTTCCGAACGGCGAAGGCGCCCGGCGCAGTCCGATTTCCGCAGGTCTTTTTGCCGCGGTCAACCATTGTCGTCGATGGTAGGGGCCTTGCGGCAAGCCCCCGGGCGGACTGTATTCTGAGAGTGGCAAGGAGATCTATTCACCTTGCCTTTTGCATGCGCCGGGTCGGCTTGCGAAGAAGTTAAGTCGCCGGCGCGAACCGCACCGGATGAGAACGCACACGACGCCGCAGAGCTTTAGAAGTGAGAATTAAGATGCTCGAATAACGCATCTCTTTGGTCCATCATACTGGCAGCCTGGCCAATGGCTGCTTGAAGAATGTTATTCTCCAGGGCCTTTATCGCTGCGTCAACAAATTCATCCACCGGCATCCCCCCATGTGTTTGGCCCTTATCCTCGCGTCGATCGTGGCCAAGCTCGGTATCCACTGACGGCGGCACGATCTTATCGACGCTGATGCCGGTTTCTTCAAGCTGCTTACGCAATGAGAGTGACCATGAGTGAACGGCCGCTTTGGTTGGACAATAGACCGGCAGAAATGCGATTGGTGTATAGGCCCGTCCGGAGGAAAGATTCACGCTGGCCGATCCGGGCCGCTCCCTTAATTGTTCCACCACTAACGACGACAGATGCATCGGAGCAACCAGGTTTGTCGCAATTTCCCGTTCAACTGCCGACAGGTCGATCGGCTTGGCCAGGCCGCCCGTGAGTTGTATGCCCGCATTATTGATAAGAATGTTCAGATCGGGACATTCTTGAACCGCGAGGCGGACCAGGTTTTCCCGAGACGCCGCCTCCGTCAGATCGCACTGGATGGTGACGAGATCCGGGTATTGCGCTTTGAGTTCCTCTAATCGATCGTTACGCCTGCCGCAGATGATGACGGTATTTCCAAGTTCCAGGAAATGCTGCGCAAACCCTATTGCCGATACCGGACGTACCCCCCGTTATGAGTATGGTGTTCCCGGTCAACCTCATAGTTCCTCCTGGGGCAGTAAGCCAACCTTGCCTTGGTAATGTTCTTCTTCTCAGAATTTACAGGCGTCACGAACGTCGGTCAGCTTGAAAGTCTGCGCATCCGGCACTTCAATTGCCCCCGAGACGATTCATCAAGCAGGGCGCGATCCGGCGCCGTTCCCGACCCGCGGCATCGGCGCCGCCGGACAGCCGGGGGAGTTCCGGCGGGGGGCGAACCGCACGTCGACGTCGCCGGTCGTATGCCCGACGGTCCGCGTCAAGGTTCGACGTGAATTCTGGCGGCTTCCTCAAGTTCGAGTGCCTGCGTCCGGGCGAGGCGCATTTCGGCTGCGGTGTCGATCCGGCGGGTCAGCACCCAGTAGAGGAAGGCTGCCACCGGCAGGCCGATGAACAAGGAGATGTCGGCGCCACCCATGGCTGCAGCCGCCGGCCCGACGAAGAGTTTTCCGGCGGCGAAGAACGGAATCATGACCGCGAAGGCGACAAGGTACGCGGTGATTCCTGGCCAGCCCCAGCGCCCGTAAATCCCGTGGGGGTGGAAGATTTCCGCAATGGCGTAGTGGCCCTTTCGGACGATGAAGTAGTCCGTGAGGTTGACCGCCGTCCACGGGATGAAAAAGTAAAGCACCAGCAGCAGGAAGTCGTTGAAGTTGGCGAGGAAATCGGCGGATGCGATGTTGGCGAAGACGAGCGAGATGGCCGCGGTGGTCACGATGGTTACGACGCGGATCCTGACGGTGGGCCTGATGCGCCGCAGGCTGTCGATGGAGGAGATCAGTGTGAGGGAACCGCCGTACATGTTCAGCGCCGTGACGGACAGGAGCCCGAGGGCGGCGACGAACAAGGCGATCGATCCGAAGCCGGGGAACAGCTTCTCCGCGGTGTCCTGGATCGAGCCGATGGTGTCGAAGCCCTCGCCGGCTGCCGCGGCGATGAAAGAGCCCAGGAACATGACCCAGATACCGCCCAGCGCACTTCCCCAGAACGTCCATTTGAACGTCCCGCGGCCGGATTCCGGGGGGAGATAGCGGGAATAGTCCGAGACGTAAATGGCCCAGGAAATCTGGTAGCCGGCCGCCACGCCCAGCTGCCCGAGGAACGGGACGAGGTGGAAACCGGCTAAATCGAATGAGCCGGCGGGAACGGCAAGGTGGGTCAGAACCGCGGCCGTCAGCAGCGCCAGCATGATGATGGTCAGGTAGGTCAGATAGCGCTCGAAACCGTGAATCAGGTCGTATCCGAAGAGCGCGACAGCGGCGGCGATGATCGTGACAACCCAGAACCAGAACGTTTCGTTTCCGATGTGAAGGGATCCCGCTACGGCCTGGCCGGCCAGGACGGTGTTGAAGACATTGAATCCCGCGTACTGCAGGTAGGCGAACAGCCACACCAGCAAAGCGCCAACGTAGCCGAACTGCGGCCGGGACTGGATCATTTGCGGCAGTCCCAGTTGCGGACCTTGCGAGGAGTGCGCCGCCATGAACAGCGTGCCGACCAGCACGCCGAGGGCGATCGCGATCAGGGACCAGATCAGGTTCCCGCCGGTCGTGATGCTAATGAGCCCCACCGCCAGCGTTGCTATCTGCGCGTTGCTCATGAACCAGAGCGGGCCAATGTGAGAAACCTTGCCGTGCCTCTCATTCAGCGGTACATAGTCGATCGACCGGACTTCCAGTCCCCGCCCCGTCGCCGGAGCTGTGGCTGTACTCATGGAATATCTCCCTAGATAGGCAAGGACGCGCCAGCCTTATGCGGCAACTGAACTCAGCAGTCCGCCGAGCAATGCTCGGAATGCCGCCGAGGGGATGGCGTTCGCGCCGGATTCCGGGGGACGGTCATGCCTCTGCGCCGGGGGTGAAGTAATTGTGGGTGTCCAGATACGTCACTTTTGGTGGCCCCGGGAACCCTGCCTCGGCGCTGAAAGGTCCGATCTGCTCTTTGGCGAAGGTGTCGTAAAGCTCCTTCGTCTGCCAGAGGTCCGTGACGAGGATCCCGTCGTCCGTGGCCGCCACCCAGTGTCCGAGGGCCCCGGCGGGGCCGGGTCCTCCGGGGGTGAGACCCATTTTGCCGATGACCTGGTCGTATTGCTCCAAGGTGGCACCGGAGAATTCCATGATGACTGCGACGGCCATGTCCCTCTCCCTAAAGGCGGCAGGTCGCAGGGCAGCGGCCCGCAATTGATTTGATACGGCTTGGTCTACGCTCAACCAGCGCGTTCGTCAACATATCGCGGGTGCTGGTTGTGCGTCCCCGTCCCCGCCGTCGCGATTGATGCTGCCGTGAGGGGATACTGTCCTTCCTTCGCCCATCTGAGTCTCCGTCAGCGGCAGCGGATTGATCGGATGGCTACTTGGCGCGGTCGAGACAGGGCTGCGCGGGCGAGCTCGGAGTGGCCATGGAGAAAGCTGCCGGTCCGGAGGCCTGATGGCTACTTTCCTTATCTGGCTTTCTTTTGCATCAGGTGAGCGCGCTTCTTGCTGATGGGGCAGCGTCCGCCTTGTACCCGCCTGGGCGTTGACATTGCGGTCACGGCGACGGGGTCATGATGCGCAGGACGGGGTGGCCGTTGATGTCCTGGAGCGGGAAATAGACGCGGTGGGTGGCCTGGTCGACGGCGACGGCGTGTGCGTGGTCGGCGAGTTTGGCGGACGCCTTTTCGTGCAGTGTTCTTTCCTGTTCATCGAAAACGGTGATGATGCCGCTCTCGGAGGCGACGTAGAGACGGTGCAGCCCTGTGTCGAAGGCCAGCACGTCGGGGGTGTCGCCGGTATCGAAGGTTCCGGCGCTCTGGTGGGTTTGGAGGTCGAGTACGAGGAGTTTGGCGTTGCCTTCGCACGCGATGAAGGCCAGGTGGCTGGTTCCGTCGAGGGCGAGCCCGTGGTTGCCTTTGCAGCCGGTGAGTGGGGTGCGGTCCACGATCCGGTCGGTGGCCGGATCGATGGTGATCAGTTCGCTGGTGCCCTGGGCGTTGATCATGATGTCCCCGCTGACTGGGTCAAAAACCGTGTTCCCAGCCTTGCCTCCGATGTCGATGGCAGCGACGGCGGCGTTGGTGGCCAGGTCGATGACCGTCTCGACCCGGTCGTGTTCGTTCGAAACGTAGGCCTTGCCGTGAACGGGGTCGTAGGCGATCCCGTCGGGAGTGCTGCCGGTGGGAACACGTGCGGTGACGGCCAGGGTATCGGAGTCGATGATGACCGCCTCGTTCTTTCCCGAGGCGGTGGCCAGGATCCGGTGGCGGTCCGGCGCGGTGGTGATGCCGTGTACGGAGGAGATTTTGGGGATGGTGGCCGTCACGGTCAGGGCGTCCAGGTCCACGACGTGGATGGTTCCGTCGCCCAGATGGGTTATGTACAGCCGCTTGGCTACCGGATCGATGTTCTGGTAATCGAGGCGGCTGGCGCCCCCGGGCAGGGGGACATCCTGGACCAGGGTCAGCGGAAGACCGGCGGGCGCGGTGCTCGAGGGCGGACTTGCCGAGGACCCGGAGCACGAGGTCAGTGCCGTCAGCAGGCAGACCCACACTGCGGCAGAGAGGGCGGGTTCCGCAGCGGACAGTGCAACGGTCTTCATCGCCGTCAGAGGATGATGCCGGTGGCGGCGGATGGGGCGTGGTTCCGGGTGGGCGCAGGCGGCACCGTGTTCGGAGGCGGGTTTACCCGCTGCCGTCTCCGCGCTGCAGCAAGGACCCCATCCCATGCCGCCCAAAGGCGGCATGGTGTTGACTTTGAGCTTCATCGCCGGCCTCTCCGGACGCGGGGCAGAAGGGCCAGCCGCGTCCACACCCACCAGAGTGGCCCGCGGCCATAAGGCTGTCAACGGCAGTTTCTGTCCCGTTGATCCGCGCTGGGCGCCTGGCGCAGGAATCGAGGCACAACCGCTGATTCCGTGATTGGATCCGAACCCACCGGCGCCACGCCGTTCTGTTCGGTCGTGCCCAAGGCTTCGTAGGATTTTGGCCAAAATCTCCGGGAAGGCATGACAGCGCCACCCCGCGTCACTTCCGGCCGGTTCAGGTACCGGTTTGGGTCCAAGGCGCGGTCAGAATGGCTTTCGATGGCAGCCGCGGCCGCCACCGGACAGACCACGCCGGTGGGGACGCCGTCGCGGGTGATGTCAACGTGTCTCGACAGGGCAGTTGTAGTTCAGTAGTCCGGTCCTGCCGGGCGTGTTGCGGATCGTGGTGAGGGTGCAGTTCCCAAGGGACGGGAACGCCCGGCGGTACTACTCAACGGGATTCCGAGCAGGACGCACAGCGCGAGCCGAATGGCGGTGCTGTGAGCGATGGCGAGGACATGCCCGCCCGGGTCCGCTGTTGTTGCGTCCTGGAGGGCTGCAGTAAATCGTTGTGCTGCGAAGATGGGGTGTTCGCCGCCGGGGAAATGGTTCGAGGCCGGGTCGGACTTGAACGCCCTATATTCTTCGGGGAAGCGTGCCCGCATCTGGGCTCTGGTGAGTCCTTCCACCTGGCCAAGGTCCAGTTCGCGCAGTCGGGGATCGATGGTGAGGCTGAGGCCCGTGGCGGCGCTGCATTCTTCGGCAGTCACCCGCGCCCGGCTGAGGTCGGAGGAGCGGATGCTCGTCAGGTCCATAGTCGCCGCCCAGCGCGCGAGGGAGGCCGCCTGGCTCCCGCCCCGTGGGGTCATGGCGACGTCTGAACTACCGACGTATCGGTCTTCGCTGTGCCAGATTGTCTCACCGTGTCTGACGAGGGTGATTAGGGTCATCGGCTGTCCTGTTCGCCGCGGCGTGGGGTTTCTTGCTTGGGTCGGCTTGGACCGGGGTCGTCCCGGGCCGCCCGTTCGGTTGCTCGTGATCCGGAGCCCCGCTGCCCTGCTGGGTTGACATGTCTGGGGGCGGCGAGGAGGCGTCGCGCGCTCGTGACTGGCACCCGGTCCACCGGGTCACGGTCTGTTGTTGATGACGTCTGTGCCGAAGGGGTTCAGTCCTGGGGCCCCTGCGTAGCCGAGGCGGGGGAGGGAGAAGGCGTCTTCGATGGTGGCGAGCAGGCTGTAGTGGTTGTACGGGGTGTTGGACGTGGTCCCGCCTTTGGTGAAGGGGGAGAGAACGAGGGCGCCGATTTTTCCGCCGGCCGTGCCGCCGGGCAGGAGTCCCGCGGGTCCGGTGGTGATTCCGTCGGTTTCGTCGAAGGTGATCACGAGCATGCCGTCGGCTGTGTAGGCCGGCGAATTCAAGATGGCCGGGACCTGCTGGCGGAGCCACGCGTCGGCACTGGTAAGTCCGCCCGGGCTGCCGTCGACGCAGGGGCTGTCGTGCCCGTCGTTGCACAGGTTGGGGGTGATATAAGACAGGTTGGGTGTCGTGCCGGCGGACTTGAGGTCGCTGGCCAGATTGGTGAAGGCGACAACGTTACTCTGGCAGTCCGGGGACAAAGTGATGGATTCGAAGTACACGAACGGGTTGTGGCGGGTGGCGTACTGGTCCCCAGCGGTGGCACCCTGATGGTCGTCCTGGGCGCCGCGCCGGGGGTGCTGGCAGGGGACCTGCATGTCTTCCATGTAGCCTTTCCAGGTCTTTCCGGCCGAACTAAGCTGGCCGGCAACGGTGGGGACCGCGACCGGGTACACGCAGCCGGTCCCTTGCACCTGGTTCGGTGATGCGGTTCCGGTCTGCTTAAACGCGGCATAGGTGGGGCAGTCGTTGCGCGTCATTTCGTTTGATGCCTGCCCTGAAATCTGGGCTAGGTAGTTGGGGTTCGAATTGTGGGCAATCCCGTAGTACTGGGTGAGCAGGGCGCCCTGGGCCCGCAGGATCTTGGACAGATACGGGGCCGTCGAGCCGGCGCCCCAGACCTTGTCGTAGCCCTTGTTCTCAAGGTTGATCACAAACACGTGTCCCGGCGCCCCCGAGGTAGCTCGGGCGGCCGGAGACGGGGATCCCGAAGTAGGACCCGGATCGGGGGAGGCCGCGGTGGGGCTCGCGCTGGGGGAAGGCGTTGCGGTTCCCGTCCCCGTGGAGGGTGTGGGTCCGGGCGGCGTTGGCTGACAGCCCGCCGTCGCCAGGGCGAGGGCTGCCGCAGCGATCAGCCACCGCGGCCGCCCCGTGGTCTTCCGGCCATGCGCTGGTGTGATCTTCCGGTTCATCTTTTCCGGCTTTCCCTATGACCCGAACACTGTCGGTCGCCGGCGGCACTAACCGCGACTCCCACAGCACCTGCCGCGACTGTGGAAAGGATGCGAACACCGCCACGTCCTAGAACCGTTCCACAACAGCCTAGGGATTGGCAGGGTAATTCCCTGACAAATCGCTGTGAACTCATCGTGGACAGCTTCGCCTAATGCACGTATTGCGGGATCATTCAACGTGCCCAGAGTCATTGCTCGATTCCGGGCCGGTGTGTGTTCTGGATTCCCGGCAGACTGACGGGGTTGCGGCGTGAGATGGCCGACATGGAACTTCGCCCTAAATCCGCTCCCGTGCCCGACTGAGACGTGTTCCGAGCTGAAGCCGACTGCGGTTGACACCCCAGTCGCGTCCTGGATCACGACATCGCAGGACAACCCCGGGAATGACGGTTTTCGAAGGGAACGACTGCCTCCCAGTCAGAGGGCGGGAATGGCTAATTGGGTGCTGTGCAGAAAACGCCTTCCGTTCCGCCCTGTCCGTCCCGGGGCCGAGACCCTTTTCAGGATTCCGGGGCGCGCGTATCGTTCGGTGCATTGGATGCTCCTTCGTAACCGGTGCTCGGATTTACTGACCGTCCGGAGCTGAAGGGAGTGCCACGGTCGGCGCCGGCACGCCAAAACCGCTTGCTTCCGTGCCACGAGCGCCCCGCACCTGGATGCTGATCATGAGGAAGGGTCGACGATGCTCCAATTCCTGCCACTCCTCAACCGAAAAAACATCGGCGCCTACCGAACGTTGATGATCCTCACCTGCATTGGCGCCCTTGCCGTCCCGGTCGCCGGCTGCGACCCGGGTGTCCCCCAGGCGACTGGCATTGCGTCAGAGCCAAGCCCGGCAGGGGTCCCCACGGCCGGTCCGACAGATTCGGCGCTCCCACCACCGGCACGCTCAGCCTCCACCGGCCCGACCGGATCGCCGGTCCCAAGCCCCGGGACGCACCCGACCGAGCAGACGCCAGCACCACCGAGTGGTCCGGGACCGGTCAAGTCCGACTCCGCGCCGGCGGCCACCCCGGGTTCGTCCAAACAGGAAAGTCCGACGGTGGACCACGGTTCCGTTTCCGGCCAGCGCATGCCCGTCGGGGATCTGCCCGGGTGGCGGCAGGTTTTCGCCGGGGACTTCACCCATGGCGATGTCCCCGTAGGGGCCTTCCCAGGGGCGGCTTACGGCGCGAAATGGAGCGCAGGCTACGGCGATGGGACGCCCGACACAGCCGGGCAGGCCAGTTCCGGCAAATCCGGCTACTATCCGTCGAAAGTGCTCAGCGTCAAGAACGGGGTCCTGGATTGGTATCTGCACTCCGAAAACGGTATTTCCATGGGCGCCGCCCCCACCCCCGTCATCGCGAACCCCAGCGCCAGCCCGCACCGTCCGAACAGCTTGCTGTACGGACGGTACTCCGTGCGCTTCAAAGCCGACTCTCTCCCGGGATTCAAGACGGCCTGGTTGATGTGGCCTGACAGTGGTGTGTGGCCACGGGATGGCGAACTGGACTTCCCGGAAGGCGATCTCGCGGGTACGTTCTACGGCGCTGTCCACCGCAGCGGATCCGCCCATGACGTCTTTGACGAGGTCCAATCAAACGCGCTCTTCACGGCCTGGCACACGGCTACCACCGAATGGACACCCGGACGGGTCGCGTTCCTCCTGGACGGGAAGCCCCTCGGCGCCATAACCGTCGGCACCCCGGTCAAGCCTATGCATTACATCCTGCAGACCGAGTCCTGCCTGACCGGCTGCCCTTCGCCCGCGACCGCCGGCCACGTACAGGTGGCCTGGGTCGCCATCTGGTCCAGAATCTGACGGCACTTCCGGCAGAGACAGACACCACGGGGAACGCTCCGGAGAGGGCGTGCTCAGCCGTTCGTGCGAGGGGTCCAATCCGCCGTGTCGCATCCACTGATGGTCGTTTCAAGGTTTTCTAAAGTTCCCAGGCGATACCGTGTGGTGTGGCATCTTCACCGTCCGGTCCTCTTGTAAATTCCGGGACCGCCGGCACTGGCCACTGCGTGAATTGACCACTTGTGTGGGAGGGCTGACCGATGAAGCGGTTCCTGAGGCTTTGCGTTGCGGGTTTACTTGCGTTGCCGTTGGTTGGCCTGACCGCGTTGGGTTCCGTGCCGGCGACCGCTGCGCCCGGGTGCCAGTCCGGTACACCCGCGCCTGCAGATCCTTATCCGGGCACGGCGGCGGCAGACACCAACTTTGAGTCGGGCACTCTGGCCCCGTTCAGCCCCTTCACCTCGGGCACGGGAACAGCCTCCGTCTCCTCCGCATTTTCGCATTCGCCCGGTTGCTCTGCGTTCCTGCATGCAACCACGGATCCAGCTTCGGTCGCCAACATGTCCGTGAGCCTGGCCTCCGGGATGAAGGAGGCGTACGCGGACGGCTGGTTCAACATCACTGCTCAAGGTGCCGCGGCCAACAACGTGCCCTATTTGCGTTTCTTCTCGGGCGGCGTCCGGTACCTCGACGTCTTCCGGGAGAACGTCAGCGGTAGCCTCGTACTCCGGGTAGCATCCCCGACCGGGTTCACTTACACCACGATGGTTACCACCGTAGCCCTGGGCACCTGGCACCATCTCGTGATGCACGTAGTACCCAACGGAGCGGCGACCGGGGTGCAGGTCTGGTGGGATGACAACTCCATCTTTGCCCAGACAGTCAGCGTCAGCGCGACTCAATTCGACACGGCGCAGCTCGGAGCCGAACACCCTCAGCAGATGGGCGATATCTACACCGACGATGTGATCATCAACAGCGGGTCGGAAGCCCCTGGTCCGGTACCGGGCACGCTGCCCTCGCCTACGCCTGTTCCAGGGCCCGGCGGGGGAACTGTCCCGCCCGCGGCCACCACCGAGATCCAGGCCGCGGCGGCCGCGAACCCGGGCCTCGGCACCACAACCGCACCAATAACGTGCGGGCAGCCCGGCGGCGGCTGCTACCAGGATTACCCGGGCGGGGCGATCATCTGGTCCGCGACCACGGGCGCGCACCCCACCTCCGGGGAGGTCCGCGCGGCCTGGGCCCGCACCGGGTTCCTCACCGGATTCATGGGTTACCCCACCGGCGACGTCGTCTGCGGCCAGCCCGGCGGCGGCTGCTACCAGGACTACCAGGGCGGGGCGGTCATCTGGTCCGCGACCACGGGCGCGCACCCCACCTCCGGGGAGGTCCGCGCGGCGTGGGCCCGCACCGGGTTCCTCACCGGATTCATGGGCTACCCCACCGGCGACGTCGTCTGCGGCCAGCCCGGCGGCGGCTGCTACCAGGACTACCAGGGCGGGTCGATCATCTGGTCCGCGACCACGGGCGCGCACCCCACCTCCGGGGAGGTCCGCGCGGCGTGGGCCCGGACGGGGTTCCTGACCGGGGTCCTGCGCTATCCGATGTCTGATGTGGTCTGCGGCCAGCCCGGCGGCGGCTGCTACCAGGATTACCAGGGCGGAGCGATCATCTGGTCCGCAGCCACGGGCGCGCACCCCACGTCAGGGTCCGTCCGCGCGGCCTGGGCCCGGACCGGGTTCCTCACCGGGGTCCTGCGCTATCCGACCTCGGATGTGGTCTGCGGCCAGCCCGGCGGCGGCTGCTACCAGGACTACCAGGGCGGAGCGGTCATCTGGTCCGCAGCCACGGGCGCGCACCCCACCTCCGGGGAGGTCCGCGCGGCCTGGGCCCGGACGGGATTCCTGACCGGGATCCTGCGGTATCCGACCTCGGATGTGGTCTGCGGGCAGCCCGGCGGCGGCTGCTACCAGAACTACCAGGGCGGGTCGATCATCTGGTCCGCCACCACCGGCGCGCACCCCACGGCCGGCGCCATCCGCCAGGCCTGGGCATCCACCGGCTTCCTCACCGGCCGCCTTGGCTACCCGACCTCCGACGAATACGGCACCGGCGGCGGCAGCGTCACCCAGAACTACCAGGGAGGACGGATCTCCTGGTCCCCGCTCACCGGCACCAAGATCACCTAACGCAGGTCAACGACTCGGGAGAAATCCGGTAACGACGGCCCAACGGCGGAAATCGCCAGCGCATCTTGCGCGCCCTCCTGAGTCGGCGGCCAGGATACCCTGCTCCTCCGGTAAGGGGCTGTCTGCCGTCGTTCCCGGTGGATGCTGGCTTACGGCCGCCTCGGCCTGAGTCGGAGTGGCGCCCGGTCGGCGGGGCGTTCCGGTGGTCCTGCCGGAGGAGGCACTGAGCGCGGTGGCCAGTGCAGAGCCGAGAACTCCGATCGCTGTGCGGCGTCCGATGGGGGATGGAATAGTCGGCAAGCACTCCAGACACAGGGGAAGCCTGTTCAGGAGGGACACCCCATCGTAGGTTAGCGCCGCCCGGCCGCGGGTCAGGAGGCCTGCCGTGCGGCCACAGTCCGCTTTTCCGCGCGGCTGCTGTCTGTGTCCGATCTTCGCTGGTAGCCAGTCGTGGGAGACTACCGAAATGAGTGTTGAAGATGATCGACTCGCCGGCAGCGCCGGTGCCGGAAACCCCTGGCGATTTTGGGGTCCGTACCTCTCGGCGCGGCAGTGGGGGACGGTGCGGGAAGATTATTCAGCGGACGGGGATGCGTGGGAGTACTTTCCCTTTGGGCAGTCCCATGCCCGGGCCTACCGCTGGGGTGAGGACGGGCTGGGCGGCTTCTGTGACATCGGCGGGTATCTGAATTTTTCCGTGGCCCTGTGGAACGGACGCGATGACCGGCTGAAGGAACGGTTGTTTGGGCTCACCAACGGGCAGGGGAACCACGGCGAGGATGTCAAGGAATACTGGTGGGCACTGGATGCCACCCCCACTCATTCCTTTGGCGAGTGGCTCTACCGCTACCCGCAGGTCGCGTTCCCGTACGAGCAATTGGTTCGCGAGAACGCCGGACGGACCCGGCAGGAACCGGAATTCGAGCTCGCGGATACCGGTGTCCTGGCAGAGGACCGATTTTTCGACGTCGTCGTCGGCCACGCCAAAGCGGCCCCGGATGATGTGCTCGTTACGATCACCGCCACCAACCACGGCCCGGAGGCGGCGCCCTTGGACCTGCTGCCCCAGCTGTGGTTCACCAACACCTGGGCGTGGGGCCGGGACGGGCGAAAACCTGCTCTGAAACTGGCCGCCCGCTCCGATGACGCCGCCGTTTCCGGCCCGGTCCGGGTGGAGGCTGCGCACCACGCGCTCGGTCGCTATGTCCTGGCGGGGGAAACAGCGGCCGGTCCCGGCGGCCCGGTCGCGCCCAGGGTGCTGTTCTGTGATAACGAGACTGATGATGTGGCCCTCTTTGGCACGGAGTCGAATGCTTCCCAGTACCCCAAGGACGGGATCAACAAGGCGGTTGTCCACGGCGACGCCGGTGCCACCAACCCAAAGAACACGGGTACGAAGGCCGCCCTCTGGTATCACTTCGATGCTGTGCCCGCCGGCGGTTCCGTTGCGGTGAAACTGCGTCTGCGCCCCGCATCGGTGCCCGGTGACGCCTTCGGGCAGGAATTCGACGCACTCGTGGCCACCCGGCGCGAGGAAGCGGACGAGTTCTATGCAACGGTGCTGCCCTCCGGCACAGCCGCCGTCGACTCCCACATTGCGCGCCGCGCCTTCGCCGGGCTGCTGTGGGGCAAGCAGCTGTACCGCTATGCCGTAGAGCAATGGCTCGAAGGAGACCCGGCCCAGCCAGAGCCCCCGGTCCAGCGCCGGAACAGGCCCGGCGCTGCAGCCCCGCGGAATGTTGCCTGGACGGGCCTGGAACTGGCCCATGTCATTTCCATGCCCGACGAATGGGAATACCCGTGGTTCGCCGCCTGGGACCTGGCCTTCCATTGCGTCCCTCTGGCCCATATCGACCCGGTGTTTGCCAAGGACCAGCTAATGTTGCTCTGCCGGGAATATGCCATGCACCCGAACGGCCAGCTCCCGGCGTATGAATGGGCGCTTGGGGACGTGAACCCGCCCGTCCAGGCCTGGGCGGCGTGGCAGGTCTATCAGCTCGACGGCGGCCGGGACACGGACTTCCTGATTCGGATATTCACCAAACTGCTGCTGAATTTTTCCTGGTGGATCAACCGCAAGGACGCCGACGGCAACCACCTCTTTGAGGGAGGCTTTCTGGGGATGGACAACATCGGGCTCTTTGACCGGTCCGCGCCCCTGGCGCCAGGCTACCGGCTCGAGCAGTCCGACGCGACGAGCTGGATGGCGTTTTACTGCCTTGGGATGATGCGGATCGCGCTGGAACTGGCCGCGACAGATCCAGTGTGGGAAGAAATGGCCGTCACGTTCCTGGACCGTTTCTACGCGATCGCGCAGGCCATGGAAAACTTCGGCAGCCAGAACACTGATCTCTGGGATGAAGAGGACGGCTTCTTCTATGACGTGCTGATACGTCCGGACGGGTCATCAGAGCAACTCAAGATCCGGTCCATGGTGGGGCTTCTTCCGTTGCTGGCCGTCTGCGCGATCCCCGAACACTCCCTGGCCGGCATGCAGGGATTCCTCCACAAACTTCACGTTCTGCAGGGGCACGTGGCCGGCGGAGAGCCGCCCACAATCCCGGCCGCCGGACCGGAGGCCGCTGCCGGCAACGCCGCATGGCGCTGTGCCCAGTGCGCCCCGGGCGCAGCGGGCAGATCCCTTTCTCTCCTCGACGGGGAACGGACCGTCCGGCTCTTGCGGTTCCTGCTCGATGAGGGAGAGTTTCTCTCGCCACACGGGCTGCGTGCACTCTCCGCTGCGTACAGGGTTCCGTTCAGCACCGACGTCGATGGCCAGCAGGTGTGCATTCAATACAACCCGGGGGAGTCTGACTCGGCACTTTTCGGCGGGAATTCGAACTGGCGGGGTCCTATCTGGTTCCCCATCAATGTGTTGCTGGCAGATGCCCTCAAAATCCTGGCCCAGGGAGCCGGTTCCGACGTCGAGGTGGAGTTCCCCACGGGGTCATCGCAACTGGTGCCGTTGTCCGCGGTGGCGGACGCCCTCCACGACCGCCTCGTGTCTTTGTTCCGCCCCAGCACGGATGGCCGCAGGCCCGGCACCCCGCGTGATTTCGGTGCGGGCCCACTCTGGGACATCCACCCGACCTTTTCGGAATACTTCCACGGTGACACCGGTGCCGGTCTCGGCGCGTCGCACCAGACCGGCTGGACGGCCATGGTCGCCCACCTCATTTGCACCCAGCAAGACTGGGTACGATGAGCCCTACGTCGCCCACACCCGGCGCGCCCGCCCCGGTCCTGGACTGTGCAATACACTGCGCCGGCCCCGGCCGGGGGACTCAACAGGACGGAACACGGCCATGCTGCTGAAAGACAAGACAGTTATCGTAACGGGCGGCAACAGCGGAATCGGTGAGGCGATCGTCATCGCCGCGGCCGCCGCGGGTGCCAACATCGTCATCGACTACGTCGCGCACCCTGAGGAAACCTCATCCCTGATCGCCCGGATCGAGGCAGCGGGCGGTAAAGCCGTCGGGTTGGATGCGGACATCAGCACGGTTGCGGGTCTGCAGGCACTCGTCCAAACGGCCGTCGAGACCTTCGGGGGGCTGGACGTCCTGGTCAACAACGCCGGAATTGAAACCCGCACATCCGTGCTGGAGACCTCCGAGGAGCAATACCAGAAAGTGCTCGATATCAACCTCAAGAGCGCCTTTTTCGGCACCCAGCTGGCGGCCCGGCAGTTCATCGCCCAGGGTACGGCCGGCGTTATCCTGAATATTTCCTCCGTGCACGAGGACTGGCCGATGCCGGGCAACACCGCCTACTGCGTGGCCAAGGGCGGAATGCGGATGCTCACCCGTACGGCCGGGGTCGAGCTGGGCCAACACGGCATCCGGGTCCTGAACCTCTGCCCCGGCGCGGTGGAGACCCCCATCAACGCCTCCACCATGGCCGATCCCGGGAAACTAAAATCCCTGGATGCCGCCATACCGCTGGGGCGCATGGCCAAGCCGGAGGAAATAGCCCGCATGGCCGTTATGCTGGCCTCCGACACTGCCGCGTATCTGACATCGACGTCGGTGTTCATCGACGGCGGCATCATGCAGGGGAGCGTCGGACTGTGAACGAGCCCTCCACCGAAGCGGGGGACCGGTACGACGTCGTCGTCATAGGCAGCGGGCCCGGCGGCGGTACCCTGGCGGGCAGGCTGGCCAGGACAGGCAAGCGAATCCTGCTTCTGGAACGTGGGGACTACCTCAAACGCGAGCGGGCCAACTGGGACTCCCGCGAAGTGTTTGGGAAGGGCCGCTACACAGCATCCGAAACCTTCTATGACGGGACCGGCAAACCGTTCCATCCAGGGCTGCACTACGTCGTTGGCGGCAACTCAAAGGTCTACGGCGCAGCGCTTTTCCGGCTTACGCCGGCGGATTTCGGACAGATCCGCCACTATGGCGGTATCTCCCCGGCCTGGCCGTTCAGTTACGCGGACCTGGAACCGTACTATGTCCAAGCCGAACACCAGTACATGGTCCACGGGCGCCACGGCGAGGACCCCTTCGCCGGGCCCTTCAGCCACGACTACGCGCACCCGCCCGTGAAACATGAACCACGGATTCAGGAACTCTCCGACGGGCTCGAACAGTTCGGTCTCCACCCCTTCCACCTGCCCCTTGGCATCAATCTGGACCAGAACCCCGACGGCACGGCCGCCGTCGGGTCCGGGTGCATCCGCTGCGACCGGGTAGACGGCTTCCCCTGCCTTCTCGGGGCCAAAGCCGACGCGGAAACAGCCGCGGTGAGCCCGGCGCTGGCCGCCCATCCGAACCTGACGCTGATCACCCGGGCAACCGTGGAACGCCTCACAACCGACGACGCCGGCCGCACTGTCACGGGGGTCCACGCCACCATGGAAGACGGAAGCACCCGTACGTTCGCCGGAGACATCGTGGTCCTCTCGGCCGGATCGATCCTCTCGTCGGTACTGCTGCTTCAGTCAGCCAGCGACCGGCACCCCCGCGGGCTGGGGAACAGCTCCGACGTCGTCGGCCGGCACTACATGCGGCATAACAACGTCGGCTTGATGGCCGTGTCCAAAGACCCCAATCCCACCGTGTTCCAGAAAACACTCGCCCTCAACGACTTCTACGGTCCGAGTGCCCAATGGGACTACCCGATGGGAAATATCCAGATGCTGGGAAAATCCGACGACTGGCAGATCAAGGCCGAAGCGCCCAAGCCGTTCGGGCTCGGACCGTCCTCCGTCTTCGGCGCGGTCGCATCGCACGCCCTGGACTTCTGGCTGGCAGGGGAAGACCTTCCCCTGCCCGAGAGCCGGGTGACGCTGCGCGCCGACGGCTCCGTCCAGCTGGCGCTCCAGCCAGGGAACAACATTGAGGGCGTCAAACGACTCCGCAGAACCTTCGACGGCGTTCTGAACAGACTCGATGCCCGCTCCGCCTCGTTCGCGCGCAGCATCTACCCGCACAAGGACATGGACGTCGCAGCCACCGCACACCAGGCAGGAACCGTCCGTTTTGGCACCGACCCGGCCGCTGCGGCGCTGGACGTCGACTGCAAGGCCTTCGACCTGGACAACCTCTACGTCGTCGACGGCAGCTTCATGCCCTCCATCGGCGCGGTGAACCCGACCCTGACCATCATCGCCAACGCCCTGCGCGTAGCCGACCGAATCACCGAACGCATCCTGTAAGACGAGGGCGGGCCTGACAGGATCGTCATTGCTCGAGAGTGTGCCCGGCCGCGTCGAGCGTGGTCGGGAGCGGGCTGGCTGCGTCGGGTCTGCGGGCGGCGTCGCTGATGCGAAACTGCAGGGCAATGATGATCCAGTTCGCCAGCAGGCTGGAGCCTCCGGCGGACAGGAACGGGGTGGTCAGGCCGGTGAGCGGAGACACCGCGACGAACTTTGCAGCTTGAGCCGCGGCGGCGGCGCCGTCTCGCCGGGCTCAGGTGGCCGCCGTTCTACTTCGGAGCGGCCGGCGCCGGCTGACCGCACGGCCAGCGGCCGGCGCCGGCCTGGGGACCATCAGGAATTCCTACTTCCCTCCCGCGACCCGAACCGGGACAATCCCTCCGACACGGCCGCGCAATGCCTGTCATCGGCCGTCGAGACGGACAAAGGACATATTGTTCTCGAGTGCTGGATGTCCGCGCAGCGGACCGGAGTGGGCACCAGAGCCCGACGGAACCCACGGAGCAAAACGATGACCACTGCAACGCCAAAGCCGCTGCCACACCGAAACCTGCCAAAGCGCTCGTCGGGCCGAGTCAGAAGGTGGCTGGCGGACGAAACCACTGACCGGCAGCGGCCGGTCATCTTGGCTGTTGTCCTGACCCTGGCGGCGATCGGCCTGGTCGAAGTAGCCTCGGCATCGTCGGTCGAGTCCGTCGCCTCCGGGGTCAACCCGTATGACCTGCCCCTGAAGCAGGGCATGTGGACCCTCACCGGTGTCGTCATCATGCTGGGCCTGGCCGGGTTACCGGTCCGGCTTATCCGGAAGATGGCCTGGCCAATGCTCATCGCCGCCACCATCGCCTTGGCTCTGGTCTTCACGCCCCTGGGCATGACGGTGAACGGCAACAGGAACTGGCTGAACGTCGGCGGGTTCACAGCCCAGCCCTCCGAATTCGCCAAACTCGCGCTTATCGTCTGGGCCGCATCGGTCCTGAACCGGAAGCAGAAACTTCTGGTCCAGTGGAAGCACGCGGTCATCCCCGTGCTGCCCGTGGGCGCGGTCATCATGGCCCTCGTCGCCCTGGGCCATGACCTGGGCACGACCATAATCATCATGATCATTCTCGCCGCCACCCTGTTCTACGGCGGTGTTCCGATGAAAGTCATCGGGGTCGCCTCGCTGGCTTCCGCCGTGGCGGCACTGGTCCTGGCAGCAACCAGCGGCAACCGCATGGGCCGGATCTCTTCCTGGCTCGGCGCGGGCTCCACGGAAGATTCCCAAGGACTGGGTTACCAGGCCCTGAACGGCCAATACGCGCTGGCCTCCGGCAGTTGGTTCGGGGCCGGTCTCGGGCAGAGCAGGGAGAAATGGAACTGGATTCCCGAAGCCCACAACGACTTCATCTTCACGATCCTGGGCGAGGAACTGGGCCTTGCCGGCACCCTGCTGGTCCTCGGGCTGTTCGCTATCCTGGCCGTCGCCATCTTCAAAACCATAGCCCGCACCCGGGATGCTTTCTCCCGCGTCCTTGTCTGCAGCGTCATCACCTGGATCATCGGACAGGCCGTGATCAACATCGCCATGGTCAGCGGACTGCTTCCGGTCATCGGCGTCCCGCTGCCGTTCATCTCCTACGGCGGCTCGGCCATGGTCTCCTCATTGGCAGGCATCGGCATGATCCTCGCCGTCACCCGCACCAACCCGAATGCCGAAGAAGCCGAAGCGTCCAGGCGCACGGCCGCGAAGCCGGCTAGCCCGCGGCCGGCCCGGGGATTCCGCGTCCCGGACCGGATCCGTTCACGCCTCCGCCCCGTCCTGCGGGGACCAGGTCCGTCGTCACGCAAGCCTTAGCCCCGGCAGTGAGCCCGGGACCCTGCGCCAGGGAGAGTCCATGCAGGGCGAAGGCCAGGGTCACGACAGGATTCACGTGCGCGTCGGAGACCGGGTCGAGGCACACGAAGACGGCGATGAGTTCATCATGCCGGCTCCGGCTGCGGCGACCATTAGAAGGTAGGTGCCCAGAATCTCCCCGCGCAACCGGCGGGAGGCGTGGCCGGGCTTGTCGGCGTCGAGGATCATGTGGCGGTCCTGGACGGAAAGTTTTGGATGGGTCCGTGACCCGGGCGCGTCCGGCGGTTCTTTCCTTCACGTAACCGACTTCGTGGGGTGCCTTCCGACTGGGAAGGCTTGCTTTGTGTGGCCATCGTCGCTTCCTTCGCATCCGCGGGGTTGAGGTTTGCCCGCCCCGATCCGGCCATCCTACCCGCGCACGCGACGGGGGCACGGGCGGCCGTGGTAACCGCAATGAGCCCGTGGCCGCCGCCCATGCGGAGTGCCGGAGTCGCCCGTCAGCTGGCCGGGCGATCTTCGGCATCAGGTGCGGAGGCGGCCTAGCCGCCCGTGTTGGCGGCCTGGCAGGTCTGGTCGTTGGCCGTCTGGGCAACCACATCATTGGGCTTTTCAGCGGCCGGCGAGGGCTGGGTGCCTGTCGCGAAATCCAGTCCCGCGTAAAGCTGAACGCCCTGGACGCCCGGAGCCGGCTGCACGCGCTCCGGGGGAAGTCCGAACATCGCGGCGACGTCAGCGGCGACGTCGGCGAAGCCGGGGCCGTAGTAGACGAACGTCTCGGGCCGCGGTTGCGCCTGGATCCGGGAAACGTTGGTGAAACCGGCCCCGGTCACGAGAGCGCCGATTTCGCTGCTCCTGCCGGGCACGCTAGTGCCGTTGGCGATGGTGACTGGCTGGAGTGCCTTCTCATAGCCGGGCTTCGCTGCCGTGGTGGACGGGTCCGTGGACGGGGGAGCCGCCGGGGCGGGCTGGCTGAGGTCGGCGCTGCGGCGGAGCATGGCGAATAGGTTGCCTGCCGCGGGTTGGTCGAGGGTGAGCCGGTTGGGATCCGAGGGTGCCGGTACGGTCGGTACGGTGATGAAGTTGACCTTGGCCGGGTCGATGTTCTTGAGCCGGTCGGCGAGGGTCAGCATCGTCGGGACCGAGGCGAGCCCGTCATCGACGGTCAGGTTCTTGGTCACGGTGTCGGCGATGGCCAGGACTTTCTGGGGGTTGCCGAGGGTACCGTCGGCCTTCAGCTTCCGGGTGAGGGAGGCCAGGAAGGATTGCTGGGCCTTGATCCGGCCCAGGTCTCCGCCATCTGCGAAGCCGTGGCGGGTGCGCAGAAAGGCCAGGGCCTGGTCGCCCTGGACCTGGGAGATGCCCTTTGGCAGACGGAGTCCGGATTCGGGGTCGGAGACGGCGGCGTTGACGCAGACATCGACGCCGCCGACGGTGTTGGAGAGCTCCTTCACGGCATTGAAGTCAGCCATCATGAAGTGGTCCACTTCCATTCCGGTGAGCTTGTTCACGGTGTCCACGGCACAGCCGATGCCGGCGTCAGCCATCGCGCTGTTGATCATGACGTTCTGGCGCGGATCGTGTTGCTGGTTTGTCGTCCGGTCCTTGCAGGCGGGAACGTCGACGAGGAGGTCCCGCGGGAAACTGATGACGTTGACGTGGTTGTTGTCGGCGGAGATGTCCAGCAGCATCATCACATCGGACTGACCGTACCCCGAAGACTGGTCCGCGGTGCCGTATTGTCCGTTCTTCCCGCTCCTTGTGTCACTGCCCAGGACGAGGATCTGCAGACGGTCCTTGCTGTCATCGACCGGCCCTTCGGTCCGGAGGCCGCCGGCTCCGAGGGCGGAGGTGGTGATGTTCGACTGGAGGCGCCAGAGCCAGTACCCACCGAAAGCGAGGACTCCCAGCAGCAGCACTGCGGCGGCGATGCCGGTGATCTTGAGCCAGAGCGGCCGCCGCCGGCCCGGGTGGTTGCGGCTGCTCTCAACCAGGGTGCCATGACCTGGATAGGGGACGGGGGCGCCGGAATCCGGGCCGGGCAAATCGTGACGCAATGTGGCTACCTCTCCGGGGGCATTCGAACCCGCCCATGATACTGACTGTTGCTGGGAACCGCCTTCAGACGCGTCGGTGAAGTTGAGCGGCACACCGATTGCGGACGTTCTGCCACCCCGGGATGTCATGATCCGCCGATGAGCATTTCAACTTTCAGCACCCCCGTCCACCGTTCAGGCGTGCGGCTGGCCGCTATGGCCGCCGTCGGGCTGGCCGTCGCCCTGGCCGTCGGGAATCTAGGGTCCTGGGCCTACGCCCGGCGCTCGGGTGGGCGGCCGCGTCGCTGACCTACCTGATCTGGGTATGGTCAGTGATCGGGCGTCTGGACGCCGCGGGCACCGCCGCCCACGCCCGCGCCCGCGGTGAGGATCCGGGCCGGGTCGTCTCGGACGTGCTGGTGCTGGCGGCGACGGCAGGGAGCTTCGGGGGTGTCGCCTTGATCCTGCTGGAAGCAGGATCCACCCAGGGCGGCCTGAAGGCGGCCATCATCGCCCTGGCACTGGGTAGCGTCACGCTGTCATGGCTGTTGGTGCAGACTCTCTTCACGCTCCGCTACGCCACCGTCTACTACGGGGAAAACGAGGGGGTGGACTTCAACGAAAAGAAGCCGCCGCGTTACGGGGACTTCGCCTACCTTTCGTTCACCATCGGCATGACCTTCCAGGTCTCGGACACCGACCTGACAACCGACGCGATCCGGTACACCGCCCTCCGTCACGCGCTCCTGTCCTACGTCCTTGGCGCCATCGTCCTGGCCACCGTCATCAACCTCGTCTCGGGCCTCGTCCACTGACGCACCCAACCGGTCTCGCCACGGCAAAGAACCCGGCGGGGGCTGTTCCGGTGACCTGCAAGGCAGCGGACCCCCGGCGCGTGGATTTCACGCCGCGGCGGCTGGCGACAACATCGGCGGTTCGCGGTGGTCAGGGATGACCTCCAACACCGTTTCTTGGCGGCCACCGGACCCGGATAAGCTCGCGGAATGATAACTATGATCCAGGCTGCCGTTCTTGGCCTTCTCCAGGGCCTTACCGAGCTCTTTCCCATTTCCAGCCTCGGCCACAGCGTCATTCTTCCGAAGCTGCTCGGGTGGAACCTGGACCAGAACTCGCCCTCGTTTCTGACCTTCCTCATTGCCACACACCTGGCCACCGCCATCGTGCTGTTCATCTTCTTCCTCAAAGACTGGATCGAAATCTTCAAGGGACTGGTCCGATCCTTCAGGGACCGGAAGATCAGCCCCTCCGACACCTACGCGAAACTCGGCTGGCTGCTCATCATCGGAACTATTCCCGCCGGTATCCTAGGCCTGGTCCTGGAGAAACCCATCCGTGCACTGTTCGCCTCCCCGTTGATCGCGGCCGCCTTCCTGATCCTCAACGGGCTGGTCCTGTTCGCCGCAGAACGCCTACGGCGGCGCGAACGGCCGCGCGCCGGAACACATTCCGCCCAGGGACAGGACCCGGCAGGCTCCGCCGCGGACGGTCCTGGTTCGGATGCCCGGATCGCCACGACTCTTTCCTGGAAACAGGCGCTGGGCATTGGTGCGGCGCAGGCCGCGGCCCTCGTGCCCGGTATTTCCAGGTCCGGTTCGTCCATGGTCGGAGGCCTGCTTTCAGGACTGAATAACGAAAACGCCGCCCGCTTCAGTTTCCTGCTCGCCACCCCCATCATCGGGGCTGCCGCCGTGCTCAAACTCCCGGAGCTGCTCAGCCCTGCAATGGCCGACGAGCGTCCCGCCTACCTTGTCGGTGCCCTCTGCTCCGCAGTCGCCGCATGGTTCGCCACAAAATTCCTGCTCAGGTTCTTCGAATCCAGGACACTGACACCGTTCGCCATCTACTGTGTGGCCGGCGGCGCCATTTACTTCGTGGCCATGCTCATTATCGGTTAGGGCTAACGCGAGGACAGCTATCCGTCCCTGAGGGAACTGGTCGGAGGGCGGCCCGAGTTCCCGGCGTAGCCCGGGGCTTTCTTCGGCCGGCCTTCCCGGAATTTTTCAAGCTGAGCGGTACCAGCGGGAGTTAGGCGGCTGACTGTTCGGCGTTTTCCTTGGGTTGGTTGATCCACGCCGGTCCTGGGAGTGCGAGGATCTTGGGATCGGTCGTGGTGGTGAAGCGTTCGGGGTGTTTCGCCCGG
>NZ_JBFTIK010000023.1:0-54876 GCF_056394725.1 Arthrobacter sp. 10N418
CGCAACCTGGCCAATCCAACCAATTCAATACAATAAATTGGTATCAACAAACTTGGCACACTATTGAGTTCTCAAACAACAGACACACCCGGCACCACCACAACCACACGGTCACAGATCGCTCCGGAGCAACTTCCCAAACTTACCCGGCCGCTTCACCCTAGTCAAATCGGCATCTCCGACTCAGTGTTGCCGTAGGCTTCTGGGTCTTTGTGGCCGTTCAACTCCGGGGAGCAGCGCGGAAATAAACTCTACCACCACTCGGCGCCGGTGACAAAGCGCCCGCAGTGGGGGCACTGAAAAGCCCGGAATCACGCGGATTCCGGGCCCTTCATTCACGGCCGCTGCTGGCGTCAGCAGGAGGACGGTCTAGCCAAGCGGCTTGAAGTAGGCAGCTCCCAGCGGGGGCAGCGTGACAGTCAGCGAAGCCGGCTGTCCGTCGAGGCCGCCGTCGGTCGCCGTCAGGGTGCCGCTGTTCTCCACGCCGGAACCGCCATAGGTGGCGGCATCGGTGTTCAGGACTTCCTGCCAAGCGCCGGCCGCCGGTACACCCAGGCGGTAGTCCTCGTGGGGGCCGCCCGAGAAGTTCATGGCACACACCAGAGGGTTCCCGTCGGCATCACGGCGGATGAAAGTGAGCACGTTCCGGTCCGAGTCACCGCCGTTGATCCACTGGAAACCGTCGGGATCGTTGTCCCGCTCGTACAGTGCCGGGGTGGAACTGTAGAGCTCGTTCAGGTCCTTCGTGAGAAGCTGCATTCCGCGGTGCGCCGGAATGTCGGCGAGCCACCAGTCGAGCCCGTGCTGCTCGGACCACTCGGCTTCCTGGCCGAACTCGGTGCCCATGAAGATCAGCTGTTTGCCGGGATGCGCCCACTGGTAGCCCAGGAAAGCGCGGAGGTTCGCCAGCTGCTGCCAACGGTCCCCCGGCATCTTGCGCAGCATCGATCCCTTGCCGTGCACAACCTCGTCGTGGCTGATCGGCAGGAGGAAGTTCTCCGTGAAGGCGTAGACCATCGAGAACGTGATGGTTCCGTGGTGCCACTTGCGGTTGTAAGGATCCTCGGCCATGTACTTGAGCGAGTCGTGCATCCAGCCCATGTTCCATTTGATGCCGAAGCCCAGGCCGCCCTGGCTCGTGGGAGCCGTGACGCCGGGGAACGCGGTGGATTCCTCGGCGATCATGACAGCGCCGGGGTGGGTCTTGTAGACCGTGGCGTTGACCTCCTGGAGGAAGGAGATGGCCTCCAGGTTTTCGCGTCCGCCGAAGCGGTTCGGCTGCCACTGCCCCTCCTCGCGTGAGTAGTCGAGGTAGAGCATTGACGCGACGGCGTCGACGCGCAGCCCGTCGATGTGGAATTCCTCAAGCCAGTAGAGCGCATTGGCCACGAGGAAATTGCGCACTTCGCTGCGGCCGAAGTCAAAGATCAGCGTTCCCCAGTCGGGGTGCTCGCCAAGGTTCGGATCGGCGTGCTCGTAGAGGGGTTCGCCGTCGAAGCGGGCCAAGGCCCACTCGTCCTTGGGGAAATGGGCCGGGACCCAGTCCAGCAGGACGCCGATGCCGGCCTGGTGAAGTTCATCCACGAGGTGCCGGAATTCGTCCGGGTGCCCGAAGCGCGACGTTGGCGCGAAGTAGGACGTGACCTGGTAGCCCCAGGACCCGCCGAAGGGGTGTTCGGCCACGGGCATGAACTCCACGTGGGTGAATCCCAGCCACTTGACGTACTCCACCAATTCCTTGGCAAGCTCACGGTAGTCGAGGCCCACGCGCCAGGAGCCGAGGTGGACTTCATAGACGCTCATGGGCGAGTTGTGGGGATCCCGGGCAGCCCGGGCCTGCATCCACTCGTCGTCCTTGAAGGCGTAGGAAGGCTCCACGACGCGGGACGCTGTCAGCGGCGGGATCTCGGTTCCGAAGGCCAGGGGGTCAGCTTTCTCCACCCAGTATCCGTGGCGGGTCCGGATTTCAAACTTGTAGCACGCCCCTGCTACAACGCCGGGAATGAACAGTTCCCATACCCCGGTGGAGCCGAGGGAGCGCATGGAGAATGCCCTGCCGTCCCAGCCGTTGAAGTCGCCCTTGACGCGCACTGCCTGGGCGTTGGGAGCCCACACGGCAAATGACACACCGTCCACGTCGCCCATAGAGGACTTGTAGTGCTGGACATGGGCGCCGAGGACGTCCCACAGTCGCTCGTGCCGGCCCTCGCCGATCAGGTGCAGGTCCACCTCGCCGACGGTCGGGAGGTAGCGGTAGGGGTCGTCGGCAGCTTCCGGCTCGTGTCCCTCGTAGGTCACTTCGAGGCGGTAGTCCGGGACGTGGCCCTGCTCCAGCGGTTCCAGAACCGCCACCCAGACGCCGCCGGATTCGTGCGTCATGGGGACGGTGCCCGCCGCCGTCACGACGGAGACGGCTTCCGCCAAGTGCTTTACCGTCCGGATCGTGACGTGCCCGTGGTCGTCAAGGTGCGCTCCCAGGACAGAGTGGGGCGCGTGGTGTTCGCCGGACGCGACCCTCGCAAGGGTCTCCGCGTCCACCGGGAGTGGAGCGCCGGGCCGTTCGATACGTGCTGATCCTGTCATTTTTATACCTTCCGCTGCGGCTTCGGCGACTACGCCGGAACCTGTACTGCCGAGGAGACGACGCGATGCGTTTACTGGAATTGAGAGCCAGTCCGGCCTGTTCCTTAGTTCATAAATGACTTCATAGAGGGCTTTGTCGAGCCATAGCGCCACGAAAAGCGGCGAGTCGCGGTCGATTCCGCCGGGAATGACTTCGGCGTAACCGGCCACGAAAGCCTCGGCGCAATCATCCACCCAGGTCGCCGGCACCTCTGCGCCGGGACGCTCGCGCACGGCGGCGCCGGCTGCGTAGTCGAAGGACCGCAGCATGCCCACCACGTCGCGGAGCGGAACATCGGGGAAATTGCGTTCCGAGATCGGCCGGAGCGGCTCCCCCTCAAAGTCGAGGATGGCCCAGCGCGGACCGTTGCCGGCGCCGCCCGGAACCTGCAGGATCTGTCCGAGGTGGAGGTCGCCGTGAATGCGCTGCAGGGGTCCGGTGCTGCTTCCTTCCAGCCGCTTGAGGAGACTGTCCAGCCCGTCCCCGTAGGGCCCGACGGCGTTTCCGGCCTGGGCCCAGGACTGGCGAACCCGCTGGGCTACTCCGGGCGCGATGTCGGCGCCGGGGACAGCCTCGGAGGCTGTGCCGAGCGCCTGGGCGAGCCTGCGGTGCACAGTGGCTGTGGCGGCGCCGAGCGCGTGCGCCTCGTCGACGAACGCCGTGCCGTTACTTGCCGCGTCGACGGCGAGGCGCCACGCGTCGAGGCCGCCGGCGAGGAACTCGTGGGCCACAGCCAGTTCGCCCTGCACGGGACGGGCGCTACCAGCCGGGTCCCCCGTTGCGGCAGCCCATTCGCCGGCGACCCAGCCGATCGTGGCCGGGACCTCAGCGGTCCGGCCGGCCGTCAAGGCGGCGCCGATTTCCACTTCGGGGTTGTGGCCTTCGGAGAGTACGCGGAAGAACTTCACGATGGCGGCCGATCGGCCGTCGTCGACGATCACTGAAGTGTTGGACTGCTCGCCGGAAAGCACCTTGACCTTGCCGGTGGCGAACGGCAAGCGGTAGCCGGATTCGACGAGGTGGCCCGTGGCGTTACCGGAGGGCGCCGTGCCGCCTTGGCGCATGAGCTCTAGCCAGGCGGCGACGAAGGCGGCGTCGTGGACGCCGTCGTAGATCCAGCGGTGCCCGTGCGTGCCGGCGGCGCCTTGTCCCGGAACGTCTCCGATCAGGGCCGGCTCCGCTCCGGGCAGCGGCGCGCTGCGCACGCTGAGCGGCACCTGGACAATGTCGGTGCGGTCGCCGTCGGGCGTGGGATACGTCACTGCTACCAGCAGGACCTCCAGCTCCGCCTCCCCGGTGCCGTCATCGAGCCGCAGGCCGCCGGCCGGCTCGAACGTGAACTCCGCGCTTTTGACCGGGAACCAGCGCTGGCGCGGAAGCCAGGCGCCAAGCAGTCCGCTGAGGGCTGGGGTGAGGGTCGGTCGGTTCATCTCAGCCTTCGATGGACAGGATAGGCATCGCCTGCGTGTAGGGGGAGGCCGGGTTGGAGGCCGCCGAGCGGATCCGCAGCCAGAAGAAGTCGTGGCTGCCCAAGGTCAGCGTCAAGGTGCCGTCCTCTCCGATGGCGGGGAACGCCTGGCCGCCGAAGACATCCCGGAGGCCGCGCCCGGCATATTTCGGCACCCGCAAGGTGGTGGCGACGGGGTGCTGGGAGAGGTTGAAAGCGCACAGGATGCTTTCGCTGTCTTCGCCGGCCGAGTTACCTTCGGGAAGTTCCCGAAGGTAGGCGAGGACGACGTCATGGTCGGCCTCGACGTGCTTGAACGTGCCCAGTCCGAAGGCGGGGTGGTTCTTGCGGACACTCAGGATCTGCCGGGTCCAGCGCAAAAGCGAGCCCGAGTGCGCGGCCTCCGCCTCGACATTGGCCATGCTGTAGTTGTAGACGAGCGACTGGATGACGGGAAGGTACAACTTGCCCGGGTCGGCGCTGGAGAAGCCCGCGTTGCGGTCCGGGTTCCACTGCATCGGCGTGCGGACGGCGTCGCGGTCCTCGAGCCAGATGTTGTCGCCCATGCCGATCTCGTCCCCGTAATAGAGGAACGGGCTGCCCGGCAGGGACAGCAGCAGGGCGTTGATGAGCTCGATTTCGGAGCGGGAGTTATCCAGCAGGGGGGCCAGCCGGCGTCGGATACCGATGTTGGCGCGCATGCGCGGATCCGGCGCGTACCAGCCGAGCATCGCGGCGCGCTCATCGGACGTGACCATTTCCAGCGTCAGTTCGTCGTGGTTGCGCAGGAAGGTGCCCCACTGGGCGCCTTCGGGGATGTCCGGGGTGTCCTTCATCGTCTCGATGATCGGCGCTGCCTTCTGGTCCCGCAGCGCGTAGTACAGCCGCGGCATGATCGGGAAGTGGAACGCCATGTGGCACTCCGGTTCCTCTTCGGTGCCGAAATATTCGACCACTTCCGCGGGCGGCTGGTTGGCTTCGGCGATGATCACGCGGCCGGGGTAGCTTTCGTCGACCATTTTGCGCAGCTTGCGGAGGAATTCGTGGGTCTGCGGCAGGTTCTCGCAGTTCGTCCCCTCTTCCTCAAACAGGTACGGGATGGCGTCGGCGCGGAAGCCGTCGATCCCCTGGTCGAGCCAGAACCGCACGACGTCGAAGAGCGCGTCGATGACCTTGGGGTTCTCGAAGTTCAGGTCCGGCTGGTGGCTGAAGAAGCGGTGCCAGAAGAACTGGCGCCGGATGGGGTCGAAGGTCCAGTTGGATTCCTCGGTGTCCACGAAAATGATGCGGGCGTCTTCGTACTTTTCGTCCGTGTCACTCCACACGTAGAAATCGCCGAAGGGCCCGTCGGGATCCTTGCGCGACTCCTGGAACCACGGGTGCTGGTCCGAGGTGTGGTTCAGCGGGAGGTCGATGATCACGCGGACGCCGCGGGCATGGGCTTCCGCCACGAGGCGTTTGAAGTCGCTGATGGTGCCGAATTCGTCCAGCACGGAGTTGTAGTCGGAGATGTCGTAGCCGCCGTCGCGGAGCGGGGACTGGAAGAACGGCGGGAGCCAGAGGCAGTCCACGCCGAGCCACTGCAGGTAGTCCAGTTTGTCGATCAGGCCGTGGAAGTCGCCGGAGCCGTCCCCGTTGCCGTCCGCAAAGCCCCGGACCAGGACCTCGTAAAACACCGCTTTGCGGTACCAGAGAGGATCGTGTTGGAGGCCGGGTGCGTTCAGTTCAAAGGATCCCTTCGAGCTGTAGTGCTGGTTGGGGTTTGACGGGCTGAAACTCACTGGTGGTGCCTCCGGATGCTAAGGATGTGGGCGGGTTCGACATGTGCGTCCAGCCGGACGTAGTTGTACTCCCCCCATTCCCAGCTCTCGCCGGTTAAGAGATCGTCCACCACGAACCCTCCATTGTGCGTCAGGTCCTCCGGATCCAGCTCCAGCGCGGCCAGGTCCAGGGAAACGGTGCTCTCCCGGATGCCGTGCGGGTCCACATTGACGGCGATGATGAGGGTGTCCTTCGTGCCGTCGGGGAGCGTCTTGTGCTTGGAATACACCACGGTGGCGTTGTCCGTGCTTTGGTGCAGTGTCAGGTTCTGCAGGTCTCCCAGGGCCGGGTGGGTGTGCCTGATCTCGTTGAGCCTGGTCAGGTACGGTGCAAGCGTCCGGCCGGATTCTGCCGCCGCGTCCCAGTCCCGGGCCTTGTATTCGAATTTCTCGTTGTCGATGTACTCTTCGGCTCCGGGGCGGGCAACGTGTTCGTAGAGCTCGTAACCGGCGTACACACCCCAGATCGGGCTCGCCGTGGCGGCCAATGCGGCACGGATCTTGAACGCGGCCGGACCGCCGTACTGCAGGTACTCGGTGAGGATGTCAGGGGTGTTGACGAAGAAGTTCGGCCGGAAATAGGCCGGGGATTCGTGGCTGACCTCCTGGAAGTACTCCTCCAGCTCCTCCTTGGTGTTCCGCCAGGTGAAGTAGGAGTAGGACTGCTGGAAGCCGGCGCGGCCCAGTGCGTGCATCATGGCGGGACGGGTGAACGCCTCGGCGAGGAACACGACGTCGGGGTACTTCTTGTTGACCTTGGCGATCAGCCATTCCCAGAACCACACGGGCTTGGTGTGCGGGTTGTCCACCCGGAAGATCTTGACGCCGTGGCTCACCCAAAGGAAGACGATGCGCAGGATCTCGTTGGAGAGTCCCTCGGGGTCGTTGTCGAAGTTGAGCGGGAAGATGTCCTGGTATTTCTTCGGCGGGTTCTCGGCGTAGGCGATGCTGCCGTCCACGCGGGTGGTGAACCACTCCGGGTTGCTTTGTACCCAGGGGTGGTCGGGCGCGGCCTGCAGTGCCAGGTCCAGGGCGACTTCGAGCCCCAGTTCGCCCGCCCGCGCAACGAAGGCGTCGAAGTCTTCGAAGGTTCCGAGGTCCGGGTGGATGGCGTCGTGGCCGCCCTCCTTGGCGCCGATGGCCCACGGCGAGCCGGGATCGTGCGGTCCGGCCAGGAGGGTGTTGTTTGGCCCCTTGCGGTGCTGCGAGCCGATCGGGTGGATCGGTGGCATGTAGATGATGTCGAAGCCCATGCCGGCGACCGCGTCAAGGCGTTTCGCGGCGGTCCGGAAGGTTCCGGAGGTCCACTCACCGGTTTCGTGGTTGCGGACTGCGCCCTCGGAGCGGGGGAAAAATTCGTACCAGGCGCCCCGGCCGGCGAGCTCGCGTTCCACCAGCAGCGGGTACGGCTCGGAGACGGTTACGAACTCCCGGATGGGCTGGCGTTCGACGATGTCGGCCACCTCGGTGCTGAACCCGGCGGCAAGACGGTCTTCGGGCGTCCGGGAGGTGTCGGAGAGTACGACGACGGCCATCCGCAGCGTGCGCCGGTCCGCCGAGGGTCGGGCCGGGTCTTCGGACGCTTCCGAAAGCAGCGCGGCACCTTCGGCGAGCATCAGTTCGACGTCGATGCCGGCTTCGACCTTGACCTCGGCGTTGTGGTGCCATGTGCCGTAGCGGTCATGCCAGGCTTCGATGACGAAGGACCAGTTGCCCGTGGCGGGCGGGGTCAGGAGGCCTTCCCAGCGGTCCGTGCCCTTGCCCCTGTTGCCGCGGGGCGGGGCGAGGCGGACGCGTTGGCGCTCCTTGCCGCGGGGATCGAGCAGCACGGCGCTGACGCCTAGCTGGTCGTGCCCCTCCCGGAAGGCGGTGGCACCGACCACGAGGCTTTCGCCCGCAACGGCCTTGGCCGGGAACTTCCCGCCCTCGACGGCAGGCTGTACGGCTGTGATCGGAAAACGGCCAAATTGCAGGCCATCCGTGATCAGGGCCTTTGGCTTTTGCTTGGACACGGCACTGGTTCGCGAGTTATTCGTCACAGGCTCGACGTTATCTACAAAACGACGAGAATGCTAAGCCTGCTCAGGTTTTTTAGGGGCGTTTCGGGTTTTCGCCGAGGGCAAACCGTCATTTACGGGAAAGAATCCTAAACCCGTTCCCGGGCACCGAGTTGTCCGTTAGTGTTTCGCTGGTGAAGGCAATCCGCAGATTTACAGTCCGAACCGTTCTTCCGGAGTCGATCCGGCCGCTGGCCCGGCTCGCCACCAACCTTCGGTGGTCCTGGCACCGGCCCACCCGGGAGCTTTTCGAGGGGCTGAACCCCAAGATCTGGGCCGAAAGCGCCCATGATCCGGTCACGTTCCTGGGACTGGTCAGCCGGGAAGAACTCCAGCGCCTCGCAGCGGACCAGGACGTCGTGCAGCGCGTCCACGCCGCTGCGGACGATCTGGACCGGTACCTCGAACAGCCCCGCTGGTACCAAAGCCTGGGCGACGGCGCGCCGTCGTGCATCGCCTACTTTTCGCCCGAGTTCGGTATCACCGAGGTCCTGCCCCAGTATTCCGGCGGCTTGGGCATCCTGGCCGGAGACCACCTGAAGGCAGCCTCGGACCTCGGCGTGCCGCTAATCGGCGTCGGACTGCTGTATCAGGCCGGCTATTTCAAGCAGTCGCTGTCCCGCGACGCCTGGCAGCAGGAGACCTACCCCGTCCTCGATCCCGATGGGCTCCCCCTGACGCTGCTGCGGGAGGCCTCCCCGGACGGCAACGGCAGGCCGATCCAGATCTCCCTGCCCCTCCCCCAGGGCCGCAGGTTGCTGGCGCACGTGTGGCGGGCCGACGTCGGACGCGTGCCGCTCCTGCTGCTGGACTCCAACGTGCCGGGCAACGACGACGCCGCCCGCGGCATCACCGACCGCCTCTACGGCGGCGGCGGTGACCACCGGCTGCAGCAGGAGCTCCTGCTCGGCATGGGCGGGGTCAAGGCGCTGCGCGTCTTCCAGAAACTCACCGGGGTCCCCGCGCCGGAGGTGTTCCACACCAACGAGGGCCACGCCGGCTTCCTGGGCATCGAACGGATCCAGGAAATGATGTCCGCCGCGGAACCACTGAGCTGGGACGAAGCCCTGGCTGCCGGACGGGCCTCGACCGTGTTCACAACGCACACCCCGGTTCCCGCCGGCATCGACCGCTTCGAGATCTCCCAGATCCAGCATTTCTTCGAGGCCGGGCTGGCGCCGGATGTCCCGGTGGCCAAGATCCTGGATCTGGGCCGGGAAGACTTCGCCGAAGGCAACCCGTTCGTGTTCAACATGGCGGTCATGGGCCTGCGGCTGGCCCAGCGGGCCAATGGCGTCGCGAAGCTGCACGGCGTTGTCTCCCGCGGCATGTTCTCGGCCCTCTGGCCTGGATTCGACCACTCGGAAATCCCCATCACTTCGGTCACCAACGGCGTGCACGTCCCGACCTGGGTTGACCCGCGTGTCTCCCAGCTGGCCCGGGACCACTTCGGCGCCGAGGCGGAGGCGAAAGGCCGCTGGGACCTCGCCTACAACGTCACCGACGAAGAGCTCTGGGCGCTCCGCCGCGAAATGCGCGTGTCCCTCGTGGAGGACGTCCGGCGCCGCCTCCGGGCGGCCTGGAAGAAACGCGGCGCGGCCGACGCCGAGCTGGCCTGGACCGACTCGGTGCTGGATCCGGACGTCCTGACCATCGGTTTCGCCCGGCGCGTGCCGACCTACAAGCGCCTGACCCTGATGCTCCGCGACCCGGCTCGGCTCAAGGCCCTGCTGCTGCACAAGACGCACCCCATCCAGCTGGTCATCGCCGGGAAGTCGCACCCTGCAGACGACGCGGGCAAGAAGATGATCCAGGACCTGGTCCGGTTCACCGACGATCCCGAGGTGCGCCACCGGATCGCGTTCCTGCCCAACTACGACATCGCCATGGCCCGGACCCTGTTCCCCGGCTGCGACGTGTGGCTGAACAACCCGCTGCGCCCGCTGGAGGCCTGCGGGACCTCCGGCATGAAGGCGGCCCTGAACGGTTCCCTGAACCTTTCCGTCATGGACGGCTGGTGGGATGAGATGTACGACGGCGAGAACGGCTGGGCGATTCCGACCGCCAACAACGATGCGTCCCCCGAGGAACGCGACGACATCGAGGCGGCCGCGCTCTACGAACTGCTCGAAACGCAGGTTGCGCCGCGTTTCTACGGCCTCACGGTCTCCGACGGCGCCGGCGCTGCCGGGCCCTCGCAGCCCGGCCCGCAGAAGGTCCCCACGCACTGGATCTCGATGATCAAGCACACGATGTCGCACCTGGGCCCGGCGGTCTCCGCGGACCGGATGCTCAAGGACTACGTCAGCGTGCTGTACCGGCCGGCGGCCATCGCCGGGCGCCACGCCGTGGCGGAGAACTATGCCCAGGCAAAAGCCCTGGCGGCGTGGTCCTCCCGGGTCCGGTCCGCGTGGCCCCAGATCCAGGTGGAGCACGTGGACTCAGTGGGTGTCTCGGAGGACCCGCAGATCGGCGACCTCCTCCAAGTGAACGCCTATGTGGCCCTGCACGATCTTTCACCGGATGATGTGTCCGTGGAGGTCGCCTACGGCCGCGCCGAGGACAGCGATGAACTCGCGGACGTCACAGTTGCCGAGCTGAAAGCCGCGGAGGACCTCGGCAAGGGCCGCCATCTCTTCAGCGGCACCCTCGTGATCGACCGCTCCGGGTCCTTCGGCTACACGGTGCGCGTGCTTCCGAAGCACGAAGCCCTGGCATCCAAGGCCGAGCTTGGCCTGATCGTCAACGCCTAGCTTGTCGGCGGCGCCGCGGACCGGTCACCGGTTTGCGGCGCCGTTGCCGTCCGGTCGGTTAGTTCCAGCGCCCGCCGGCTACAGCGTCCCTCAGGTCCAGCGCCCGCCGGCTACCGGTTCCGCTGGCTACAGGCAGACGGCAATGACGGCCAGGCTCTTGCCGGCGTAAGCCTCGGCATCCTGGAGGGTTTCGCAGATGACGCCGAAGGAGCGGTCCGCCCGGAAGCCGGCCGGCACCTGCCAGATAAACGTCACCGGGAGCTGGCCAACATCCGTGACCTCGTCCGCGAAGTCGTGCAGCGAGTCGTTGAGGGCATCGAGGTCCACGCCGTCCTCTTCCGGGAAGTCCAGGATTTCCCGGAATGACTCCAGGACTGTCCGCCTGCTATCCGCGGCGGGGACCACGACGGAGCGGCGGCCGGCGTCGTCGATCTGATCCTTCAGTTCGTCAATCGTCCAGGTGTCTGCAGAGAAAATCTTCATGGTGTCCTTACGTGCCTGCGGCGGGGCTTAGGTGCGGTAGATGTTGATCGAATTGGCCTGGACGACGTCCCGTTCCCCGGAGGACACCCGGACGCCCTGGCGCCGGTCGTGGAGTTCCGAGGTGGTCAGGCGCAGTTCGAATAGCCGGTGGCCGGTGCCGTCATCGTTGCTGAGGGCGGGCAGCGTGACTTTGACGTCGTCGCCGCCGCCGTTGACCACCACCAGCCCGTCGACGTGGCCGTCGTCGGAGCCCAGCAGCAGCTGGACCACGCGGTGGCGGGGATCCTGCCAGCTTTCACCGGACATCGGTTTGCCGGTGGCATCGAACCAGTGCAGGTAGGACTGGTTCTCGCGGGCCGGGTAGTCGTGCGGCTGGCCGGCCAGGAACTCCTTGCGCAAACGGATGACCCGCTTGGTGGTGCGCAGCATCGAGTGGGATTCCGGGGTGGTGGTCCAGTCGATCCAGGCGAGGGGGTTGTCCTGGCAGTAGGCGTTGTTGTTGCCCTGCTGGGTCCGGCCGAGCTCGTCCCCGGCGTTGATCATGGGCACGCCCAGGGAGATCATGAGCGAGGCCATCAGGTTGCGGCTCGTCTGGGCCCGACGGGCAAGGATTTCCTCGTCTTCCGTCCGGCCTTCGAAACCGTGGTTGTAGCTGCGGTTGTCGCCGTGGCCGTCGCGGTTTTGTTCGCCGTTGGCCTCGTTGTGTTTGCGGTCGTAGGAAACCAGGTCCGCCAGCGTGAAGCCGTCGTGGGCGGCGACGAAGTTGACCGAGGCGAGCCTGGACCGTCCGGAGGGTTCGAACAGGCTGGCGGAGCCGGACAGGGCATCCGCCAGCCGGGCCACGGAGCCGCCGTGGCCGCCGGCGTCGATCGCGGCGCGGTCGGCGAGCCAGAAGCTGCGGACGGCGTCGCGGAAGTGGTCGTTCCAGTCCACCCAGCCGGCCGGGAACCGGCCCGTCTGCCAGCCGCCGTAGCCCACGTCCCACGGTTCGGCGATCAGCTTGGTGGCGGACAGGACAGGATCCGCGGCGATGGCGACCAGGAAAGGGTGCCGGGGGTCGAATTCGTTGGCTGCGTTGCGGCACAGCGTCACCGCAAGGTCGAAGCGGAAGCCGTCGATGTGGAACTCGGACACCCAGTACCGCAGCGAGTCCAGCACAAGCTGGACCACTCGTGGCTCCGCGAAGTTCAGGCTGTTTCCGCACCCAGTGGTGTCAACATACCTGCCGTGGCCGTCATTGCGGTAGTACTGCATCTCCCCGAGGCCGCGGAAGCTCAGGGTCGGGCCGTCGGTGCCGCCCTCGGCCGAGTGGTTGTAGACGACATCGAGGATGACTTCAAGGCCGGCGGCGTGCAGCAGCTTGACCATGCCCTTGAATTCGTCCTGGACTGCGTGTGCGCCGGCCGCCTGCGCGGCCTCGGTGGCGTAGCCGGGGTGCGGGGCGAAAAACGCGGCCGTGTTGTAGCCCCAGTAGTTCGTCAATCCGAGGTTCTGCAGATGCGGCTCGTCCACGTGGAAATGGACCGGCAGGAGCTGGACCGCTGTCACACCCAGTGAGATCAGGTGCTCGATCATGGCCGGGTGCGCCATGCCGGCATACGTTCCCTGCAGGTCTTCGGGGATGTCCGGATGCAGCTTGCTCTGGCCCCGGACGTGCGCCTCATAGATAATGGTGTTGCGCCACGGCGTGCGGGGGTTGGCGTCTGCGCCCCAGTCGAAGCCGCCGGCCATCCGGACGCTCGTGAGGAAACCGTCGCGTTCGTCCACGGCCCGCCCGTAAGGGTCCAGCAGCAGCGGCTGGCCGCCGTCGGCGTCAAAGTCCATGGCGGGCATGGACAGCGGGAGCGCCTCGTGTTCCGGGGAAGCCCGGAAACCGTAGCGTGTACCTGCGGGGATGCCCTCCACGATGCCGTAGTGGACACCGGAGGCGACGTTGGGCAGCGTCTTCACCTGCCACGTTCCCCCCGGTGCCTGGTAGGCGATTTCCAGGGTGGTGACGGCGGGCGCGTAGACAGCGACGTTGGCGAACGCACCCCGAGGGTCGTCCATTGCCGGCGACCCGGACAGCGGAACGCTGATCCCCAGCGGAAACGCCCGTGAGGCGTCTACGGTGGAAGCTGTATCTACAAAAGGCATAACCATTGCCTAAAGCTTAGCCGGGACGGACAACTGGCCCCGCGTTTTCGTTTTCATGACGTTGTGCAGTGTACGGACGCTGTGCGGTCTGCGGAATAGCAACGCTTCATACTGGAATGAAGCGCTGAATTGGAGGTAAATGTGCGAGTTGCGCTGGCCCAAATCATCACCGGACGCGATCTTGGAACAAATCTGGCCCTCGTGGAGGAATACGCCCGGCAGGCCAAGACCGGGGGCGCCGGGCTGGTGGTGTTCCCGGAGGCCGCAATGCGCGCCTTCGGCAATTCCCTGGTGGACATTGCCGAGCCGCTGGACGGCCCATGGGCCTCCCACCTCCGCGCCATTGCGTCGGAACTCGGAATCGTGATCGTCGCCGGGATGTTCACGCCAGGCTCAGTGACCGACGGCGGCGCGCGCAAAGTGCGGAACACCCTCCTGGCCACCGGCCCCGGAGTGGAGGCGAGCTACGACAAGATCCACCTCTTCGATGCGTTTGGCTTCGCGGAGTCGGACACGGTCGACGCCGGCACCGAGCCCGTCACGTTCGAGGCCGGGGGCGTGAGGTTCGGCCTGGCCACCTGTTACGACATCCGCTTCCCCGACCTGTTTACGGAAAACGCGGACCGCGGCGCCCAGGTCAACATCGTCTGCGCCTCGTGGGGCTCTGGTCCGGGCAAAGCCGAGCAGTGGAAGCTCCTGGCCCGCGCCCGCGCCCTGGACTCCACCACCCTGGTCCTCGCCTGCGGCCAGGGCGACCCCGCCAGCCAGGGCATCCCGGTCAAAGGCTCCGCCCCCACCGGCGTCGGGCACTCGGTCGTCGTCTCGCCCATGGGCGACATTCTGGCCGAACTCGACGGCGCCCCCGGCCTGTTATTCGCGGACCTGGACACCGCCGTCGTCAAGGAAGCCCGCACCCAACTCCCTGTCCTGGCCAACCGCCACAAGTTCTAGGCCCGGTTACCTTCGACGCTCCCTCACGTCTCGCACTCCCAAACCGAACGCTCCCTCACGTCTCGCACAGTCAAACCCAAACGCTCCCTCACAAGGTGTGAGGGAGCGTTTGCCATCCACCAGCAAAAGGTGAGGGAGCGTCAGAGGCGGAACCGGAGTCTTGCTAAGGAGCGCATCGCCGACCAGAGCGGTGCGAGGCCGGCCGCTGCCGAGCGGAGCGTCGGGAGGTGTCTAAGCGACGGGGAGACTGAGGTTCCGGCGGACCCGACCCGGAAGAAGGGACTACCTTACTTGGCAGCGCGCTGGCGGGAGATCTCGTAGAGGGAGATGCCGACGGCCATCGAGGCGTTGAGCGATTCCATGGCGGAGTCGATCGGGATGGAGACGATCTGGTCGCAGTTTTCGCGGACCAGGCGGCTCAGGCCCTTGCCCTCGGACCCCACAACGAGGCACACCGGTTCGGTGGCCAGGGCGAGGTCCGGCAGCGAGACGTCGCCGTCGCCGTCGAGACCCAGAACATAGATGCCCATGTTCTTGAACGCCTTGAGCGTGTTGTTGAGGTTGGCGGCACGGGCAACCGGCACGCGGACGGCGGCGCCCGCGCTGGTCTTCCAAGCCGAGGCGGTGACGCCGACGGAGCGGCGCTCCGGGACGATGACACCGTGGCCGCTGAAGGCCGAAACGGAGCGGATGATCGCGCCGAGGTTGCGGGGATCGGTGATGCCGTCCAACGCGACGAAGAGCGGAGCGTTGGCGACGTGACCCTTCTTCCAGGCCTCGAGGGTGTGTTCGGCGAGTTCGAACGCGTCCTGGTATTCGTACGGCGGGATCTGCAGCACGAGCCCCTGGTGGATGGCGTCCTCGGTCATGCGGTCCAGCTCGGGCTTGCCGGTTTCGAGCAGCGGGATGCCGCGCTCGGCCGCGAGCTTGAGGGACTCTTTAACGCGGTCGTCCATCTCGATCCGGACGGCGATGTGCAGTGCCTTGGCCGGGATGCCGGCGCGGAGTGCTTCGACAACCGAGTTGCGTCCGGTGACAACTTCCTCGGTGGCACGGCCCTTGGGTCCGGAGCGGGCGCCGGCTGCGCGCGGGGCGCCCGGACGCTTGGCCGCGGAACGTTCCGCGAGCTGCTTGTTTTTGTGGGCCTTGTGGTACGGGCGGTCCTCCGCCTTGGGCGTCGGGCCCTTACCCTCGAGAGCCTTGCGGCCGTGACCGCCGGTTCCGACGGAGGGGCCCTTCTTCATCTTGACCGACCGGCGACCGTTGTTGGCCATGAGTTACACCCCTGCTTTGGTAATACGCGATTTGTTGACAAGTCTGACCTCCAGTCTACTGACTCGAGTTAAATCCTCGACCGCAGGGTGCGGCGGGGGTGCTTGTCAGTCCGCGCGGCGAAGCGTTGTCAGCCGCGCTTGAGGCTCCACATCGCGCCGTCCGGACCGTCCTCGACCACGACGCCGGCCGCAGCCAGGGTGTCCCGGATGGCGTCGGACGCGGCCCAGTCCTTTCCGGCGCGGGCCTGCGCGCGGGCCGCGAGCTGCGCTTCGACGAGGACTCCGAGCGCGGTGTTGGCCTGCTCGTCGGCTGCAGGCGTCGCAGTGGCGTTGAGGCCAAGGACTTCCAGCATGCCGGTGACGCTGGCAAGTGCCGCCCGGGCGGCGTCGAGCTCCCCGTCAGTGAGGGCGGTGTTGCCGGCGCGGACGGTTTCGTGAAGCACAGCGAGGGCCTGGGGGACGTTCAGGTCGTCGTCCATGGCGGCCGCGAACGCGTCGGGGACGGATGCGCTTTCGGGGACGGACGCGCCGTCATGCGTCGTCGTGCTCCGAAGTGCTCGGCTGATAAATCCATCGATCCGCTCGACGGCGGCGGCGGCCTCCTGCAGCGATGTCGGCTGGTAGTCCAGCACCGAGCGGTACTGCGCCTGGCCGAGATAATAGCGGACCACTCGCGGCGGAGCGAGCTCCAGCATCTCGGCCGGGCTGACAGTGTTGCCGATGGATTTGGACATCTTTTCACCCGCGTAGGTGACCATGCCGTTGTGCATCCAGAAGTTGGCGAAGCCGTGGCCCGCAGCCTGGGACTGCGCCATCTCGTTCTCGTGGTGCGGGAAGCGCAGGTCCAGGCCGCCGCCGTGGATATCGAACTCGGTGCCGAGGTATTTGGTGACCATCGCGGAGCATTCCAGGTGCCAGCCCGGGCGGCCGGCGCCCCATGGGGAGGCCCAGCTCGCCGACGTCGGCTCGCCGTCCTTGTAGCCCTTCCACAGCGCAAAGTCCCGGGGGTCCTTCTTGCCGCGGGGGTCGGCGTCGGGCGCGCCTTGCATGTCATCGATCTTCTGGCGCGTCAGTGAGCCGTACTTGTTCCATGAACGGACGTCGAAGTAGACGTCGCCGGAATCATCGAGGGCAGGATAGGCGTGCCCGCGGTCAATGAGCTGCTGGATGAGGGCGTGCATTTCGGGGATGTGGCCGGTGGCGCGCGGCTCGTAGGTGGGGCGGGAGACGCCGAGAGTGTCGTAGGCCTTGAGGAATTCCTGCTCGTAGCGGTAGGCCAGCGCCCACCATTCCTCGTGGGGGATGGCTCCGGGCTCGTCAAAGCCCTGCTCAAAGGAGTCGGCTGACTTGGCCAGGATCTTGTCGTCGATGTCGGTGACGTTCCGGACGACGGTCACGCGGAAGCCGCGGTACTCCAGCCAGCGGGTGAGCTGGTCGAAGGCGATGGCCGAGCGGATGTGCCCGACGTGAGGCATGCCCTGGACCGTGGCACCGCAGTAGTACAGGCTCACGCGGCCCGGTACCAGGGGGACGAAGTCGCGGACTTCGGCGGATGCTGTGTCATAGAAGCGCAGGGTCACCGCTCCAGATTAGCCGATGGGGCCTCCCGGCCTGACCGGCCGGTGATGGCCGGGCACCCGGGCGCCCGGAACGTCTATTTGCAGTACTGCCCGATCTTGTTGATCTGATCCGTGAGCTGGGTCGTCTGGTCGGTGGTCTTGCTGCCATCGGGACTGTCCGCCACCTGTTTCATGATGTCGGCCATTTTCTGGATCGGCGCGCCCACCTCGGGGGCGACTTTGTCCGCGACTTCCTGGTAATGCTTGCCGATCTGGCCGGCCTGTTCCTTCGGAGTCCCGGTCGGCACGAAGGTGTCGGTGTTGAGGAACTTGCAGCTTTCGTCGACGCTCATCTTCGGCGTCGGGCTCGGCGTCGCGGCGGGCGTCGATGCGCCGGCACAGCCGGTCAGCAGCAATCCCGCCACGACGACGACGGCGGGCAGCAGCTTTTTCACGGGAGTCTCCTGATGTTGCCGGAAGGGTTGCCCCTTAAGCCTAGGGGACGAATGGCCCAGCAAGCAGGGCCGTTCAGCATGGGCGGATCAGCGGACCGTGTAGACGAGCGCCGTGGCCACGGCCGAGATCCCCTCGCCGCGGCCGGTGAATCCGAGTCCGTCGCTCGTCGTGGCCGTGACGCTTACCGGCGCCCCGGCGGCCGCGCTGAGGACGCGCTGCGATTCCTCCCGCCGCGGGCCGAACTTGGGCCGGTTGGCTACGAACTGCACGGCGATGTTGCCGATCTCGAATCCTTGCGCGCGGACGATCCTGGCGGCCTCGGTCAACAAGGTGACTCCGGATGCGCCGGCGTATTCCGGGCGGTCGGTGCCGAAGTGCGTACCGAGATCCCCGATTCCGCAGGCCGAGAAGAGCGCGTCGGCGGCGGAGTGCGCCACCGGATCGCCGTCGGAATGGCCGGCCAGCCCCCTTTCGCCGTCCCAGAACAGGCCGCCGAGCCACAGGGGCCGCGGCTCGTGCTCGGCAGCGTAGGCATGGACATCGATTCCGATGCCCGTGCGGGGGATGACTGGTGCGCCGCTCTGGCGCATTCGGCTCTGGGTATCGGCCATGATCAGCCTTCCACCCACCGTGCGCCGAGTGGTCCTTCGAGGAGTCCTTCGGCAAGGATCAGGTCGAGCGGGGTCGTGATCTTCAGGGACTGGCTGGCGCCGCGTACGGCGTGGACGGGGATGCCCAGGAGCTCCACCAGCATGGCGTCGTCGGTGACGACGGCGGCCTCGACGGCGTTGAACCCCGCTGCTGCCTCGTGGGCACGCTGAAGGGCGGCCAAGGTGAATCCCTGCGGCGTCTGCACCGCACGGAGCGTCTCGCGGGGGGCTGTCCCGGTCACCAGTTCGGGGGCAACCGCGGCGCCGTCGCCCGTTGTGGGTTCGACGGTTTTGACGGTGTCAACCACCGGCATTACGGGGATGACGGCGTCTGCCCCGGCGGCGAGTGCCTCGGCCACCCGGTGAAAGACGGACTCCGGCGTCAGGGCCCGGGCCGCGTCGTGCACCAGGACGGCCTCCGTTCCAGGCAGCAGGGCCGCCATTGCGGCACGGACGGAATCGGCGCGGCTGGCGCCGCCGTCTACGACGGTCAGGACCGGATCCTGCAGGGAGTGCCCGGACGCGGCGTTGCGGCGATGCGCTGCCTTAAGCTCCCGGGCGAACTCCTCGCACAATGCGCGCAGTTCGGCATCCCCCTGCGGAATGGCCACGCAGATTTGCCGGGCAACCCCGGCGGCGGCGACACCCCGCAGCGCGTGGGTGAGGATGCTCTCCCCGCCCAGCGGCACCTTGGCTTTCGGCATGCCGTAGCCCAGGCGCTGGCCGGAGCCCGCAGCCACAACGATGACCGCGGTGACGGGGGGTGTCGATGCAGTGTTCATGCGCACAACACTACGTCCCGGCCACGCTTCATCCCACTGAGCCATCGGTTGTGGCCGTTCTCGGCGCCCGGAAGGACCCCACGTGGCGGCGCAACCGGGGGCGGCGGGCTGAAAAAGGGCAAAAAGAAGCCCCGGCGGCCTAAGCCACCGGGGTTCGATTCTTGTCTTAGGAAGCCAGGACTTCGTCGAGAACGCTTGCGGCCTTCTCTTCATCCGTCTTTTCCGCCAGCGCCAGTTCTGAAATCAGAATCTGGCGGGCTTTGGCCAGCATGCGCTTCTCCCCTGCGGAGAGACCCCGATCGTGATCGCGGCGCCACAGGTCGCGGACGACCTCTGCCACCTTGATGACGTCACCGGATGCAAGCTTTTCCAGGTTTGCCTTGTAACGACGCGACCAGTTGGTGGGCTCTTCAGTGAACTCAGCCCGCAGCACGTCAAACACGTGCTCCAGGCCTTCCTTGCCCACTACGTCCCTGACCCCAACTAGGTCAACGTTTTCTGCTGGAACTTCAATGGTCAGATCACCCTGAGCCACCTTGAGCCTGAGATACATTTTCTCTTCGCCCTTGACAGTGCGCATCTTGATTTCTTCAATTTTTGCTGCACCGTGGTGAGGGTAAACTACTGTCTCGCCGACCTCAAAAACCATGTGGACATTCCCCTTTCCCGCAGACCAGTTTATCACGATTAAGGCATACAACTGCCATGCATCGTGCCCTGAAACCGCATGAATCCGCGGAAAATGGCCCAAATCGACCTCCTCAAACTACTTGACGGATGCGGATAATAGTGCATTGGCCACCCGCTGCCAAGAGGCTTAGGCCGTCACGGCCGGGAGCGGGCAGCCGGCCGACCCTTCCTCTGTGCACGTCCGGGTGTAGCGCTCTGCGGACCGCTCTGTGTACCGCCCGAATCCTCGTTTAGGGCCGATTGCGGCTAGGCTATGGCTGAATAATGTTTCAAGACTCTCAAGGAGTGCGTGACGTGCGTTTCACTGCGATGAACCGGGGCCAGCGCGGCAAGCTGGCAATGGCAACGGCGGCACTTGGCATTGGCCTGCTGTCAGTAACCGGCTGCGGCTACATCAACCCCCAGCAGACCTCGGAGCAGTATTCGGCGTCGGACGGAACCCGCACGGACCTCGGCCCGCTGCAGCTGCGCAACATGTTGATCATCTCCGACGGGGAGAACAAGCCGGGACGCGTGGTCGGCGCGGTGTACAACTCGTCGTCGAACGATGTGAAGCTGACAATCAACGGCGCCGGCGGATCCCAGACCCAGGTTCCGGTCAAGAAGAACTCCTATACCCTCCTCAACGACTCCACGGACGCTGCCATCCTCAGCACCACGGGCGGCAAGCCGGGTACCGTCGTCGAGGTCACCATCGTCGAGGACGGCACCAGCCAGAAGGCGAAGTTCAAGATTCCGGTCATGGACTCTACGATCGTTGACTACAAGAAGTACCTGCCGACGGCGGAGCCCACCTCCTCCGGCCCGGCCACCTCGAGCGCCTCCCCCTCGGGAACTGCCACCTCCGGCACCGCGACGCCGTCCCCGACGCCGAGCAGCACCGCAGGCCACTAGCTTTACCCGCCAAAAGGAGGGGCACCCGCCGGGTGCCCCTCCTTTTATGTGCCCATTCGGGTCTTCGGCACAAGGCCTCCGGCGCTAAGGCTCGAACTTGTAGCCCAGCCCGCGGACTGTGATCAGATACCGCGGCGCCGAGGGGTCCGGCTCGATCTTGCTCCGCAGGCGCTTGACGTGGACGTCCAGGGTCTTGGTGTCTCCGACATAGTCCGAGCCCCAGACGCGGTCAATCAACTGGCCTCGGGTCAGGACCCGGCCGGAGTTCCGCAGCAGCATTTCCAGCAGCTCGAACTCCTTCAGCGGCAGGGAGACCTGCTCGCCGCCGACGCTGACCACGTGCCGCTCGATATCCATCCGGACAGGGCCGGCCTGCACGGTACTTGCCACCAGTTCCTCCGGCTCGCCCTGGCGGCGCAGCACGGCCCGGACCCTGGCGACGAGTTCCCGCGAGGAGTACGGCTTGGTGACGTAGTCGTCGGCGCCAAGCTCCAAACCCACCACCTTGTCGATTTCCGAGTCCTTGGCCGTCAGCATGATCACGGGCACGCTGGAGCGCTGCCGGAGCTGCCGGCAGACTTCGGTGCCGGACTGCCCGGGCAGCTGGAGGTCCAGGAGCACCAGGTCAGCGCCGTTGCGGTCGAATTCGGTGATGGCATCGAGGCCGTTGTCCACCACCTCCACCTCGAACCCTTCCTTGCCCAAAAGGTAGGACAGCGGGTCGCTGAAGGACTCTTCGTCCTCGACAATAAGAATCCTGCTCAAGCGCTAGCTCCTTGCTCATGGACGCCTGCGGCGTCCCGTCTGTGTGGTCCGGCTGGCCGCTGCAGCCCCGCTGGCCGGCCCGCGGGTCTGCGGACCTCGGGGGTGTCGCCGTCGTCCTGGCCTTCCATCTCCGGAAGCCTGATGGTGAAGGTTGATCCCTGCCCTGGCTGCGACCACAGGGTCACCTCGCCGCCGTGGTTGGAGATGACATGTTTGACAATGCTGAGACCCAGGCCCGTGCCGCCGGTATGGCGGGACCGGGCGGCGTCCACGCGGTAGAAGCGTTCAAAGACGCGTTCCTGGTCTTCCGGGCTGAGTCCTTCGCCCTGATCCGTGACGGACACCGCAACCAATCCGTCCTTGGACCGTACGCCGATGCCCACCTTGGTGTTTTCCGGGGAGTAGCGGATGGCGTTGTCGATCAGGTTGCGCAGCGCCGTCACCAGGAGGTCCTGGTCGCCGTAGACCATCGCGTCCGCGTGCCCGCCGACGACGAGCCGGATGTTCTTGCTTTCCGCGGGCAGCTGGGAGCGGTCCACGGCCTCGGACACCACGGTGTTGATGTCCACCGGGCGTCCCTGCTGGGTGACATTCGTGCCCTGCAGCCTGGAGAGTTCGATGATGTCCTGCACGAGTGCCGCGAGCCGGGCCGATTCCTTGTGCATGCGCTTGGCGAAGCGCCGGACGGCCTCTTCGTCGTCCGCGGATGACTCCAGCGCCTCGGCCAGCAGGGAAATCGCCCCCACCGGCGTTTTCAGTTCGTGGGAGACGTTGGCTACGAAGTCGTTCCTGACTTCCTCAGTACGGGTGAATTCGGTGCGGTCATCGGCGAGCAGGAGGATATAGTCCTCGGCGATCATGGCTGCCCGGACCTGGACCACGATGGTTCCCTGGCCGAGCGGGCCGCGCGGCAGCTCAAGCTGCTTTTCGAGGATGACGCCGTCGCGCCGGACCTTGGCCGTCAATTCCAGCAGCTGCTGGTGCACTACGGTGTGCCCGCGGACCAGGCCATAGGCGTAGGCCGCGGGGCTGGCGCGGACAACGCCGTCGATGGCATCCACGACGACGAAAGCCCTCCCGACAACGGCCAGAACCTCGGCTGCACCCTCGGGGAGCGAGGGGTCCTCGACGTCGACGTCGACGATCTGCCGTTGCTGCTCGCTGACCCGGAACGCGAGCACGCCGAAGATGCCGAGCGAGAGGCCGATCAGGCCGGCGATCACGCCGATGAGCATTGGGTCCACGCTTCCAGCTTAGGCTCTGCTTCAGGGCCGCAACCGTAATCTCCTGCGATTCCGGCGCCGGTTCAGCTAACGTTCACCTATTGGGGCGCAACAGTTCACCGGACACTGGAAGAGTTGGCCGTTGAAGCGCCGCGAGGTGAACCGAAATACGTCCGCCACGGTTGTGGCAGGCAATATTTCCGAGGAAAGGACGCACACGTGCGTAAGGTTTTTCAGGAAGAGCTCGCCCAGGTGGGTGAACAGCTCGTAGAAATCTCCAAGCTGGTCACCGAGGCCATCGGGAAGGCCACGACGGCGTTCGAAGGCGCCGACATCGACCTGGCCGAGGACGTCATTGCCGCCGATGCCCGGATCGACTTCCTGCAGAACAGCCTCGACGAGCGGGCCATCGACATCCTGGCGCTCCAGGGCCCGGTGGCCAGCGACCTTCGCATGATCGTGGGCTCGCTGCGGATGAGTGCCTCGTTGGAGCGCATGGGCGACCTCGCCCGCCACCTCGCGCAGCTCGCCCGGCTCCGCTACCCCGCCAACGTGATCCCGGCCCAGTTGCAGGCGACGTTCAAGAGCTTCGCCGAGCAGGACCTGCTGATCGCGCAGAAACTCACCGTGCTGCTGGAAACCCGCGACCTCGGCGTCGCCCGGGACATCATGAAGGCCAACGGCGCCGTCAACGATCTTCACTTGAGCGTTTTCAAGGCGATCGCGCGCAGCGACTGGCAGGAATCCCCGGCCACGACTGTCGACGTCGCCCTCGCCAGCCGCTACTTCGAGCGCTTCGCCGACCACGGCGTCTCCGTGGCCCAGAAGGTCACCTACCTCGTCACAGGGGCCTGGCAGCCGAGCGGTATCGAACACAGCTAGCTTTTCAGCTAGCTCACGAAGCAGAACGGCGGCGGCCGGTCACCTTGGGGGTGACCGGCCGCCGTCGTCGTTTCCGGTGGCTGGGCGCTACTTCTTGCCCTGGCTGGCGACTGCCTTGATCGACTCAGCGGCGGCCTCAGGATCGAGGTAGGTGCCGCCCGGGATGACCGGTTTGAAGTTCTCGTCCAGTTCGTAGACCAGCGGGATGCCGGTGGGGATGTTCAGGCCGGCGATGTCCTCGTCGCTGATCCCGTCCAGGTGCTTGACCAGGGCACGGAGCGAGTTGCCGTGGGCCGTGACCAGGACGGTCTTGCCCGCTTTGAGCTCTTCCTTGATGTCCGATTCCCAGTACGGCATGAGGCGGATCAGGACATCCTTGAGGCACTCGGTGCGGGGAATGGCGTCGCCGAGGTCCTTGTAGCGCGGGTCCCCCACCTGGGAGAACTCGGAATCGTCGGCCAGGGGCGGCGGCGGGGTGTCGTAGGACCGGCGCCAGAGCATGAACTGCTCTTCGCCGAATTCGGCAAGCGTCTGCGCCTTGTCCTTGCCCTGGAGGGCGCCGTAGTGGCGTTCGTTGAGGCGCCAGTCGCGTTTGACGTCGATCCAGCCGCGGTCCGCCTTCTCGAGGGCCAGGTTCGCCGTATTGATGGCCCGCTTCAGCCGTGAGGTGTAGAGGATGTCGGGGAGGATGTTGTGCTCCACGAGAAGCTCGCCGCCGCGAACCGCCTCAGCGCGGCCCTGGTCGTTGAGGTCAACGTCCACCCAGCCGGTGAACAGGTTCTTGGCGTTCCAGTCGCTGTGGCCGTGGCGCAGCAGAATCAGCTTGTAAGTCATGGTTTTCATCCTAGCGGAGCCGCCCCTGGCCGCGCCGAGCATTACATCCCCGTCACGCCCCACCCCAACGCGGGGTCACCTACGTCCCATCAAGGGCCTCCGGATGGGCCGTAGGTGGCCCCGCGTTGGAGGATAGGGTGGGACGGTGGTGCAACGAGCGGAGCAGGTCAGGAACCCCGGACGGCGAAGCGGCAGGCCGGTGGGCAACGTGACCCGCGGGACCACCAATCCGAACCGGATGCGCCGCGTGGACCGCTGGCTGGCCGGCCCCCAGGCATGGCGGCTGCGTGAAGCGGCCGATCCGTTCGTGGTCGACCTGGGCTACGGCGCTTCCCCGGCCACCGCCGTCGAACTCTTCGAGCGCTTGTCCGTGGTCCGTCCGGACGTGCGGGTGACCGGCATCGAAATCGAACCGGAACGTGTCCGGCAGGCGAAGTCACTGGAGCGGCCAGGGCTCAACTTCCAGGTGGGCGGCTTCGAGCTTCCCGTGCCCGGCCGCCCCGTGCTCGTGCGGGCCTTCAACGTACTGCGGCAGTACGAGGAAACCGACGTCCAGGACATCTGGCGGCTCGTGCAGGGGCGGCTGGCTCCTGGCGGCCTGTTCATCGACGGGACCTGCGACGAGATCGGGCGGCGCGTCACCTGGGTGGCGCTCGACGCCGGGCGGCCGCTGAGCCTGAGCCTGTCCCTGCGGTTCGGCGCGTTCACGCTGCCCTCGGACGTTGCGGAGCGGCTCCCGAAGGCGCTGATCCACCGCAACGTGCCGGGCGAGAAGATCCATTCCTACCTGCAGGCGATGGACCAGGCGTGGCTGGAGGCCGCACCGCTCGCGTCGTTCGGAAACCGGCAGCGCTTCTCGGCCATGTGCCGCGCACTGCTCGACGGCGGCTGGCCGGTCCAGGACGGGCCGTCCCGGTGGCGGCTCGGCGAAGTGACGGTCAATTGGGAAGCTGTGGCCCCGGGGAGTTAGGACCGCGAAGTTAGTGCCGCGGCGCCACGACCGCGGAGCTATGCTCCGGGGCCGGCTGTCAGGGTGTCACCAGCCGCGGTTGCCGCCGCGGCCCGCGTCTTTGACGGCGGGTCGCACGTCGGCGAGATACACCGACGCCGCGGTCACGGCAGCGAGCCCGAACAGGCCCAGTGTGCTGATGCCCCCCGCGCCGCCGCCGAGCTGGGAAACCAGGGAGATCAGGCCGACGGCCACGCTGCCGCCGGTCAGCGCGAGCCAGAAGGTCTTGGTCCGCTTGGATACGGCTTCAAAGGCGTTGGCCCTGTGGCGGAGGCAGTCGAAGAACGCCCACGCCTCAATGGCGAAAGCCACCACCGCCAGGATCAGGTAGATCGCGGTTTCGACATAGTAAATGAGTATTCTTCCGTCCACTCCCCCAGCCTAGCTGTCCAAAGTGCCCAACGCCTGTTCCAAATCGGCCCAAAGGTCCTCGACGTTTTCAATCCCGACGCTCATCCGGACGAGGTTCTCCGGAACGCTGGCCGGCTCGGCAGTGTGCCGGCGCCGGCGTTCGATCAGGGATTCCACCCCGCCAAGGGACGTCGCGGGCAGCCACAAGTGGAGGGCGCGGATGACGCGGTCCGCAGCGTCGGCGCCGCTGAGGCCGCCCGCGGGGGCAACCTCGATGCACAGCACGGAGCCGAACCCTTTCATCTGTGCTTTGGCCCGCTCATGGCCCGGGTCCGAGGCCAGTCCGGGAAAACGGATGCTGGCGACCCTCGGATGCCGGCTCAAGCGCTCCGCCAGGACGGCAGCCGATGCCTGCGAGCGTTCGATCCGCAGGGCCAGGGTGCGCAGTCCCCGGAGCGCCAGCCAGGCCTCAAAGGGTCCGGCGATGCCGCCGTGGATGGTGCGGTGGTGCAGAAGAGTGGCGCGCAGCCCGGCGTCGGAGGTCACCAACGCGCCCAGCACGACGTCGGAGTGCCCGGAAAGGTACTTAGTCACCGAATGCAGCACGACGTCGGATCCGAGGGCCAGGGGCTGTTGCACGAGGGGCGTGGAAAAGGTGTTGTCCGTGACGACGATTGCTCCGGCCGCATGCGCCGCCGCGGTCAGGGTCCGGATGTCCGCCACACCGAGCATGGGGTTGGTGGGGCTTTCCAGCCACAGCATGCTGGCCGGCTTCGCGCCGGCCGGCGTGAGCTGCGCCAGGACAGCGTCCGTATCCGCAATGTCCACGGTCCGCAGTTCGAGGAAGCCTTTTTCCGCCAGTTCCGTGGCCATGACCAGCGAACCGGCGTAGCTGTGGGAGGGCATCACCAGCACGCCGTGCGCCGGAACCAGGGACAGTGCCGAGCTCACGGCGGCCAGCCCCGAGGCGTACAGCAGGCCGGGCAGGTCCGCCCCCTCCAGCTGGCCCAGGGCCTCCTCGAACGGGTCCCACGTCGGGTTCGAATACCGTCCGTAGCCGCGGTCCCCGTCGCCCAGCGGTCCGGTGCCGAAGTAGGTGGAGGACAGGACGAGCGGAGGGTTGACCGGTTCATCGCGCTGGCGCGGCGGCCGGCCCGCGGCCACAACCACTGTTTCTGCGGAGAGCGCTGCTGCCTGTTGTTCGGAAAGACTCATGGACACAGGGTACGTCGGAGCCCCGCAGGGCGGCCAAGGCGTTACGCCGCACACTAAAGCGTCGGTGATTGTCGGTAGTCTAGGAGCGTGAATACCCAGCACCCCGGACCGCTGCCCGGACTGTTCATTGCCTTCGAAGGCGGTGACGGCGCCGGCAAGTCGACCCAGGCAGCTGAACTGGCCGGGGCTCTCGAGTCGCGCGGCCTCACGGTGCTGCGGACCCGCGAACCGGGCGGCACCCCGATCGGCGAGAAGCTCCGTTCCCTGGTGCTGGACCACGGCCACGGCCACATCGATGCCCGCACGGAGGCCCTGATTTTCGCTGCCTCCCGCGCCGCACACGCAGACCAGGTCATCCGGCCCGCCCTGGAACGCGGCGAGATCGTCCTCACCGACCGGTACATTGACTCCTCGGTCGCTTATCAGGGCGCCGGCCGGGATCTCGGCGCGGACGCCGTGCGGGACATCAACGACTGGGCCACGTCGGGCCTGCAGCCGGATCTCACGGTGCTGCTCGACGTCGACCCCGGGGTCGGCCGGCAGCGGCGGACCGCGGGGGAAGCCGCCGAAGACCGCCTCGAATCCGAGGCCGATGACTTCCACGCCAGGATCCGGGCAGCTTTCCTGGACCTGGCGGCGGCCCGGCCCGGGAAATACCTCGTCCTGCCCGCGCAGCTTCCCGTGGCGGAGCTGGCCGAACGGATCCTTGAGCGTGTCGAGTCCTTGCTGGCACTCCCCCACAGCAGGACAGCATGAGCGTCTGGGACGATCTCCAGGGCCAGCCCGCCGTCGTCGCGCAACTGCGCCAGGCGGCCCAAGGCGAAGCGCTCACGCACGCGTGGCTCTTCACCGGGCCGCCCGGATCGGGCCGTTCCAATGCGGCGAAGGCCTTCGCCGCCGCCCTGAACTGCGATCAGGAGGACGTCACCTTGCGTGGCTGCGGCGAGTGCGCCGCCTGCCTGACCATCCTCGGCGAAACCCACTCCGACGTCGCCTTCGTGCGCACCGAAAAAGTCACCATCACCATCGATGAGGCGCGCGAACTGGTGTCCACCGCCGGGAACCGGCCCTCATCGGCCCGGTGGCGCATCATTGTCGTCGAAGACGCTGACCGGATGGCCGAGCGCACCACCAATGTTTTGCTCAAGGCCATCGAGGAGCCTACTCCCCGTACCGTGTGGATGCTCTGCGCCCCGTCCCCTGCCGACGTCCTCGTCACGATCCGCTCCCGCTGCCGTGCCGTGGCCCTGCGGCTTCCGCCCGCGGCCGACGTCGCGGCCCTCCTGGTCAAGCGCGACGGCGTGGAGCCGGCTGTCGCCGAACGCGCGGCCCGCGCGGCCCAGAGCCATGTGGGCATCGCCCGGCGCCTGGCCCGGGACCCGGAGGCAAGGGAGCGCCGGCTTGAAACCGTGCGGTTCCCGTTCTCCCTCCGCGGCGTCACCGCGGCGGTCCTGATGGCGGAAAAACTGGTCAAGATCGCCACCGAGGAAGCCAACAGCTCCAATGACGAGCGCGACGCCAGTGAGAAAGCGGCGCTGCTGGCGACCCTCGGAGCGCCGGAGAGCGGGACGCTGCCGCCGGCCATGCGGGGCCAGGTGAAGCAGCTCGAGGATGACCAGAAGCGCCGCGCCAAGCGCTCCATCACTGATTCCCTTGACCGCACTCTCACAGACCTGCTCTCCTTTTACCGGGATATCCTGATCATCCAGATGGGGAACTCCGTGGAACTGGTCAACCTTGAGCTGAGAAGCGAACTCGAAGACTTCGCTACCCGCTCCACCGCGGAGATCACCCTCGCCCGCATGGACGCCATCAACAAGGCCCGCAACCGCATCACCACCACCAATGTCGCCCCGTTGCTGGCCATCGAGTCCATGGCTGCCAGCCTCATCTGACGGCCTGATCTCTTGCCCGCAGGACGGCACCAACCAACCGCCCCGCCCCATCGCTTTCGTTCCTATCCCCCAAGGAGAACCGCATGAAGCCTGCTCGACCCCAGCCCGCAAGATTCCGATCCTGGGCGATCGGCGTGCGGGCCCTCGGCGCCATGGCCCTGGCCATGACGCTGGCCTCGTGCAGTCTCTTTGGCAGCGGAGACGGCGGCACGAAGTCCGGGAATTCGGGGCAGGCTGACCCGTCGATCGCCTCCGCGGCACCGGCTGAGCTCCGGAGCTTCTACTCCCAGCAGGTCAACTGGACGCCGTGCGAGAAGAGTCTCCAGTGCGCCAAGATCAAGGTCCCGCTGGACTACAGTAAACCGGACGGCGCCACGATCGAAATCGCTGCCCTCAAGGTGGCCACGAAGGGCAACAAGAAGGGCAGCCTCCTGGTCAACCCCGGCGGCCCGGGCGCCTCGGGCTACGACTTCGTCAGGGATGCCGGCACCACCAGCATTTCCGAGAAGGTCCGGGCGAACTACGACGTTGTGGGCTTCGACCCGCGCGGTGTGAAGCGGTCCGCGCCGGTCACGTGCCTCACCGACCAGGAACGCGACGCGTACCGGGCCAAGACCTACGATCTGGACACGGACGCCGGGCTGGAGGAGAGTCTTGCGGACAACAAGGTCATCGCGGCCAAATGCGTGGAGAAGACCGGCCCGGTCCTGGCCCATATTGACACCAACAGCGCCGTGAAGGATCTCGATATCCTGCGCGGGGCGCTCAATGACAAGAAGCTGAACTACCTTGGCTATTCCTACGGGACGCTCCTGGGTTCCACGTACGCCTCGATGTTCCCCGACAACGTGGGCCGGATGGTCCTCGACGGCGCCCTGGACCCGTCCCTCAGCTACGAGGAACTTACGAGGGGGCAGGCAAAGGCTTTCGAGAGGGAGCTTGGCGTCTACGTGGCTAACTGCCAGCAAAACAGCGGATGCCCGCTCAGCGGCAGCACCGAGGACGGCGTCCAGCAGATCGGCAAGCTCATCAAGGAAGCCGCGGCCAGCCCGCTGCGGGCCAAGGACGGCCGGCTGGTCTCGGGGACCACGTTCGTCAACGGCCTGCTCATCCCCCTGTACAGCAGCGATAACTGGCCGATCCTCACCCAGGCCCTCGCCAAGGCCATGGCCGGCGATGGCAGCGGCATGATGGAACTGGCCGACTTCGGCGCCGACCGGGGTCCTAACGGCGCTTACACGTCCAACAGCACCTTCGCCTTCAACGCCATCAACTGCCTGGATTACCCGATGGACGCGGACACTGCATCGATGCGGGCCGAAGAGCAGCACCTGCTCCAGGAGTCCCCAACCCTCGGCTACTACTTCGCCTACGGCGGTGCCAACTGCAAGGACTGGCCGTACAAGAACACCAGGACCCCTGCTCCGGTGCAATACAAGGGCGCAGCCCCCATCGTCGTCGTGGGCACGACCGGGGACCCCGCCACCCCTGTGGAATGGGCCAGCGCGCTGCGCAAGCAACTCGGGAATGCCTCGCTGCTGACGTGGAAGGGCGAAGGCCACACGGCGTACGGGCGCTCCAACAGCTGCATCGGCAACGCCGTGGACTCGTACCTGATCGACGGCAAGGAACCGGCGGACAACACGGTCTGCTAAGCACCTGCCGCCAGCCGCCGGCGCTTGCGGGGGCTCAGCTGCCACGCCGGCCTGCGGCTCATTTTGACCCGGGCGCCGGGACTCCATTACAGTTATCTCTTGCATGATCCGCCCGGTTCGCCGGAAATTCATGCGGTTGCTTCCTTAGCTCAGTTGGTAGAGCGTCTCACTCGTAATGAGAAGGTCGCCAGTTCGATTCTGGCAGGAAGCTCGAGAAGAACCCCGTATTTCCGCTGATTCAGCGGGTGTACGGGGTTTTTTGTCGGCTGCGGTGAGGTGGCCGTGTGGGGCCAGGGCACACCTATGGCACACTTTGACGTTGGCGCACATCCCAGTCATGGACCGATTCTAGGACTCCGAGCATGCAGTGCAACTGTCAGGGGCCCGTGTCCAGTTCTCAAATCTCACGATCGCCTAACCCTCACATGGGCCGACAGTCAGCAAGCTAAGCTTCTGGCTCGAGGCGACCGCCCCCATGCAGATCGACCAGTCATACGGGCATCCGCGTCGATCTAGTACCACACTGAAGACGTTGCCGGTCGTGTCCGGGTCCTCCTGGAAACCGCCGGGATTAAGCCGTTGACCGCGTTAGCATCTATCCCTGGAGCCAGGAAATACGGTCAGAGGGCGCAGGTACACTCGCGCCATGAGACAGGAGCTCCGTAACGAAGATGAAGGCCGGTATATGGTGACCACCGCTACCGGTAGCCAGTCCGAGCTCGACCTGACCGCCAGAACCGTAAAGCGGCAGATGGCCGCCACCCCGCCGATCATCGATTTCCTGGATGCCGGCTTCTCGCGGCTGCGCCGAGACGGAGAAACTCTGGAGCTGCTCATGCTTGAGTCTTGCGCCGTCGGCTCGTCCGCGCGCTACTGGCTGCAGATCCGCAACGACCACGTAGCGACCATCAGAACGACGTCGCCGGTCGTGCGAATTGAACCACTGGCGCCTGAAGCATGAACGGCGAAATAGGCTCAGCACCATGGGCAGCGTTTGGGGATTGGCACGGCCATCTCGGGATGGGCCTGGCTGCAATCCGCTCCGCTTCGGACCAGGGGGTCAGCACGCTGATTCACGTTGGTGACTTCGGCCTCGACTGGCCAGGGGCGGAACGCGGACGGTATGAGAAGAAGCTGAACACACTACTCCTGGAACGTGGCGCAGTGCTCGTGGTCTCCCCCGGCAACCATGACAACCTCTCGGCAATAAATCTGCTCGATGTTCGGGAGGATGGCCTTATATCCTGGCGAAGCAACATCAGGGTGCTGCCCAAAGGCGGGCGGACCGTCATTGACGGTCTTCGGGTCGGAGCCCTGGGAGGGGCGTTCTCAGTGGACAAAGCCTGGCGTCGTGAAGGCAAAGATTGGTGGCCCGATGAAGAACCTACCGCCGAACAGGCCGAACAGCTGATCGCCGGCGGGGATCTGGATGTGGTCATCACGCACGACGTTCCAGCAGGCGTCCCGATGAAGCCCGGCACGGACCTTCCCCCGGAGATCCTCGCCCAAGCCGACCGCACCCGGGTCCTACTGCGCGAAACGGTGGATCGTCTCGTCCCGCGCCACGTCTTTTGTGGGCACTGGCATCAACGCGTAGTTGCCGAGATCAGTCATCCGGACGGGCGCGTGACACGTGTCGATGTGCTGGCCAGTGAGCAGTCGAAAACGGGCAACGGGGTACTCGTCTATCCGGGCGAACCACCGCTACGCATTGAGCCACTCATCATCCGCGGCATATAGTCCGCGGCTTTCCGTCCAGGTTCGATTCCCCTTCCGCGGACGGCAGTAGGCTCAAGGCCATGACTGAAACAATTACCGTGGGGGGCGTCAACGATGACGTCGAGCACGCTACCATCCTTGCCCGCGAGTATCTGACCCAGTACGCCAAATGGTCTTATCCTGCCTACGACGGCTACGCGGGGAACGGGAACCCGAATACGGTCGAACTCCAGGACACTCTGGCGGTGGGGCTCCTGAACGCCGGGCAGAACCCCGTCACGACGCAGTACACCTTCCTGAGCCTGTTGGAAGAAATCAACATCCTGTTGAAGGACCCCGCGCTGACTGGGACGATGGACGTGGCCGGGCAGGACACAATCGACGCCATCGCCCGGCTCTACGGAGTTTTGGACCGAAAGGCACCCACCCCGGGGGTGCGCCGGACGAAGCTCTCCAAGGTACTGCATCTCAAGCGGCCGGGACTGCTGCCGCTCTACGACAACTACATATGGCAGTGCTACGGCGAACTCGGGGCGAAAAGGATGCTGAGCGTCCAAGGACGCAACAACGAAGACTTCATGCTTGCCTGGCTACCAGAAGTCAAGCAGGACCTCCAGAACGGAATGCAGCACTGGAAAGCCATGGCCGCCCTGGCGCCGGGCCCGGAGGTCACTCCACTACGGGTTCTGGACATCGTGGGCTGGCGTCTGGCAGATGAAGCGCGGCGGGGTTGTCGACACTGAATTTGTATCGACGGACCTGCGCAGCGCTTACCCCATCATCCTCGCCCTCTTCGACGCCGTTCTTGATGGAATCGGCGCGCACTAGTGTCAGACGAATGTGACGACCGAAAGACTCGTGTTGTGCCCGATCAGTGCGCGCCCAACGATGCCATCGCACACATATGATGCATAGGGATTGAATGACGGGTGAACCGACACCATGCACAGCCGACGGAGTCGGGGATATGAGGATCAAGACGTGGCCGGCAACAACAACGCCAACCTGGTGTGGAGCATCGCGAATATTCTGCGGGGCACCTACAAGCCAGCGCAGTACGGCTCGGTGATCCTCCCGTTCACCATCCTTCGCCGCTTGGACTGCGTCCTGGAAAAGACCAAGGATGCCGTCCTGCAGGAGGCCGAGGCCAAGAAGGACCTCAACATCCCGCTGGACACCTTCCTGCAGAAGGCATCTGGCCACAGCTTCTTCAACACCTCCAAGTTCAACTTCGCCAAGCTCCTCGACGACCCCACCAACATCAAGGCGAACATCCTCAACTACGTCCAGGGCTTCTCCGAGAACACCCGGGACATCTTCGAGCGCTTCGAGTTCTACAAGACGCTCGAGAAGCTCGACAGCTCGGACCTGCTCTACCACGTCGCCAAAGACTTCGCCGCGATCGACCTCCACCCGGAGACCATCAGCAACATCGAGATGGGCCTCATGTTCGAGGAGCTCATCCGCCGCTTCGCCGAAGCCTCCAACGAAACCGCCGGTGAACACTTCACCCCGCGCGAGGTCATCCAGCTAATGGTGCAGCTCCTGTTGAACTACGACGACGACGTCCTCACCAAAGAGGGCATCGTCCGGTCCATCTACGACCCCACCGCCGGAACCGGCGGCATGCTCACCGTCGCCCAGGAACACCTCCACGCGCTGAACCCGAGCGCCTCCCTCGTCGCCTATGGGCAGGAAATCAACGACGAGTCCTACGCCATCTGCAAGTCTGACCTGCTGATCAAGGGCCAGGACATCTCCAAGATCTCCGTCGGCGACACCCTTGCCAATGACCAGAACATCGGCCAGCAGTTCGACTTCATGCTCTCCAATCCCCCGTTTGGCGTGGAGTGGAAGAAAATCCAGCCGCAGATCCAGAAAGAGCACGAACTCCACGGCTTCGAAGGCCGCTTCGGCCCGGGCCTCCCCCGCGTAAGCGACGGCTCCCTCCTGTTCCTGCTGCACCTCGTCCGCAAGATGCGCCCTGCGCACGACGGCGGCTCCCGCATCGGCATCGTCCTGAACGGCTCGCCGCTGTTCACCGGCGGCCCCGGCTCGGGCGAGTCCGAGATCCGCAAGTACCTGATCGAGAACGACCTCGTGGAAGCCATCATTGCGCTGCCCACGGACATGTTCTACAACACCGGCATCGCCACCTACATCTGGATCCTCTCCAACAGCAAGAAACAAAAACACCCGGAACGCGTCGGCAAGATCCAACTCGTCAACGGCGTCGACTTCTTCCAGAAAATGCGCAAGAGCCTCGGCTCCAAGCGCAAAGAACTCGGCACCACAGACATTGCGAACATCGTCCAGCTCTACGGCGCTTTCGAGGACGACGGCGCGACCTCCAAGATCTTCAACAACCAGGACTTCGGCTACGCCACCATCACCGTGGAACGACCCCTCAAGCTCAACTTCGCCTGCACGCCCGAGAGGATCGACGCCGCTCTGGCGCAGAAACCAGTCGAGAAACTGTCCGACGACGACCGGCAATCTCTCGAGAAGACGCTCACCCGTCTCGGCGAAGGCGAGACAAAGCTCTGGAAGAACCGTGAGGCTTTTCTCAGGGCCCTCAAGCCGGCCCTCGCCAGCGCCGGTCTGAAGCCCGGCGCCCCAGTCCTGAAAACAATCCTGACCGGGCTCTCCGAACGCGACGAAACCGCCGACTTCTGTAAAGGCCCGAAGGGTACGCCGGAAGCAGATACGGACCTTCGCGACACGGAAAACGTCCCGCTCGGCGAAGATATTCGGGACTACTTCGAGCGGGAGGTCCTCCCCCACGTCCCCGACGCCTGGATAGACGAAACCAAGACCAAAACCGGCTACGAAATCCCCTTCACCCGGCACTTCTACAAGTATGTCGCGCCCAGGTCGCTGGACGAGATCGATGCCGATCTGAACGAGCTCATCGGTGAAATCACGACGATGCTGGCCGAGGTCGAAAAGTGACGTTCCCTCAACTGGCGGTCCGCCGTGCAGTGGCCGCGATCGAAAGCGGAACCAGTGTAAATTCGATGGATCTCCCATCCGTTAACGACGAAGCAGGCGTGCTGAAGACTAGCTGTGTTTCCAACGGATACTTCGACGCAAAGGAAAACAAGGTCGTTGATCCCGACGAGCGTCACCGGGTGTCCTGTCCAGTCCGTTCCGACCGGTTGATCGTCAGTCGGATGAATACGCCAGCTCTTGTGGGTGCTGCTGGCTACACACAGCGTGATTATGACAATCTGTATCTTCCGGATCGTCTTTGGCAAGTGCGGACGTCTGAGGCCGCAGTCGCAAAATATCTCTACTGGTGGATGCAGACGCGGGAATATCGCGACCAGGTTGCCGCCATATGTGTTGGCACCAGCAGTAGCATGCAGAACCTCAGCCAGGATGACTTTCGTTCTTTTCAAATGCCCTTCCCAAATCTGGCGACCCAGAATTCGATCGCTAAGTTCCTTGACCGCGAAACTGCCCAGATCGACAAGCTAATCGGCAGGCAGGAGCAGCTCATCGACCTGCTAAGCGAGAAACGCCAGGCCATCATCACCCACGCCGTCACCAAAGGCCTCGACGCAACCGCCCCGACCAAACCCTCGGGCATCCCCTGGCTCGGTGACGTGCCAATCCATTGGGATGTCAAAGCTATGCGGTACCTATGCAAAGTAAGCACTGGGTCTCGCGACACCGTGAACGCCGAAGCGGAGGGCCAGTTTCCGTTCTTTGTACGCTCTCAGACTGTCGAACGCATCAACACTGCTTCGTTCGACTGCGAAGCAGTTCTTACAGCTGGCGACGGAGCAGGCGTCGGAAAGGTCTTTCACTACTTTGAAGGACAGTTCGATGCTCATCAACGGGTCTATGTCATGCGCGATTTCGGAGGAATCTTAGGTCGATTCTTTTTCTATTTTTTCTCGACGCTTTTCGCAAAGGTGGCCTTGGACGGCTCTGCAAAATCAACGGTGGATTCCCTGCGCCGGCCAACCCTGATCGACTTTATGTTTACCGTGCCGCCCCCTGCCGAGCAGGAAGCTATCGTCAGCTATGTAGATGAGAAGGTGCACGCGTATAAGATGCTTCAGGATAAGGCTGAGCGTTGTGTCGAATTGCTGCGCGAGCGCCGTTCCGCCGTCATCTCCGCTGCAGTCAACGGCAAAATCAAATGTCAGTAGCGAAGGAGTCACGGAATGAGCACGGTATTCAAACCCGTCGGTTGGAAGGTCCAGGGCCTGGTCGACTCTGTTGAGTCTGGAGTCGTTCAACTACCCGACCTACAGCGACCCTTTGTTTGGCCTAAGTCGAAGATCCGTGACCTGCTCGACTCCATGTATCGCGGGTACCCTGTCGGCGAGCTGATGTTCTGGAATGTCTCGCAAGAAGAATCGTCCCGAACGATCTCCGGAGCCACGGGGCGGATCGGCGCGCACCAGATCATTGACGGTCAGCAGCGGCTCACGAGCTTGTATGCCGTTTTCAAGGGAGCGGCTGTCCGGGACGCGGACTACAACTCGAAAACCATGTCAATCGGTTTCAACCCGGTCACGGAAAAGTTTGAAGTGACCAATACCGCCATCGAGAAATCCGCGGATTGGATCGGGAACGTGTCGGAGTTCTTCGATAACCCCTTCAAGATCCGGCGATCCTTCAAGAAACGTTACGAGGAAGCCCGCGGTGAGCTGACCGAGGAGATGGAGGAACTCATCGAAGAACGGCTCGGTCGCCTTGATGGCCTGCGTAATTACGAGTTCACGGTCGTTGAGATCCAGCCGGATGCCGACAAGAAGGTAGTTGCTGACATCTTCGTCCGTATCAACTCCGAGGGAGTCAGTCTCAAGGCGTCGGACTTCATCTTGACGTGGCTCAGTGTCTTCTGGCCAGAAGGACGCGAGCGTCTGGAAAGCTTTGCGCGAGATTCGCGTCTTACACCTCAGCGGGCCAGCGAAATAGCAGGCCGGACCGTTCCCTGGACTCCGATAAACAATTACCTGGCGGTCGACGCCGGGCAGTTGGTGCGGGTTCTGGTCGCCGTCGGGCAGAACCGGGCAAAGCTCGGGGACGCGTACAACGCGCTCCAGGCCAAGGATCGCAGCACTGGCTTCGTCGTGCCTGAGCGGCAGGACGCCGAATTGGCGAAGTTGCAGGCCGCACTGCCGATCGTCCTCAAGGATCTGCACTGGACCGAGTTCATCCGATGCCTCGCCGTGGCGGGTTTCAAGTCTCGAAAAATGGTCACGTCCGACATGAACATCTTGTCCAGTTACGCCCTCTGGATACTGGGCCGTACGCGTTTCGGTGTGGACGTCACTACCCTGCGGAACCTCATGGCCCGCTGGCTCTTCATGTCCCAACTGTCCGGTCGCTATACCGGTAGCGCGGAAACCCAACTCCAGAAAGATCTGGACCGTTTGACGGCCATCGAGGGCAGTGATTCGAGCAGCTTCGTATACACACTTGAGGCAGTCATTTCTGCCGAACTATCGGACGATTTCTGGACGCTTCGCATGCCAGATTCTCTGGTGACCTCGTCATCCGCACTGTCCCCCGCGTACCAGACCTACCTAGCCGCACTGAATATTCTCGATGCGGACATGTTTATGCTGAGGAACAAAGTCCAACAGTGGATGGATCCGGCACTCCCGGCGACGAAGGGGACCGAGGGCCATCACCTTAACCCTCGCAAATACCTCGAAAACGTTGTCGGCATCAAGGACCTCAAGAAGATCAACCAGGTTGCCAACTTTGCCCCGACCGACTGGAGCACCAATATCCTGATCTCCGACCGAGAGCCGGCCGAATACTGGCCGGCCTTAGTTGCCGAACGCGGTTTCAGGGACGATGCCCTTCGGCAGCAGATGTTCTGGCACGCTCTTCCCGAGGACTGGGAAACGATGGGCTACGACGAATTCGTGCAGGAGCGCCGGATCCTCATGGCCCAAGTCACGAGGGCCGGCTACGAGCGGCTAAAGTCGGGCCAGTCCGTCGCATTTCCCGCCATTCAAGGGATCGCGCAGCTTGCTACTCGTGTTGCCTCCGACGTTGCTGACCTCGTCGAAGCCGGCATCCTTTCCTCGGGTGATTTCCTCAGCCCCGCAGACGACACAATCAGAATGCGGGCCGAGGTCACTGAAGACGGAGTGGTCGTCATTGATGGCCATGAGTTTTCCACGTTGGACGCCGCGGCTCATCACGCCGGCGCTGACAACGTGCCGGGAGCGGAGTTTTGGCAAGTGGAAAACAACGAGGGCGAGCCGGTCGCGATTCAGGGTCTCATGGATCGAGTTTCACGATGATCGAACCTTTGCCCGTCGCGGGCACGACGTATTACCTCCGTCACCGTAGCTGCGATTTGGAGGGGCGCCTGGTGGGTGAGCAGATGCTCGTCATCGCAGGCTCGTCGGCCCGGGCCGAGGCTAGGCCCGGCGCGCCTGAGACAATCCTGGGTCACCGAAGCCGACTCATCTCGGACGGGGTCGCCGAAATTCTTGGCGATCAATTTGTCCTGAAGCAGGATTACATTTTCACGGGCCCCGGACAGGCAGTCGATCTGATGAACGGAGGTCACGTGCGGGAACCACTAAAGCTGTGGCGTGACGCGGACGGAACATCACTGCACGATCTTCGTACCAACGAGCAGGGGACTCATTTTGGCGCAGCACAATGAAGTGACATTCGAGGACGAGATCTGCCAGGCCCTTGCCGCCGAGGGCTGGATCTACGAGCCGCACCGCAGGGCCAGCGAACTCTACGACGCCCACCGCGCTCTCGTCCCGGAGGACGTCTTCGGGTGGCTGGCAGACACGCAGCCGGAGCAGCTGGCGAAGGTACTGAAGCCCACGGACTCCCCCGCCGAGCACGAGGTCGCGAAGCAGCTCCTCCTGGACCGGTTGTGCAAGGTGCTGGACAAGCCGGCAGCCAAGGAAGCAGGCATGCTCTCGGTCCTGCGTACCGGGTTCAAGGACGTCGCCGCGAAGTTCGAGATGTGCCAGTTCAAACCGGCCATGGGCCTGAACCCGGAGACGCTGGAGCGTTACGGGAAGGTGCGCCTCCGCGTGATCCGGCAGGTCCACTACTCCACCGTCGACACCAAAAAGAGCATCGACTTGGTCCTGTTCGTCAACGGCCTGCCGGTCTCGACCATCGAGCTCAAGACCGACTTCACGCAGAACATCAACGACGCTGTCGCGCAGTACCGCAAGGACCGGCTCCCCCGCAACGGCATGAACAAGTACGAGCCGCTGCTGTCCTTCGGCCGACGCGCCCTGGTGCACTTCGCCGTCAGCAACGACGAAATCCAGATGACCACCGAGCTCAAGGGCAAGGACACCTACTTCCTGCCCTTCAACCTCGGTAATGACGGCCATGCCGGCAACCCGGTTAACCCCAAGGGGTCGGCCACTAGCTACCTCTGGGAACAGGTCCTGCAGCGCGATTCCTGGCTGAATATCATCGGCAAGTTCCTGCACCTGCAGATCAGCGACAAAACCAACCCCGTCACCGGCGAACGGGAAGTCCACAAGTCCCTGCTGTTCCCCCGCTACCACCAGTGGGACGTGGTCAACCAGCTCATCGAAACCGCCCGCACCGAGGGGCCCGGCCACCGCTACCTGGTGCAGCACTCGGCCGGATCCGGCAAGACCAACTCCATCGCGTGGACCGCGCACCGGCTCAGCTCACTGCACGGCACCGGCAACGAGAAGCTCTTCGACTCCGTGATCGTCGTGACAGACCGGACCGTGCTGGACGCCCAGCTGCAGGACGCGATCTACCAGATCGAGCACAAGTCCGGCGTCGTGGTCCCCATCCGCGGCAACGCCGGGTCCAAGTCCGCCGAACTCACCGCCGCGCTGGTGGCCCGGACGCCGATCATCATCGTCACCATCCAGACCTTCCCCTTCGCGCTGAAGGCCATCGCTGAATCCCAGGCGCTGAAGGGGCGGAACTTCGCCATCATCGCGGACGAGGCCCACTCCTCCCAGACCGGGTCCACCGCGAACAAGCTGAAGAAGGTCCTCTCCGCCGAGGAACTGGCGGACGTCAACGACGGCCGCGAGTTCGACGTGGAGGCCTATCTGGCGGCCGAGATGGCCGAGCGGGCGGATGCCAAGAACATCAGCTACTTCGCCTTCACTGCCACCCCCAAGGCCAAGACGCTGGAGCTGTTCGGCCGCAAGGGTCCGGACGGGCTGCCGCAGCCGTTCCATCTGTACTCCATGCAGCAGGCCATCGAGGAGCGCTTCATCCTGGACGTGCTGCAGAACTACACCAGCTACAGGGTGGCCTACCGGCTCACCCACGAGGGCCGGGACTACGACTCGGACGATGCCCAGGTGGAGAAGTCCGAGGCGCTGAACTCCCTGATGAACTGGGTGAAGCTGCACCCGTACAACATCAGCCAGAAGGTCCAGGTGATCGTGGAGCACTTCCGCAGCAACGTCGCCTGGCGCCTCGACGGCAAGGCCAAGGCCATGGTGGTCACCGGCTCCCGCAAGGAAGCCGTCAGGTACAAGATCGCGATCGACAAGTACATCCACGACGCCGGCTACTCCGGTCTGGGCACCATGGTCGCCTTCTCCGGTGAGGTCAATGACGACGAATCCGGGTCCGAGGCGTTCACCGAGCTCAACATGAACCTCGGGCTGAAGGGACGGACGCTGCCGGAGGCGTTCGCCACGGATGAGTACAAGATCATGCTAGTAGCCAACAAGTTCCAGACCGGCTTCGACCAGCCGCTGCTCGTGGCGATGTACGTGGATAAGAAGCTCTCCGGTGTCTCGGCCGTGCAGACGCTCTCCCGGCTTAACCGGACAGCCGTGGGCAAGGAACAGACGTTCGTGTTGGATTTCGTCAACGACCCGGACGAGATCCTGGCCTCCTTCCAGCCGTACTTCCGCGAGGCCGCGCTGGAGGGCGTCTCCGAACCGAATGTGGTCCACGACCTCCAGGCCAAGCTCGACGCCGCGCAGATCTACCTCGAGTCCGAGGTGGACGGGCTCGTGAAGTCCTACGTGCTGGAGGCCGGCAACAACGCGCTCTCCGGCTGGGTGGCCCCGGCAAAGTCCCGCTTCAACACCCGGTACAACGAAGCCGTTGCCGAGGGCAACAAGGCCGCCCAGGACGAGCTGGACCTGTTCCGGAAAGACCTCGGCTCGTTTGTCCGCGCTTACGACTTCCTGTCCCAGATCGTCGACTTCGCAGACCCGGACCTGGAGAAACGCTCGATCTACTACAAGCACCTCCTCCCGGTTCTGCGTGTGAACGACGCGAAGGTGGCGCTGGACCTCTCCGGCGTCGTGCTGGCCAAGTATGCGCTAAAGGACAAGGGTCAGTCCCAGCTGCAGCTCTCCGGCGAGGGCGAGCTGTTGAAGCCGTTGACGGAGCCGGGCACCGGTCAGGCCAAGGATCCTGTCCTGGTGACGTGGGAGGAAATCATCCAGCAGGCCAACCTGCCCTTCGAGGGCGAGGAGTTGGACGCAGTAGCGCACTTCGTCGAAGGCGTGCGACGGGAGTTGGTAAAGAACGAGACGCTGCAGAAACAGGCCCAAAACAACTCGAGGAATCACTTCGGCAGCAGCCCGCATCTGGAGAAGGCCGTCACCGACGCGGTGTCCAACTCCATGGACAGCCACTACAACTTGAGTCTTCAGGCCCTGGGCGACAAGACGAAGATGACGGCGCTCCTCAAGATGCTGAGCGCACTCGTGTATGAGGAGCTCCAGAAATGAGGGGCGGGCGTTAAGTGCAGTTGGGCGGGTCCCTCCATGGGGGGTCGATCGGACGCGGTTGGCCTCGACTCTAGCGGCAGGAGCGCCGCGAAGCCGGGTAACCCGGCGACGACGGAGAGGATCATCGGCAGGGCCGGCTCCGTCCTCCGGGCCGTGCCGGTCAAGCAGGATCATGGCGGTGTCTCCGTTAGAGGGATGCTTTTTGCGCCCATGCGCGACTGGGCGGTTTTTCATCAACGTGGCCTAGACAGGTAATCAAGCGGGCGGTTCACCGCTGGCCGCCTACACTGAACATCATTGATGAGAGATCCCGGATCGCATCCGGGCAGGGGGAACGATGAGCAACTTAGGCCTGTACCAGCAGATCACCACCGCGGCAAAGGCCGCCGGCGGGGTGGAGCAACTGATCAAGCACATCGAATTCGATGCAGTGAAGAAGGCCGCCCCCGCACTGGTGGGGGTAGGAGTCCTCATTGGCGCGGGTGCGAAGCCCGCCCTGGATGCCAGCAAGCGTGGCTTGGCCAGGCTCAAAGGAAGTGGAGCCGCCGCTGCCGAGGCCAAGGAGCAGCTGAGGGCCATCGTTGAAGAGTCGACGAGCTCAGCCGACGCCGCGGAAGGACCGGCTGGCGACCCGGACGATACCAGCGACGGGAGTCCCGAGGGGAAGTAGTCCCGCTGCACGGGTAGTGGGCAGGTTAGCGGGCGACGATGGCGACTGCTGACCATCGCCGCCGCCCCTCCGCCTACGGCGCGCACCTCGTAGGCTTCGCCAGGGGCAGCGCCCGGGTCGGCGACGGGTAGACGACGACGAAGCTACCATTAGCGTCGGTCAGGGCCGTGACCTGGCTGTCGGCGGGGACGGTGCGGTTCTGTGACGAGCCGGCCTTAAGGGCGACTGCCATTTGCTCGCCGGGTTCCCCAGCTGGACCGGGACGCCCGCCGGGGCTTCCAAGGCGCCCAAACGGTGTAGTCGGTGCCGACGTCGGCTGTGATGTCGCTGCGCTTCACCCGGCCTGGGTACGAGTGCAGTAGGTGCCCTGGACGGTACGCGGATGCACGACTGCGGCACCGGCGCTGAACAATCGATGCACTGCCTCCCGTCCTGTCTCGTCTCATTAGTCCTTGGGGAATATCGAGACGACCCGATGAGACAGACTGTATGGGACAGTTACGACGTCGAAATCCTGGGAAATCAGGGCAGGGGCGACGTTCCCTGTTAACTAGAGTTCGTGCGACCCGGCGAGACGGGCGACCTTGGCGGGCGGGGAACTCTGGGCACGTCATGCTGAATACCCCCATCTAACTGTGAGAGACGCAAAATTTCTTGGCCGAGAGAGCCCGTGCGACAGTTATTTCATGACCACCAAAGATTACTTGCTGATGCGCCGCGCCGTTGAAGAGGCACGAAAATCCCCTGAGAGCGGTGCCAGGGTAGGAGTAGTGCTGGCCCGCGACGGGGTTCTACTGATGTCAGCGCATAAAGGAGAAGGTGGCGGAACTAAGCATGCTGAAGAGATTGCCTTAGACAAGGCAAAAGCTGAGGACTTGGACCTTGCCGGAGCCACGGCATACGTGACGCTCGAACCCTGTTCAAACCTCGAGAGCAAGAATCGCCTATGCTGTGCCGATCGGCTAGCCGACGCAGGCATCGCGGAGGTCTTCATTGGTCGCTACGACATCAATCCGCGCATTAACCGGCTCGGATGGCGTGCATTAACAGCGAGGGGCGTTGTTTGCCGGGACTTTCCCCAGGACTTGCGGGATGAGCTTGCTGCGCTGACAGCTACGTTTGAGGGATTCTTCCTGCGGCGGGATGGCCTGCACGGAACTGCCAAGTTCGATTTCACGCAGAACGGGGGCCGGTACGTGCTTGCTACCGGCCCTGAAGAAACGGCCGCGACCTGGACGACGCGATGGGGCAAACGCGGTCCTGGCTCGATCTACGCCAACGGCGGCACCCCTGGTGTCGTTGCCCTCGCGCGCTATGCGCAATCTTTTGACCAGATTGACGACCCTAGTAGCTACGACTTTGAAAACCACTTCGCCGAGCTCGAAGTCGGAATGATCGCCATTTACCGCAACGACCACGGCCATGCCCTGGTCCGGCTGCTCGACGTCGAAGTTCCGGGATCGCCCGGAGGTCCGGTGCATGTATCGATGAAGATTGACTACGAGCTGCGTCCGTTCTAGAGCCGACACTTACCTGACTCGATCGCACGAGAGCACTACGGACTACAGTTGCAGCAGTTCGCGGAAGAAGGCCGTCAGCATCCGGGCGGCCGCTGCTCGGTCCACTAACTCCTGACCACCGAAGCGGTACACCTCATAGCCAGCCAGCTTGAGCTTGCGGTCTTCTGACACCATCATGGCGTAAAGGTCTGGCCGCGGCTGCCCGTCCCGCGCGTAGTGCTGCACACCATCTAGTTCGAGCACGATGCGCCGCCGACCCGGCAGCAGCAGCAAGAAGTCCATTCGCTGCCGCGGGAGCGTCGCGCCCGTCCGCTTCGTGTAGGGGTCATAGTGCAGGTATACCTGCGGAATCAACGCCGGCAGGTCGAAACCGTGTGATCCGTAGAGCGCGCAGTACTGATCGAACAGGAACATCTCCGCGCCGTTCCCTGCCAGGGATGCCACAAGTCGGCGGTAGAGTGCGGTGGCCGCCTCCCGTTCCGCATCGGCAGGGACCACCTCCGTGTTGGTCCACCATGCGACTAGGGCCCGCCAGGTCAGGCCCTCGGGCGGAAGCGCCCCATCGTAGACCAGACAATGCTCGGCGTTCTCGGTGATCTCGATGTGATTGTTCACGGCGTCCCGGAGGACGATTTTGGGCTTGGGACCGTCTGCGGCGAAGATCAGATTCTTCAGTTCACCGGCCACTCCCCGTGCGCCAGCCAGCGCCAGGATCTGTTCCAGCTCCGGCGTCGGGTACTCCTGCAGCACCCGATGACCCAGCGCAACGAGCTCGTCCAAGCCCAGGCCTTTGAGCTTCTTCTCGACATACCGGAACTTACTCGCCCAGGGGTCTTCGTTGTCCTTCTGGGGTTCGAGCCCGAAGCGCACACACTCCTCGGCCACCTCGTACGCCTTCGCCTCGGCAAGAGCGCCGGCGACGGCGGTCCTCACCGTCTTCAGGTTCGCCTCGGCCGGGAGGGTCGGACCCGCGCCAGCCTGGAAAAGGGACGAAAAAGCGTCAAGCTGGTGAGGCCCGGGGAATGCTGCTGGGAAGTCAGTCACTGTCCTAGCATCTCAGCCCGGTTGCCCAGGAGCCTGGGCAACCGGCGGAGGCTGGGGCCATACGCCGTCCACAGCAGCCTCATCACTCCAGGTCGAGGTCTTCGAAGGCGGCCAGCCTCCGCCACGTTGACCCGACCCGGGCGGCATCCAGGATCGCGGCAATGGGCATCCGGTCCACGGCGACCAGCTGCTCCAGATCCAGCCCGGTCAGCGAGGCGATGTCCCTAATGGGTGCCTGGAACGTCCGAAACGGGCCCAGCGGCGGCACGTCTTCTGTGGCCCCGGGCCGCGGCACGTCCGGCAGCTCGGCCAGCTGCGGGGACTGGTCCACCACGTAGCCAACTGCTGCCAACTCCTCTTGGTGGATGAACACGGCGACCTTGAAGAAGCGCAGCGGGATGTCCACTCCCCGGTACACCGGATCGAGGGCGCTGAATATCGGGCCGGTAAAGACGACAATCCTGCTGCGGTATTGGGCCGCATGCTCCTGAAGATAGGACTCAATACCCAGCCACAGTTCAAGGCCCTGATTGAACTTGGCCGCCTGCGGCGCCGCGTTCGTGTAGTGGAAGGTGTCCTCGTTGGCTAGTTCGGCCTCGGCGACGGTGTCGCCCCAGACGGCCGAAGCACGGCGCACCAGATGGCCGCGGTCAATGTCGTTTCGGGCGTAGACCCGCTCCCCCGTTTGCAGGTCAGCGGCGAGCCGGGGGTCCAACCGCCAGGAGATCCCCGCCCGATCTAGATCCCTGAGCTTGCTGCCGTCAATCCCCACTGCAGTGACGGCGGCAAGCCGCTTGTCCAGGCGCATCAATACCGAGAAATGCGTGTAAGGCAACACGGCAGTCTCCACCCCGACCAGTCCCGGCAGGGGCACCGGCACGCCCAGGAAGTCCGTATCGAAGCCTTTCCTGCCGGCAAAGTCTTTCGCGCTTGCGGTCACAATTGGCGGAGCGCCTTGCAGCAGTTCATCCATGCCCGGCCCTACCAGCGAAGCAAGTCCGCCAAGTGAACGTTCTGCCACCAGGGAGTCCTGGAGGCGCCGGGCGGGACTCCGCCGATCACAACGGACTCTCAACCCCCGCGGCCCCTGATTGCTCCTAGAATGACGCCCATGGACACCATCACCCCGGAAGACGCCCGACTGCGTGCCGCCATCACCGAACGTCTGAACGCCCACGACCTGCTCGGCGTCCTGCCGGACGGGGCGCCCGAGGACGAGTCCGACTCCGAGATGGAAGACTTCGTCGCGCTGATTGCCGCCCGCACGCCCATCACCCCGGAAGTCGTCGCCACCGTCTGGCACAAATGGTTCGGCGACAGCTCCGGTGAGCCCGAGCCGCCCACCCCCGGGATGACAGCCCTGGCTGCGGACCTGCAGGCGCTCCAGAGCGGCTTCGTGCAGTAGCAGCCGCCCACTGGGGTCCTGCTAGGTTTCCAGGGGCGCCGGAGGCGTCAGGCCGGCGAAGGGTTCAAGCCGCTTCTTGAACTCATCCCGGTCCGCGTCACGCAGAAGCCCGTTCGCGCCATAGCCGAGGCTGAACGTGTCCAGCTGCCAGCCGGACCCTGGAGGCGGGGCGAGGCGTTCGTCGATTTTCCCGGTTGTGTCCTTCGAGAGGTCCTGGAACGTGAACGACAGCCACTGGCCTGCCGGTCCCTGGGCCATTCCGGAGACGATCACCTGAGTCTCGGGCGTCAGTCCTCCACGATCACTGATGAGCTGCTCATCGGACCACTGGTCGAAGGTGTCGATGACTGGTGCCGAGTACCCGTATTTGGCGATGACCGTACGGACGGTTTCAAGTGCCCGCTGCTTGTCCGCCCAGTCACGGGGCACGCTGGTGCTCTGGGAGGGAAGCGCATTCACGACAGTCAGGAGAGATTCGCCTCCGAAGTAATTCTGGACCCGGTGGACAAAGGGGTCGACATCGTCCTGACCTTCCGGCGGCGGCGCTCATTTCAGCCCAAGCTCCTCCGTCAGGGCGGCACGGACCTCCGAGATCATGGCTTGACCCGCGGCAAGCCCCTCCTCGGGTGTGGGACCCTGGAGGATTTCTTGGGGATCAACTCCTGCCATGCCAGGATACTCACGCCAGTACACCGCGCGTTCGCGTCCTTCGGCGTCCGCGGCCACGGTGACCCGGCCAACAGCCTGATCGATCATGAAGTGCCCGACCGTGACGGCCGGAACCACAATCAGGGTGGACACGATGCCGAAGATCGCCACAATCCACCATCTCCGGCCGGACTTTGTTCTGAAGCTCCTGTTCATCTTTCTCCCCCAAGCTGACTTACCCCGAGGCTACTACGCCGCCGAAGGACTGGGCATAGACTGCGCGTGACGAACCACCCCCGGCACCGAAGGGCACCCATGGCCGCCCTTGACCCCGACTACATGACCCTCGACTACAGCTGCCAGTACCGGGGTGTCCCCAGCCTGGACCACGACCCGTCGGATTACCCGAAGGACTGGACGGTCACGATCGACGCGCCCGCCTGGGCTGAGGGCAACAGTGACGACTTCGAAGATGACCGCCGTGTCCTTGTCGGGAAGGCGCACCTGAGCATCGTCCCGGACGCCGGCCTCATCGACCTGTTCGATACCCTGGACGCCGTCGACCAGATTCTCGCCAATGTCGGGGAGATGCTGACCCTCAAGCGCCCGGACCTAATGATCAGCGCCGGGATGGAACTCGGCGGGGACCTGCTGGTGCTGCATTCCCTCTGGGCCATCACGCCATCTCGCTTCCGCAGGGCGGCAGTCACAGAGTCTCCTGCCCAATCCAGCGGGGTGTTAGCTGGGTACGGAGGCTTCTTCATCCTGAGCGGCTCGGGCTGCAGCCTTGATCGGATTCCAGAGTGTATTGCTCAGGAGCTCGGTCTGCTCGAGCGGTCTCAGGGCCAAGTCCAGAGGCCGCATCCTCGCGTAAAGGCTGCGCATCTCGCCCTTGTCTTTGATGTGGCCGCTTTGCGCTGACCAGCCGAGCACCCGCTCAGTGGAGATGACCTGGATCTTGTTCCGCGCTGCAATAATCTGGCCCTCACGGTCATCCATAAGAACGGCGACTTTCTTCCCCTGATTCCTGAGCACTATGGCATGACAGATCGCCAGCAGCTCGCCGAGGTTCTTCGCCTGCGTGCTCCGCTCTGCCAGCGACATCCGCTCGATCCGCTTCACCTCGCGCTCCAGGTCAGCAGAGCTGGGCACGCCGGCTGTGGAGTCGAGAATCTTGATGTGGCCGTTTTCGGTCAGCTTCTGCCAGTTACCCTTGACGGCTTTGAAGTCCTTTCCGCCTTTCCGGGTGACCTCGTCGCTGACGACATCAGGGGCCAGGAGGTCCGATTTCTGGCCGAGAACCTCATAAAGCATGCTGTGGCGGGAGACAGCGCAGAAGGTGATGCTGGGGCCGGCGTCCAGGATTGCCTGTGATTTTTCGGTCAATTGCCCGGACCGAAATCGTCGTCGTTGGCCCAAATGACCTCGATGGGCGCCGGGACGATGCCCGCTTCATCCAGTTCGGCCTTCAAATCCTCCGGGTCCTCACCGTTTAGCAGTGCCAGCGTGCGCAGGGAGACCTGGTTGTCGACGTATCCCTCGGTTGCCCTGGCTACCAACTTCCTCGGCGGGACTGGCCGCTGGCTCTCGGCCGCCCGCGCCTTGTACTCTTCCAGGCCGCCGAAGCGCAGGGCGAGGCTCCGTGAAGATTCTCTCTTCCAGTCCTGCTCCTGGGTACCGCTGAGCCAGCGCATGGCGCGCAGCTGGATCAGTGCCATGATGGGAGAAACCCCGAAGTGCCGCGTGACCGACGCGAGGTGGGCGAGCTCAAGATGTCCTGCGGTGGCGCCGAGGTCGAGCAGGTGAAGCTCGATGCCTTCACGTGGCGCCAGCAGGTGCCGCGCGAACGTATCGGCCCTGTTTTCGCTGGGGGTGCGCTCGGCACAGTTCGGGGGAAGCTCTCCCACATAGTCCGAATTGACGATGTGACCGAGCTCGTGGGCCAAGGAAGAGCGCAGCCGCTCCGGGACACTCGTTGTTGCCACGCCGACGACAGTGCGGTCACGGGCCGGGTCCTTCACGACCATACCGTCCATGCCGGCGGGCATGTCCAGGACAGCAACGAATATCTCCGGGTCCACCATCTCGATTAGTTCCTGCACGTCGCGGATCGGTGCAGTACTCAGCCCATGGGCCACTCGCAGCTTCCGGGCACTGAGGTAGGCCTCCAGTTCGATGCCGGTCAGGTCTGCAGGTGCTTTCATTTCATGGCTCAACGAACAGCGACCTTCTCCAGGTCCATGTACGCGTCCACCTCGAGGAAATAAGTGAGCCGGCTCTTCACGGACGCAGCATCGGCGCCGGTCATGCTGGCGCGCGCAGCAACGAGAACGCGCTCGCTCAGGGGATGCTCGTCCAGGATGGCATCCACGCTGTGCCCCATGGCCCAAGCCAAAGCCATGACCTCGTCAATCCGCGCGGGGCGGGAGCCCGCCTCAATCCGGGAAAGGATCGTCTGGGGGACGTCGGCGGCGGCGGCCAGAGCACGCTGGCTCATTCCGCTCTCTTCGCGCAGCTTGGTGATGCGCCCGGCAATATGTCCGCTCATGGCATGACTTCTTTCGCATGAATCATTTTTGTTAGTTAGTGATTCAATCCTACCACCAGGGTGTCAAGTAGCCGACCAAATGGTCTCCCTCAGCGCGCGAGCCTGAAGGCATGAACGAGTCCGATTTTCTTCCCCACGGCATCGTCAACTGCTGCCGGCGTTGAGCCGCGCCGTCAGCCAGCCGATGCCGAGACCCTTCATGGGCACCTCGGACGGCCACCGGCTGCCAAGCAGCACAGTCCGATACTGCTCTCCCGCCCGGACCACCCGGGTGACGTCCTCGAGGTCGAGCTGGTCCCGGACGCCGGCGGACCACGCGCGGATCGGTGGTGACGTTTTATCGTTCGTGCCGAGCCGCAGGTTGTAGGGGTCGATGATCTCGTCGGTGTGGAGCAGCCCGTGCTTGGCCGAGAGGATGTACCAGCGGTCGCAGGTCAGTTCGGCGTAGGCGGAAGCCTTCCGGAACAGCTGGGAGACGTAGAGTTCGCGGGCCGGGGCCCGGCGCTGCAGCTTCTGGGAGGCGCAGCCAGCAAGGCCCACGTAGGTTCCGGATGAGTTTCTCATGGGCCCCAGGTGTACGGAGGACCGCCCAGGACTCTTCAGCCGGCGCAGTGTGCGGTTACTCCTAGGCTGGGCGGCGGGCAGCCCTTAGTTTCGCCAGCGGACCCGCTTCCGGCTTGGGCCGCGGGATGACGGTGTTGGTCTCGGCGTCGTAGTTCAGGTCATCGAGGGCCACGACATCCAGGTCATGCCCGACGTTGCGGGTTCTCAGCTGGACCTGGAACTGGTTGAAGGATTCGCTGATGAGCTCCACCGGCGCGACTCCGTGGACTAGGAACTTGGTGACGGGCACCGAGCCGTTGGCTTCGCCATGCAGCTGGATCGCGTCCCAGTTGGTGATGCCCATCGCGTCCTTCCGGACCGCATAGACGAACAGGCCACCCTCGTGGGTCAGGTCCGGGCCCTGAAAGTCGAAGCCAACGATCCACCACAGATCAGGGTCTAGCCCGACGACCTCATAGGGGGTCCGGTGTCCCACGGTCTGGTGATCATCGGCGGCGGTGGTGCCCTTCCAGTCGCCGTAGCTGGTGCGTGCTGTCTCCAGAATTTCAGTCATGCAGAAAGCCTATCCAGTCATACCAAGCCGACTGGGGCATAGGCAGACGCCAGTAGGGTGGCTGCCAACAATTCCCTTCGCGTCATCCCGGATCGAAGCGATCATCCTGGGCGTTCGTGATTTCGTCGACGCCCATTTACGGTTGTGGCGGGCCAGCGCTGCAGGCGGTCTGCCAGCTCGTTGAGCGGGTGGCCGTTATGGCCGCGGACCCATTCGAAGGAGATGTTCAGGCCTCGTGCCGAACGATTTTGCGCTTGCCGCCGGTCATCATAGATTCAGGCTCGGCGACGACTCGGGCCGTGTAGGCGTCGGCTTCGATCCTCCGCTTGGCCTGCACCATGGACTCGACCGGCGCTGCCGGCTGCGCAGCTCCCGCCTGCCGCTGCTGTTCCTGCTGCAGTCTCCGCGGCACATGCGGCGGCGATGAGGACGGCGGCCACCAGCACGGCGACGAGGACCCACTTCTTACTGGCGCACACCTCTCGCGGATGTGTCTCAAGGAAAACATGCGTAGAGGCAAGGACCGCACCTGACTGCTGTGGATGGGCGGCCCTGTAGGTTCGTTCCATGGACGAGAGCGATGGGATGTGGCACGGGCGCCTGCTGCGGTGCTTTGACGCGGCGCGGGCATGGGAGCCGAGAACAGCGTCCCCGGACAACATCGAGCAGGGAAGTTCCTTGAGAGTGGATGACCAGGGCCTGGTCAGTGCTCCGGTACGGACAACTGCTTGGTCGGGACTCTTGTCTGCCGTCGACCATCTGGCGCTCATGGCAGACCTCGTCGAAGGTGAGCTGAACATGCGGCCCACATCGCTTTTCACTCCGACCCGCGCCGCGCTGCTAGGTGCATCTCAGGCGGTGTGGGTCTTGAGCGGCAACCGACCGACCCGCCGGGCGCGGGCCCTGGCGATCGCAGAGGACGAACGGGCCCAGCACCGTAGATTCCTGTGGGATTACACCAACGATCAATACGCCACGGGCCACTTCGATGACGGGCTCATTAGCGACCTAAACAACCAGGCGGCAGGGCTGACCAAAGACATCGCGCGGATCAGCGAGCTGCGCAAGGAGCATCCGAAGATCGACTCGGACGCCACGACCATGATGCGGGAGGCCGCACAACATCTGACTAAGGGTGGTTCCGTGGACGCCCAGTGGGCACGGTTCGCCCTCGCATACGAATGGCGGGTCGCAAGCGCAGCCGCCCGCGGACGTTCCTGGCCCGCATTTGTGCGAAAGACCGAGAAAACCAAGACCGCGGACGGCAAACTGCACAGTTTCACGACCTCGGCCGAGGAGCTCGGCCGGTCGGTGGGGGCCGCGACGGTGATGACCAGTGAAGCCTGGCACCTGTGGGATCTGCGCCGGGTCAAGCACCTCTAGTCTTGACTCGGCCCCGGCTGACTCACGCATCCGGAACTCCTGCCATCCAGTGAGCCAATGAATGTGTCCCGAGCAGAGTCCCTTCAGGAACGGGGCATTCCCACCAGTCCCTAGTGCATGCGATTTTCTATAGGCGTCCAGAGGCATCGCCTCCGCACCATAAAGCCCAACCGGTGGTGAAGTCCTAGCCGGAGTTCGCTCTGACCGGACTGCTTTCAGCCGTCATCGGACGGGCCGCACGCCGTCGCAGCCAGCACGCGTCGGATCGTGCGCTCGCTGGTGACCATGAGCCTGGCAATCTCCGCGACCGTACGACCGCTAGCTTTCATTCGAACCACTTCTTCTCGGCGTTCGGTAGAAAGCGCCGCCGGGCGACCACCCACTCGGCCATTCCGCTTCGCAGATTCCAGCCCTGAGCGTACCCGGTCCACCAAGTACGCGCGCTCCAGCGCGGCGATACTGGCCATGACTGTGAGAACGAGCTGCCCAGCAGGCGTGTTCGTGTCGACGCCGAGGTTGAGGATTTTCAAGCCAATCCCCCTGTAGCGAAGGTCATCAATGAGCGCCAACAAATGTCTCGTGCTCCTACCCAGTCGATCGAGATCAAGAATGACAATCGCATCCCCAGGGCGAGCGAAGGTCAGCAGCTCGTCCAGCCCCGGCCGGGACACCTTCATGCCGGAGATCCCGTGGTCTTCAAAAACACGGTTGCAACCCGCTTGGCGCAATGCCTCTACTTGCCGGTTCAAACGCTGGTCAGCCTTGGATACTCTCGCGTAGCCGAGAAGTAGAGGTCCGGCAGAAACCCGGGCTGAAGTGCCATCGTTTCGCCGGGGGTTTTCGCCGGCCGGAGATCCGTGAACTGCCGCACCGGCGTTTATGTGGCCAATATCATTAGTTATCGCCGATGGTGAAATCAGCGCATCTTGGTTCACGTTCTGGGCTGGCATCTCTATCACTCTTCCTGTCGTGCCGTCCGGCGTTCACGGCGGCTTGTTTCCGCTAGCCGGTCAAGCAGTGCATGACGCTTTCTTGGAGGCGTGTCGCGGAAAGCTTGGACGACGAACCGAACATCAAGAATCGCGCTCATGGCCAACTCCTCCAACGCCCCAATATTCTCCAGGTATGTCGTCTTGGGAGCCGGATCGTTAGGGCTCACCCCGTGGAAGAAGCGGTCCAGCCAGCTGGTCCGGAGCATGTCGCCGGCCACGTACTCGATAACTTCTGGGAAGGTCCGGTCATTTCGTTCCCTGGCCAGCAGCAGGGCGTCCTGGTTGACCGCTGTCCACCGTGCGGCCTCGGCACAATGGTGGCTGGCCAGTTTGGCGGCGACGGCGCCCAAGTAAAGTGGATCAATCAAAATGTGTTCGTCAAGCGGCCATGGCGCGTCACGAATTGCCTCGGCGTGGAACGCGATCTCATCCGGCGTGTATTCACCTTCAGCGTCCATCTGTGAGCCTCCGATCTGCGGTAGCGGCGACCACTTCTTCTGCATCGGTAGACCAAGCCTCGGTCGCCTCAGGAGTGCGAGGGGCCCAGTGTTGTGCAGCCGGCCGGGATGTGGGCTGAAGGCGCATATTGTTTGCCGCTCTCGAAGTATTCATGGTCCTCATGTGTGCGGACGGGAGTGTATGTCTCACCGCGGCCTCAGGCACACCTCTGCTGGTGGCCGTTGCCGGCCTTAATCACCCCGAATGAACAGCGGCTTGATGCGCAGGGGCTCGCCGCCCGGCCACACCAGCACCGCGTTGCCCTCCCGGGACTCCTCCTTGTCGAGCACGTCGATGCGAGTTATCCGTCTATCGGAGTGGACCAGCTGGTGAATCCGCCGCTGATGCCAGTGACCGCAGAAGACCTGGGGCGGTGCCAGCTCGTCGACCACCTCCCGGAGCAGGACCCGAGTGCGTTCTGCATGTTCCACTAGGTCTGCAGTCAGGACGAAGTCCCCTTTTAGCGGCACTCCGGTCGGCACATCGTGCGTGATGAGGACGTCCAACGGCCCGCCGCGGATCAAATTGTGCGCCTCCTCGGCTGTGGGTTCTTCGTTCGCCCACCAGTCTTTGCCTTCGGTCCTGTGTCGGTAGTCGACGCTGAAGGCTCCCCCGAGCCCGCCCACTCTGAGGCCCTGGATGGTTGCCCGTCCGCCCCTGGGCAACACCTTGATGTTCGAGCGAAAGGTGGCCAAACCATCGTTTTGTACAGGGAGGTTGGCCAGCGTCGACCAGCAATCGTGGTTACCGCCCACCAGAGTCAACAGCATGTCGTGGTCGGCCAGGAACCTGTTCAGCCTGGGCTCGTATCGCCCCCGCTTTGGCCCGGGCCAGTCGACGCCGAAGTCACCGACGTGCAAGGCGTTGCGAACGCCCTCGCGGGCAGCGGCACGAAGGCCCACAATGCCCAGCCCGTGTCACCGTGCAAATCGCCGAAAACCGCGATCGGCGACGAACCAGTTACCGCTTTCATACTTCAGGTCCTCGCAAGGGATTCGATTTGTACGACGGGTGATGTCGTTCTGATAGTCGGGATGTGATCGTCACGCACTTGTATCCAGAAGCGGGCCGGGGTCAAGTCCATTTGTGTGGTGTAACGCGTTTGTTGCGTGATTCTTGGGGTGGTTAGGCGCTGAGCGCCAGTTCGGGGTTGGTGTCCTCCTGTTCTGGCTCGGCAGCCGGCACGGTGCCGACGGTCTGTGATTGTTGCATGAGCTC
>NZ_JBFTIK010000024.1:0-49116 GCF_056394725.1 Arthrobacter sp. 10N418
ATCGGCTTGGACGTGGTGATCACCTCGCGGCACAACTCGTCCTTGAACTCCTGGGTAAATCGCTTCCGTGATGCGGTCATGCTGATCTCTACTTTCGGTAGACCCCCATTTTAAGAGGGCCCACTGTCCGAGAACTCCGCGGCAGCTCAATGGAACTACTTGATTCCCGCTGGCCGGGGCTCGAACGCGCGGGGAAGTTCTGCTTCACCGGCAGTGTGCTAAGCCCTCCTGCCGGTGAAGCAGAAGCGGACCGGTCCGAGTATGTGCCTTAAATGCTCGGAATCGGAGCCGGCAGACTGCTGGGCTAACGAGGCCAATACTGGCCCGGCTAGGCCGGCTCGCAACTGCTGGTCGTTCTGATCGTCCGCTACTAGACTCGCTGGAAAACACGATTCTCGCTGGATGAAGCGAGAAACTTTTGGGGGACAGCATGGTTCGAGGCGTGCAGGATTTGCGGCAGTATGGCATCCGACCGGAGGACTGGCATTGGTACCGCGTACACGCCCGGGAACGCCCGGATCCGTCGCCGCATTACCGGACCACGATCCGGCGGGTCGCTCGAAAGTCTGTGTTCCTTCTGGCCTTAGTCCTCGTAACAGTCGTGCTGGCCATTCCAGTAATTTACTGGACGGCAGTGATTGCTCATGTCAGCCTGTACCAGGTTGCCCCGGCAACGCTGGTTGTCCTTGTCGTGGGGGTGGCGTTGTTCTTCGCGATCTGCGTAGCGTGGGCCCGTGCAATTCGCGAGGCGCGCTTCGAGGCGGTCAGGGAGGCCAATAGCGGCCGAATCTTTGGTGCACCGGGGGGTGTGCTAGCCGCGGCGGGCAGGTTTGGTCAGGGCAGGGTGGAAGCAGGGGCGAAGGGCGAAGAGAGCACGGCGCTCCTGCTGGAGCTGTTGCTGCGAATCCCTGGGACCACCGTGTACCACGGGCTGCAGTTTCCGGGAAACGACGACGCCGACGTGGACCACGCGGTTGCCTTCGGGAACCTTGTCTACCTGCTGGACTCCAAGCTCTACCGCTGGGGACAGTATGAATGGCGGGCCGGCGGGGAGAAGGACGTGCTTGTCCGCTCCGACGGCTACGGGCGTGGCAAGGCGAACTGGATGCACGTCGCCGCCGCCGGATACCGGACCCTGCTCGGGCCCGATGTGGAAGTGATCCCCATGGTCATGATCCATGGCCGCCGCACGTCCGTTGGGTCGTGCAGAATTTCGGCCCACGGGGTCCACATTCTTACCGCCCGGGATGCAATGCAGCGGATCGGCGACACTGTCGTGGGATCTGTCGGCCTCTGGCAAGACAATCCCGACGTGCGTGCTGCTCTTTTCAGCAAGTTGAAGACGGGCTAGCCGCCTCTACTTTTCGGTGGTCTTCGCCGCCGATGATGCCACCGGCAAGCAAAAGGCAGTTTGAGAGATCAAGGAACAGCAACGGGTGCGCACCAACTCCCTGGCTGACGCGGTTACGAAGGTCTGCACGCTGCTGTTGCTCGCCGGTGACAACATTTCCAGAGAAATCGGGACTACCAGTGGTTCGATGCCACGCAGTGGCGCATCCCCTCAGCCCTTCAGCACCCAGGCGGCGTTGTTCGGCTGCAGCCAGCCGTCCTCGGCCAGCGGAACAGCGCTGAGCAGCACGGTTCCCGCCGGCAGCCGCACCGGTTCGGTCCCCATCGCGACGGCGACAAAGAAGTCATCGCTCCGCTCGCAGATCAGCAGGTTCCCGGCCTCGACGCGCCAGGTGCCGGCGTCGTTCGCGGTGAAGACGCGTTGTGCCCACAGCTGGCGGCGCAGCTCCAGCGCTTTGGTGACCAGCGCCAGCGAGGACTCCGGGTCCTGCTGCTGAATTTCGATCGAGTGCGTTCCCCAGTCTGCGGGCTGCGGGAGCCAGGGCTCCGTGGTGGGCTCAGTGAGCGAGAAGCCGTGGCTCAACGCCGCGTCCTCGGTCCAGGGCAGCGGGACGCGGGCGCCGTCGCGGCAGACGCCGCCGCGGGCCCACATCGGATCCACCCGGGCCTCGAGCGGGACGTCGACCTCGGGCAGCCCGAGCTCCTGCCCCTGGTAGAGGTACGCCGGGCCGGGCAGACCCAGCAAAGCCACCAGCGCGGCACGGGCCCGCGTGGCGCCGAGCTCGCCGCCCCCGAAGCGTGTCACGGAGCGAACGATGTCGTGGTTCTCCAGCGCCCAGGTGGGCGTGACGCCGTGCAGTTGCCGTGCGGCTTCGAGCTCGTTCCCGACGGCGGCCCACGCTTCCGGATCCCAGCCGAGCTTCACGAACGCGAAGGCGAAGGCCTGCTGCATCTCATCGGCACGGGTGTAGCGGGCGGCGCGGGCCGGTTCCAGGTTGACCTCGCCCACCAGCAGCCGCTGCGGCTCATACTTCTCGGCCAGGGTGCGCCAGCGGCGGTAGACCTCGTGGACTTCCTCCTGGTCCGAGACCTGCGGGTTGGACCGCAGCCCGTCCACCACCCCGCCCGTGGAGGGCGAATCCGGCAGCCCGTCGGCCTTGAAGAGTGCATGCGCGACGTCGATCCGGAGGCCGTCCGCGCCCTTGTCGAACCAGAAGCGCAGCACGCCCTCGAAGTAGTCGCCGACGGCGGGGTTGCGCCAGTTCCAGTCGGGCTGCCCGGCGGAGAACAGGTGCAGGTACCAGTCCTGGTCCGTCGACGAATCGGGGTTGGCGCGGCTCCACGCCCGGCCGCCGAAGACGCTCTGCCAGTTGTTCGGCGGGACGTCGGCGCCCCCGGCGGTCCCGGCAGCCGTGCCGCCGCCGTCGGACATGCCCTCCGGACCCGGGACGAAGTGGAACATGTCCCGTTCCGGCGAGCCCGGGTCGGAAGCGAGGGCCTGCTGGAACAGCGGGTGCTCCGAGGAGCAGTGGTTGGGGACGACGTCGAGCAGGACCCGCAGGCCCAGCGAGTGGGCCAACTCCAGCAACGTATCGAACTGTTCCATGGTGCCGAACAGCGGATCCACGCCGCAGTAGTCGCTCACGTCATAGCCCTGGTCCACCTGCGGGGACGGCTGGAACGGCGTCATCCAGATCCCGTCGACGCCGAGCGACGCGATGTACGGGAGCCGGGCGATGAGGCCGGCGAGATCGCCCACGCCGTCGCCGTCGCCGTCCGCGAAGGAGCGCGGGTAGACCTCGTAGATCACGGCGGACTGCCACCAGTTCACGTCGGGCGTGAGCGTGGGTTCCTCAACCGACGGCTGAGCGCTCATTTGCGCGGGGCCCATTTGCCCGCGCGCGGTGAGACCTTCTATGGCCTGCCGTTGGAAGCTCATGGAGAAAGTAGAAGTGGACAGTCCAGCCCGTTCGCCGATCTCCGGTGGCGACCACTGTTCCTCCTCTACTCGGGTACCTTCGCGACTACGCAAACGGCGGTGCGACGGCTCTTCGATTTTTATCGCGGCGGTGGAAAAATGGCTAGTCATTGCCCCGTATTTCTCTTCCCGGAAGTGATGTCTCGAAGTCCTGTGAGAGGCGTGCTGGCGATCGTACCGCTGTGATGTTTTCGAGTTAGTCCTGGACTAAGTTCGGGACAGAGTAGGCATACGAGCCTGGCTCCCTATAGTCAACGTTCGCAAGCGCCCCGAGCTCCTTCGCCTGTTCGTCCAGTCTCGACCGCAATGCCATGAGCTCGTGCTGGTAGTTCTCTGGCTGCGTTCGCGCGAAGTGTAGATACGTATTGCACGCGGCGGACATCGTCGCAAGGCTATCGAAGGCCTTTGAATTGGGCCGCAGATTTAGACGTGTCTCTCGTATAAGAGTCCGGGTCCCCTTCACAGATTCCAAGCATTGTTTGAAGTCCTGCGAGGCTGCCGCTTCAGGCGAAGCTGAAGGCTGAACAGCGACAAACGCCCTCTTGAGTTGAAGGTCCAGCAGGAGACCATTAAGGGCCGCTTCTTCTTTCGCGTTTGCTTCGCGTCCGCTGACAAGGTGTCCGCTGAACAAAGCGGCACCGGCGCCGGCAAATGCCCCGAAGAGCGTTGATACGAGCTGCTGCCAGAATTCCATTCCCCGAGAATACTCCGTCCGGACGAAGAGTTAACGCAGCAGTGGAGGAAGCGCTTTGTCAGCTACAAAGCAAAGCGAGATTCCTTTGGCCGAGGAGGCAAGCATGATTGCAGACCCGAGCCCGGCGACACTCCCGAATTCCTAGGCTTCGCGATGAAGTTGCTGGGACGCAATAGCCTGGCGCAGTGACTAATTTCAATGGCGGAGCGGCGGCGGAGCAGTTGCCCGAGGGCTTGTACGAGCTTCTCAACACGGACGCACTGGGCGATCTGCTGCAGCGTGAGTCAGAGCTCCAGCCAGTTTTCGAGGACATCACAGACGAGGAAACTCCGGACATCCTCTCCCGCCACGTCGCAGACGCCGTTCGGCGAGCCCTCTCCGAAACCAAACCAGCCGACCGTGTCGCCCTGGCGAATAAGGTCCTCCAAGAACTTCAGCACGGCGATCGCATCGCCGACGGCCCCACCCAGCTCCAGTCCTTCCACCGCCCGGACACCCTGAAGCGCCGCAGCCTGCGCAGGCCCACCACCAAACTGAGCGACTCCGCGCTGCTCACCAACAGCAAGGACGATCCCAACCTCGCCGCGGAACTCAGAACCGAGATCGAGTCAGCCAACACCGTGGATCTCCTCTGCGCCTTCGTCCGCTGGACGGGCCTCCGTTTGCTCCACCCGGCGCTTAAGGAGCTCAAGGAGCGCGGGGCGAAACTCCGGGTCATCACCACGACCTACATGGGCGCCACAGAACGCCGCGCCATCGACGAGCTCGTGACCCGGTACGGGGCCGAGGTGAAGATCAGCTACGAAACCCAGGCCACGCGCCTCCACGCCAAGGCCTGGCTGTTCCGTCGCAACTCAGGATTCGACACCGCCTACGTCGGCAGCTCCAACCTGAGCCAAGCGGCCCTCCTCGACGGCCTCGAATGGAACGTCCGGCTCAGCTCCGTCGGCACGCCCGCACTCCTGAACAAGTTCGAGATTACCTTCGACAGCTACTGGGCGCAGCGCGCTTTCCAAAGCTACGATCCGGAACGCGACGGCGAAAAGCTGGACGCCGCCCTGGAACGCAACGGCGGCCGACGGACGGCAAACCCCGGGGCGGCCACCGGACTCGAGGTCCAGCCGTTCCTCCACCAGGAGGAGATGCTTGAAGACCTGGAGGCCGAGCGGCTCAAGGGTTTCGACCACAACCTCGTGGTCGCAGCTACAGGTACCGGGAAGACCGTCATCGCAGCCCTCGACTACAAACGCCTGTGCGAGGCGGCCGGCCGCGATCTGAAGCTGCTCTTCGTCGCCCACCGCCAGGAAATCCTCAAACAGGCCATGCGCACCTACCGCGACGTGATGCAGGACGGCGCCTTCGGCGAACTCTACGTCGGGGAACACAAACCCGGGCAGTGGAAGCACATATTCGCCTCCGTCCAGTCGCTGTCGTCCCTCGGCATTGAACAGCTGGCACCGGACTTCTTCGACGTCGTGGTGATCGATGAATTCCACCACGCTATGGCGCCCACCTACCGCCGGCTGCTGGAGCACCTGCAGCCGCAGCAGCTCCTCGGACTGACCGCGACGCCGGAACGCGGCGACGGCGTCGACGTCGCCCACCAGTTCTTCGACGGCCGCACCGCCAGCGAACTGCGGCTATGGGATGCCCTGGACGCCGATCTGCTGGTGCCGTTCCACTACTTCGGCGTCTCGGACGACGTCGACCTCAGACAGTTGGAGTGGAAGCGCGGCAACTACGACACCGCGCAGCTTAGCAATCTCTACACCGGGAACGATGCCCGGGCCGCCAAGGTGATCCGCGAACTGCGCGACAAGGTCACGAGCACGGACCAGATGCGGGCCATTGGCTTCTGTGTCTCGGTCCAGCACGCCCACTACATGGCCGAGGTGTTCAACCGCGCCGGCATCGCCTCTGTTGCCGTCGACGGGAGCACCGACGACGCCGACCGCGCAGCCGCGCTGGAACGGCTCCGCACACGGGAGATCAACTGCATCTTCGCCGTCGATCTCTTCAACGAAGGCCTGGATCTGCCGCAGGTGGACACCATCCTGATGCTCCGGCCCACACAGAGCGCCACGATCTTCCTCCAGCAGCTGGGGCGGGGACTGCGCCGAGCCGAGGGCAAGGCCGTGCTGACTGTCATGGACTTCATCGGCCAGCAGCGCCGTGAGTTCCGCTTCGATCTGCGTTACCGGGCACTCACGGGTTACGGGCGCAAGGAACTGGAGAAGGCAGTTGAGGACGAATTTCCCTACCTGCCGTCGGGCTCGCAGATCGTGCTGGACCGGGTGGCGCAGAAAGTGGTTCTGGACAACATCAAGGCGCAGTTGCGGTTCAACCGTGTGCAGCTGGTCCGGGATATCGCCTCGTACGCTGAGACGGAGCTGGAAGCCTATCTGGAGCGGTCCGGGAACGACGTGAAGTCGATCTACCGGTCGACGAAGGATTCGTGGACCGGCTACCTGCGCCAGGCCGGTTTGATCGAGGGGTTCTCGCCGCTGGAGGCAGTCATCACCGGGAAGATCCAGGAGCTTTCCGATGCGGATGAGAAAAAGCTGCTCGGCCGCATGGCAGCGCTGATCCATGTGGACGATTCGGAACGGGCCGAGGCCTACTCGATGCTCGTTGGCGCCGATGCTCCGCGATACGCAGACCTCGGCATGCGGGAGCAGACCTTCGCCCGCATGCTCTTCTACACGCTCTGGGACGACGGCGGCGGTTTTCAGTCGTACGACGCCGGACTGGACTATCTGCGCAGCTACCAGTTTGTGTGCAGCGAGATCCGCCAGCTCGTGAGGCTCGGAGTGGCGGCGTCGAAGCACGCCGCCAAGGGCCTCGGGGCGGGGCTGCAGCACGTTCCGCTGCTCTCGCATGCCACGTACCGGCGTGAGGAGATCCTGGCGGCCCTTCGGTACGGTTCGCTGGAGCTTGGTAAGAACGTCCAGCACCGCGAGGGTGTGGCCTGGTGCCCCGCGACGTCTACCGACGCTTTCTTCGTCACGCTCAACAAGGACGACAAGAAGCACTCCGCCACGACTATGTACAGGGACTACGCCATTAGCCCGGAGCTGTTCCATTGGGAATCACAGAACGCCACCTCGCCGGGGAGCCCGACGGGCAAGAGGTACCTGGACCGGGCAGCGCACGGTTCTAGGATCCTGATCTTCACCCGGGATACCTCAGAAGACGAGACCGGGCTGACCGTTCCGTACACCTGTCTCGGTCAGGTGGATTATGTGCAGCATGCGGGGGAGAAGCCGATTGCGATCACCTGGAAGCTGCACCGGACGATGCCGGCGGACGTGTTTGCGACTGCGGCTGCGGTGGCGCTCTGAGACAAGCAGGCTATCTATGCGTCTCATAGTTGTGACGTCAGGAGACCGAGCCACCGCACCGCTGCAGGTCAGAGGCATTTCGCCTCTCATCTACTTCCTTATAAGTAGAGGATCCAGGGGAGATGCAGCGAACTGACTTAGGTTCATTGCCATACTCAGGCTCCAGGAGCTCCGTCTTAGCGGAACTCGGCGAACCGGAACAGAACCTCAAGCGCCAAGGGGCGTGCTTCATAGACGCATTCGAAAGTGCCGGGCGTGGTGGCGAACAGGTCCCCCTGGATCCGGGCGAGGATGAACCCGTTCCGCGCCGATGTCCGGAAGAAGGCAGGAACGCGATTCTGAGACTGGTAAAAGCGCCCTGGCCGATGCTGGTCTCATTGCCGCTTGTACGAAAATTCGTTTGAACGCCCCCAACGGATGGCTCCGTCAGGCCCGTCTGTTCGTCCCTTGTCGTCGTTTGTTCCCGTCAAATCGAAAAATCAGGCGAGGTCTAAGCCACAGCAAAATGCGGCCACTCTTATCGTGACTGACCATACCCTCTCCGAGACTGAACCCAACGACTTTGAAAGGCTCGCAGCCCAGTATTCTCGACGAGGATTCGCTTCCGATAAGCGGATCTCACTACACGCTAGTTAGACGTTCCAGTGGTAATGGCCGTTGGCGTCGGCGCCCTTGCCACCGCAGGTGTAGGTCCTGCCATTGGCTGCCAGACCACGCATTCCGACGTCCGCGTTGCGACAGAATGCGCCGGGCACGATCACTCCGGCGACCACATTGGAAGCGGGCGCCTGCGCCGCGACGGCGGCCGGTGCAGGTGCGGGAATAGGTGGAGCCGGGACCGGTGCAGGTGCGGGAATAGGTGGAGCCGGGACCGCTGCAGGCGCGGGAACTGGTGGGGCGGGCGGTGCGGGGACGGGCGCCGCCATGACCGGTGCCGCGGACGGAACTGAGGGTGAAGGGGTCGGAGTGGCAGGCACTGCAGAACTGGTGGCGGTGGTGGGACTGCCTGTCGTTAGCGCCACCGCAGAGGGTGACGCTGCAGCGAGAGGCGCAGCCGGCGCGCCGCAGGCTGTCAGCGCAAGCGCGAATACAAAGGTAAAGGCGCCGGCAACACGCCGCGCCCGTCGAATTGAGACCATGATTTCCCCCCAGGAATTAGATGTGAAATTAGAGTATTGCACCGGAGCGGGAAAGCATACAGCGCGGCTCATATTGGACGTCTGGGCAATTGATATATGACTGGCGAGTTGCTGTCAGATCCCCATCCCGCTGACGGTCCACTCTTTTTCGAACTTGCCGGTTAGTTGCTACTAATCCCCGGATTGGGTTAACAAAGGCAGCTCGGGTGCCTCAGCTAAGTCCGAAGGTGGCGACACCCTGCTTCGAACGGCGCGACGGCAATCTTCGACGCAGACAAGCTTTGCTGGACAGTCGCGATGGGCGGTGAAGCGCCGTAAGCGTGCCGTTCAGACTAGCCGTCGCCGCTCCCCGAGGCCGACGGAGTCCACCGTTGCAGCGTACTCCCGCCGTCGTCGTTCGATCCGTGCCTGCTGACCGGGCGAGGGGATCCTCGCGCCCTTCGTCCGGTTGCACCGGGCACAGGCGGCGACGAAGTTCTGCAGGTTGGTGGATCCGCCCTTGGACCACTGATAGAAGTGGTCCCCATGCTCAGCAGGCCGCGAGCACCGACGCCTGAGTCCAGCCTCCATCTCGCACTGGCCGCCGGCCCGCGCCATGCCCTCCCTCCGTTGCTGGCGGCTGAAGCGCCGGACCGGGTCCCTCCGCCGCACATCGCGGCCGTGGACAACCACTGCAACAATGAACAGAGCAACGATCAACAGGCCCGGGATAGCCACCGCAGCCAGAACGCTGTCGACAAGGCTGCGAAAGACCTCGGTGACCGTTGATTTGCTGTTCCCCGCGCCGACATTCACCTTAGGCATCAGCGCCAAGACAACCGAGACGGCTAACGACACGATCAAAGCCGAGTACGCGAGACGCAGAGCCTGCCGGCTCCAGTAAATGCGTTTCAGTTCCATCATCGGTCCATTCCCCAAATGAGCTCCAGCCGGCAGCGCCGCTGCGATGCCAATGGAACAGATCGTACTGTCCTGAGTCAACAACGTCAGTTCATTGGTGCAGAAGAACTCGCGGAAGCCGCCGGCCTGGACGTCGACAACGACGCTATCGCCGCACGCCGCAAGGAGCCCAAGGGTGACATTGGGAGCGGAATCCGAACGTCAGTAAGAGACGCCCAGCTCGCGTTCTTCGAGCGGGTACGAGACTACGGCTTGGCGAATTCGACCCATATCAGTACCTGGCGCAAGCCCGCCCCGCTGAATTGGTACGACGCCGGCATCGGAGACTCGCGTGCCGTGGTCTCCCTTCAGGCCAACTCGCAGAAGAAGCTCGTCACAACGATTTTTTGGATCAACCATGACAAAGACCTCTACCAGAGGTTGTTGTCCCAGCGCGACCCCATCGAAGCAGACCTCGGTTTCGCCCTCGAGTGGGACGACAAGCCGGACCGCAAGGCATCCAAACTCGTTATTAGCCGCACTGGCGATTTCCAGGACGAGGCTCAGTCGCAAGAACTCGTCGAGTGGCTAGTGACTACGGGAGACAGGCTGGCGGGGGTCTTGTCGAAATACCTATGACGGTTGCTCCCCCCACGAGAACATCCGCTTGGGGTCACCGATTCCGCGGGGTCGCCACTCCTCTTGAACGTCGCCGTCACCGGGCGGCGATGTTCTGCGCCTTGTTCCCGGCGATGTGCTGCGCAATGTAGTCGGCGTCGCGGCCCACGCCCGCCACGATGGACGAGCCGTGCCCGGTCAGCCACGGCAACCCGACGGCGTACAAGCCCGGGTGTTCGGTGACGCCGCGGCGGTGCCGGGGGTAGTTCCATTCATCCAGCACCGGGATGTCCAGGAAGCTGAAGTCCAGCCGGTAGCCCGTGGCCCACAGCACCGAGGTGACGTTGGCGGCTTCGAGGTTCAGCCGCGCCGGCTCCGAAGGAAGCCAATCGTCCTTGCGCGGCGGCTCCGGCTCCGGTGCCGACATGCCGGTGGCGGCAATATAGCTGTCGAACATCGGCTTCATCCGCTGGTAGAACGCCGCCTCCACCAGGCCCAGACGTTCCGGAAGGTCATCACTGAAGACGAGGTCGCCGTCGTCGGCTGCTTCCAAATGGCCGTGAAGCCGGACGCCTCGGCGGCCGAAGTCCCGCAGGTGGATGTCGTGGCCGCCGTCGGCGCCGGACACCAGCGGATTGCAGGCGAACCTCGCCGCGGGGGAGGGCAGCTGCCCCACGGTGAGGCCGTTCAGTCCGTAGTCGGGGCCGAATTGGGCAAGCTGCATCATCCAATAGAGGAGGTCCTGGCCGCGGTACCGGCGCGGTGCTTCCGGCACGTGGACACCGCCAGGTGGATTTCGCGGCCGACGGCGAGGAGTTCCTCGGCGATCTGGCCGCCGGACTGGCCGGTGCCAACGATCAGCACGGCACCGTCGGGCAGCTGGCCAGGGTTCCGGTAGCCGTTGCCCACGAAGTCGCGGCCGCGCAGTCTCTCCACTCAGTGCACCACTTCCTCCGCGGCGGCGGCGAGATCGTAGCGGGGCTCGTCCTGGCCGGGTACGTAGTATTTGCGCAACCAAGGAGTTCTGCGCGCGCAACAGCGACCATCCCGCGCTACGTTCAGGGGGGAGTGCACTGGAATGCTATCCGCCGCGGCTCGCGCGTTAGGGGAGCGGATGCCGTTCGCCGACACTGACGGCGCTTCCGGCCATGACATAGTCCCGTCGGCGTCGTTCGAGCCTTTCCTGCTGGCCGGGTGAGGGAATCTTGGCACTCTTGGCTCGGTTGCACCGCGCGCAGGCGGCGACGAAATTTTGCACGCTGGTGGATCCGCCCTTGGACCACGGGAAGAAATGGTCACCATGCTCAGCGGGCCTGGAGCACCGACGCCCGAATCCGGCCTCCATCTCGCACTGGCCACCAGCCCGAGCCATGCCCTCGCGGCGCTGCTGGCGCGTGAAGCGCCGGACCGGATCCCGGCGCCGGAGGTCCCGGGCGTTGCTGACGGCCGCGACGATTATCAGGACGACGAGGAACAGCCCCGGGAGAGCAACCGCAGCCAGAACGCTGTTAACAAGGCCGCGAAAGACCGCGGTGACGCTTGACAGGCTGTGCGCTGCGTCGACTTTCCCAATCGGCATCAGCGCCAGGACAACCGAGACGGCTAACCACACAATCACAGCCGAGTAAGCCAGACGCAGAGCCTGCCGGCTCCAGTAGATGCGCTTTAGTTCCACCATCGGTCCATTCCCCCAAATGAGCTCCAGCCGGCCGCGAAGCTGCGCTGCCAATGGATCAGATAGTACCGCCCCGCGGTCAGCAAAATGCCCTGACCTTGACCGAACCGCCCGGGCCGCCCTTAATAGTGCAGGGCCTGTGGTCCCCATCTCAGCCGGCGCCCCCGGTGGGAAGATGAGCGGGCTTGGCCCGGGGGAGTGGTGGTCAACGTGTCCATCTGGGGCGCGCCCGCCACCGTGGACATGCAGAAGCTGGTGCTCAAGGAGATCGACCTCTGCTGCACCATCGCCTACGTCCGGGACCATGCCGCGGTCATCAAGATGGTGCAGGAGGGCAAGGTGGACCTCAAGCCGTTCATTACCGGCAGAATCGGCCTGGATGACCTCGTGGAGCAGGGCTTCGACACCCTCATTAACCACAAGGACACGGCCGTGAAGGTGCTGGTGCATCCCCAGGCGCAGGACCAAAGAGTGGGGGTCACCGGCCCACCCGCACCAGCGTGACCCACAGATGCCACAGCATCGCGGCGAGGGTGGCGAGGAAGGCGGCGACAGCCAGCCACAGCTCCGTGCGGCCAATCACCGCCACAAGGGGAAGATGGTCGGCGCGCCCCAGGTAAATCCCGGCCACGGCGTACATGCCCAAGGGGAAGATGACGCTCCAGAGGCCGGGTTCGTAGGACAGGGGCACGCGGTGGATCACGTGCCTCTACCATCCGGCTGCGAGGAGGACTGGAAAGAGCCACGAGGCGAAGGCCCAGAAAACGACGGAGGAACCGGGCACGAGCCCCCGCGTCGCATCCACCATGGGCGCGCCGGCCATTTCGACGATCCGCGCGCCGGCGAGGACGCTGATCGCCATGGCGCCCATGGCCACGAAGTACGGCGGGCTCAGGTCCTCGGCCCGGATGGGGTAGGTCATGAGCCGCAGGGAGACGAAGATCCCCACCGCGGCGTACAGGATGAGCCCCACCGACGAGGCGACGACGGCGACCAGCGCCAGCGCCGCACGCAGGTCCGGCCCGGCGAGGGGTTCCAGCGACGCCGCCGCGACCGCCACGGACTGGCCGGCCACGCACCAGATGAACCAGCTCCCGTTGGCGTCCTTCAGCACGGGGCGCTCGTCCCGGCCCAGCACGGCGGTCCACGGCACAACGTAGCCAAGCACCACCCAAGCGAGCACCGCGACGGCCAAAAGCGCCGCCGTCGTACCCGGCCACCCCGCCATCCCCAGGCGCACGCCGAGCACATTCGTTCCGGCGATGAAGGTGAAGAATCCGAACGCCCGGCCGGGGTCCAGGAAGTAGCGGCATATGTCGGCGCGGAACCTGGCCAGCCGCACCAGGTTGAGAACCAGGATCACGGCGTAGGAGACCGCGCAGACCACCAGGAGTGCGGCTGAGAGTGCGTCGAAGCCTTCGAGCTCAAGACCCACCGAGATGATCCCGCTGGCCATAGTGAGGGCGAAGTACCCCGGCGTGAGGGTCTGCACCGCTTGTGAGACGCGGGAGCCGAGAGGGTTGCCCTTCACCGGGGCAGTGGTCATGGGACCCAGCTTAGGGCTTGCTGATTCCGGCTTCTTCGCTGAACAGGCCCGGCGCAACGTCAATGGCACCGGAGGCCAAGTGAACACCGCTCGCCGCGCCGGTATCGAAGACCTTCAGAAGGCCGAGGACATCCTCAGACTCAACGACCTGGGCACCATGACCACCGCGGCGCCCAACCTGCGGTGGCCCGTGGGCCAGTTCGGTGATGCTCGATGCCGAGAGGTCCCAATCGCTCTCCGGCGTCAGATCCGCAACCTGGCCCGGGCCGTATTCGGTGGGGCGGGGGATGAACGCCGTCGCCAGCCCGGCCTTCCGGGCAGCATGCAGGTCGTTGTTGTGGGCAGCCCCGAGCATCACTTCACCGGGACTGAGGTCGAGGAACCCCGCAGTCCGAAGGTAGGCCGCGTGCAGCGGCTTGTACGTGCGTGTCATGTCCGAGCCGATGATCACGTCCCACGGAAGGCCGGCGTTTCTGGCCATGTCGAGTAACAGGGGGTGTTGCCATTGGAGAGGGGGCCACGATGTAGCCGCGGCGGACGGCGGCCAGACCTTCCAGGCTGTCCGGCCATGGGGGCAGGCGGTGCCAGGATCTGTTCAGCTCCTCCAGGGTTCTTGCGTCCAGCCGGTCCGGATCGAAGCCGTGGCGGCGGAGCACCGGGTCCAGGTTTTCGCGGTGGAGTGTGTCCAGGGTGGTGAATTCGCGGGATCCGGAGCGGTGGCCTCCATTGCCGGCTGGTAGAGCGCGCGCCAGTCATCGGCGAACGCCTCGGCGTCGAGGTCCTGCCCATGTGTTACGGCGAAGGCGGCCGCCTGCCGGGCGACGCCGGTGCGCCAGTCCACCACCGTGCCGAACGTGTCGAAGAGCACGGCGCGTACCTCGCACCCGGTTGACGGTGAACGGTATGGCTGGATCGTCATATCCTGCTTCCTTTCCCATATGTCCCTGACCGTTAGTCTGGCAGTATGCGCACTGATTTCGATCCCGCAACCACGTCCGCCCGTGATTTCTACCGGTTGCTCACCGCAGTGGTGGTGCCCCGGCCCATCGCCTGGGTATCGAGCGTCTCGCCGGAGGGCGTCGACAACCTGGCCCCGCACTCGTTCTTCACCGTGGCGTCCACGAATCCGCCGATCGTGCAGTTCACCTCCGTGGGGGAGAAGGATTCGCTCCGCAACATCACCGAGACCGGAGAATTCGTGGTGAACCTCGCGCCGGCCGCGCTGCTACAGGAGGTCAACGCCACCGGCACCAATTTTCCGCCCGACGTCAGTGAGTTTGACGCCGCCGGCCTCACCCGGGAGCCGAGCCTCACCGTGGCTGCGCCGCGGGTCAAGGAATCGCTCGCGGTACTCGAATGCCGACTCCACTCGTTACTTCCGATGGGGGACTCGGTCCTGGTTTTCGGTGAAGTGACGCACGCGGCCGTGAGTGACACGGTTCTGGACGGCAGCCACCCTCGGATTGATCTGTTGGAGCCGCTGTCCCGGCTGGGCCTGGACGAGTGGGGCACGCTGGGCACCATCCAAGACCTCAAACGGATCCGGCTCAAGGACTGGCCGGGGCCTTTCCGCCCGAAGGCCTGCCGGTAGCTGGCCAGGATGCAGCCCGCTCACCGCCCGGCGATGTGCTCCGCCACGAACTTCGCGTCGTCGCCGACCACGGACAGCGTGGCCGACAGGTGCTTCGTGAGCCAGGGGAGGCCCACGGCGTAGAGGCCCGCTTCCTCGGTGACGCCGCGGCTGTGCCGCGGGTAGTTCCACTCGTCGAGCACCGGGAGGTCGAGGAAGCTGAAGTCCAGGCCGTAGCCGGTGCACCAGATGACCGAAGTGACATCTTCGGCATCAAGATTGAGCCGCGCCCCCGATTCTGCGGGCAGCCAGTCGTCCGCCGGCATGGGCTCTGCGGGAGGGGAGTCGAGGCCTGCCGCGGCGATGTAGGCGTCGGCCATCCGCCCCAGCCGCGCCCCGAATCCAGCTTCCGCCAGGGCGAGGCGTGCGGGGAGGTCATCGCTGAAGACGAGGGCGCCGTCGTCCGTTCCCTCAAATCGGCCGTGCAGGCGGACGCCCCGCCGGCCGAGGTCCCGCAGGTGGATGCTGTGGCCGCCGCCGTTGCCGGAGATCAGCGGGTTGCACATGAAGCGCGCGGCCGGTGAGGGCAGCTGGTCGGCCTGGAGGCCGTTGATCCCGAATTCGGGGCCGTGCAGGTTGAGCTGCAGGATCCAGTAGAAGACGTCCTGGCCGCGGTACCGCCGCGGAGCCTCGGGGCAGCTCGAGACGGCCAGGTGGACCTCCCGGCCGGCGTCGAGCAGGTCCTCCGTGATCTGCCCGCCGGACTGCCCGGTGCCCACCACCAGCACGGCGCCGTCGGGAAGCTGCTGTGCGTTGCGGTAGTCGTGGCTGTGCAGCTGGCGGATGCGCTGGGGGAGGTTGGCGGCCGACGCCGGAATCCGCGGGCGCTGGAAAGCGCCGTTCGCGAGGACGACGTTCCGTGCGAGCCAGCGGCCCAGGTTCGTCTCCACCGTGAAGCAGCCGTCGACGACGCCGACCCGGGTCACCTCCGTGCCGAGCCGGACCGGCGCCTTGATCCGCGCGGCGTAGTCACGGAAGAGCCCGATCACCTCGTCGCGGGGGAGGAAGGCGTCCGTCTCGGGACCGTCGTAGCTCAGCTCCGGCAGCAGGAACGCAAAGTTCGGGGTGTTCAGGTGGAACGAATCCCAGCGGTCTTGCCAGGCGCCGCCGAGTGCATCCCGTTGCTCCAGCAGCTGATGTTCGACGCCGTGCCGGCTCAGCCAGTAGCTGGTCGCCAGGCCGGCCTGCCCCCCACCGATCACCAGGGTGTCGACCTCGTGGACTGGTCCTGCGCCGGGGCAGGGCATGGCTACTTCTTCGCGGCCTTCGGAGACTTCGCAGCCTTGGGCGCCTTCGGCGGCAGCCCGGCCACGTGCTCGAACGCCTTCTCCACCCAGGCTCTGGCCCGAGCCTGGTCGCCCTCGCCGTTCCAGATTTCCGGCAGTCCGGTGTAGCCGCCCATGGGGCGCTCGGCCGGCCCGAACGGAACGGTCCGCTCGGTGCTTTCGAGCATCGCCTTGTCCGCCTCGGACAGCTTCACGCCGATGGTGGGGCCGAACAAGCCAGCAAACATGTTGCCGTTCACGAACGCCCCGAGGTTCCCGAACATCGGCTTGATGACCACCTCGGGAGTCTCCGGCACCACCGCACGGAAGCGGTCCTTGTCGGCGTCGGACGCTTTGGGCATTTCCATGGTGTACCTCCGGGACGCTGCGGGCCACGAGTGGGCTTTCCTGCAGGATATGCCTGCCACCCCGCGCGGTACAGGCCGCCGCTAGGACGCTCGCGAACCGACCGCCGCCCGGAAGAGGGAACAGTCTGTAAGGATGGATCCATGAATCAGAGCAGCATCCGCCAGTATCAGGACTCGGTCACGGTCAACGCATCAGCCGAGACGCTTTATGACCTTGTCTCGGATATCACCCGCACCGGTGAGTGGAGCCCCGTTTGTAAGTCATGTTGGTGGGACGACGAGGACAGCGCCGGCCACGTCGGCGCCTGGTTCACCGGCCATAACGAGCTCCCAACGCGGTCCTGGGAGACCCGCTCGCAGGTGGAGGCAGCCGAGCGCGGCCGCGAGTTCGCCTGGGTGGTGGGCGGCAAGTATGTCCGCTGGGGCTTCACCCTCACCCCGGACGACGGCGGAACCCTCCTGAGCGAGTCGTGGGAATTCCTGCCGGAGGGGATCGCCATGTTCGGCGAGAAATTCGGCGATAAGGCAGACGCCCAAATCGCCGACCGCACCCAGCAGGCGCTGGACGGCATCCCGAAGACCCTCGCAGCGATCAAGCAGATCGCCGAGTCCGTGGCTGCGCACGAAGACAACCGCTCCTAGGACTGCAGCCGTAGTCCTACCGCCCCGACGACGGCGGGTGTGGCAGCGGCGTCGCAGAGGCGCTGCGGCTCACACGCTGACTGTTGCCACCTCTACCCGGACCCCCGCGTCCCGGAACTTCTGCACCTGGGCCGGGTCGGCGTCGTCGTCCGTCACCAGGGTCCATGGCAGAGCCAGCCGGGCCCAGGCGTGGAACGGGCGCAGGCCCAGCTTGGAGGAGTCCGCCAGCACGTAGACGTTGTTGCCGCGCCGGGCCATGAGCTCCTTGAGCCGGGTCTGCGCGTGGTCGGCCTCGCAGATGCCGTCCTCCGCGGTGACGGCGTCGGCCCCCAGGAACACGCGGTCAAAGCTCATCCGCTCCAGCGTCGCCTCGGTCAGCGGGCCTACGAAGCTCTGGCTCACGGTGCGCAGCCGGCCGCCGAGGCAGTCCACCTCGATGCCCTCGGAGTCGGCGAGTTCCTGCATGGTGTTGATGCCAGGCGTCGTCACCGACAGCTTGTCGAAGCTCCTCAGCTCGCGGGCCAGAGCGCCCGCGGTGGAGCCGGCGTCGAGCAGGATGTTTTCCCCGGGACGGATCACGGACGCCGCCCAGCGGGCGATAGCCTGCTTCTGCTCAAACGCCTCCCCGGTGCGCTGCCGCAGCGACGCCTCCGGGTGCGCGCCCAGGGCCATGGCACCGCCGTAGGTACGGGCCAGCCGGCCCTGTCCGTCCAGCAGCGCCAGGTCGCGGCGGATGGTGGAGGCCGTGACCTCGAACCGGGCGGAGAGTTCCTCCACGGAGGCCAGGCCGGTGGTGACGGCGAGGTGGTAGATCTCCTCGCGCCGCGCCTTTGCGCTCAGCATTCCCGGTCTCCTTCCCGTGGCAGTGCTAACCATGTTATGGCAACGGCCGGCCAGCTCTTTCGCGCTGACCGGCCGTTGGCGAAGATTGCCGCTTTCCCTATGAAGCTTCGTCGCGCGTCGGCGCCAAGTCCACTGCCTGCCGCAATGCTTCCAGAAGCGATTCGTGGTCCGCGATGTTATTGCCCGCGATGTCGAAGGCCGTGCCGTGGTCAACGGAGGTGCGTACCACGGGGAGGCCGACGGTGATGTTCACACCGTTCTCCAGGCCGAGGACCTTGACCGGGCCGTGGCCTTGGTCGTGGTACTGGGCCACCACCAGGTCGAAGTCGCCACGGCCAGCAAGGAAGAACAGGGTGTCGGCCGGGAGCGGGCCGAAGGCGTCGATACCCTCAGCCTGGGCCTTCTCGATGCCCGGTTGGATCTTCTCCGCCTCTTCGCCATAGCCGAACAGTCCGTTTTCGCCTGCGTGGGGGTTGATGGCGCACACGGCGATCCGCGGGTTTTCGATCCCCGAGGCGCGCAGCAGTTCGTAGCCGCGTTTGATGGTCCGGTAGACCAGGTCACCGTTGATCTTGGCGATCGCATCGATAAGGCCGATGTGGGTGGTGACGTGGATGACCCGCATCTTCGGGGCGGTCAGCATCATGGAGACTTCCTCGGTGCCGGTCAGTTCGGCGAGGAGTTCGGTGTGGCCGGGGTACTTGTGTCCGGCTGCGTGCAGGGCGGCTTTGTTCAGAGGCCCCGTGCAGATGGCATCCACCTGGCGGTCCATTGCCAGGGCAACGGCCTTCTCAATGAACAGGTACGAACCATGCCCGGCCGCGGCGGAAAGTTCACCCCAGGCGAGATCCACCGGGATGCAGTCGATGTCGAGTACGTCGATGGTGCCCTCGTCGAACAGGGCCTCGGACGGTTCCGAAACCTTACGCAGGTTCAGCGGGCTGGAGACGATGTCGGCGGCGAGCTGCAGACGGCGAAGGTCCCCGATGACGAGCATGCGGGCTTTTGACCGGAGTTCCGCGTTAGCCAGGGCTTTGACGATGATTTCCGGGCCAATGCCAGCTGCATCGCCCATGGTGATCGCAACAATCGGGCGTCCCATTATTTGATACTCATTTCAGTCGTTGTGCCAGTGAGAAATTGTTTGGTTCGGGCCAGTGTTCCGGCGTCCCCGAAGGCGCCGGCCTTCGTGACCAGCAATGGGAGGGGCTCGGGCAGCACGCTCATGACGACGCCGGGTTCAATTTCGCCCAGGACGGTGAAGTTGCCGACGCCGAGGGCCTTCAGGACCGCCGTCGCCGTCTCCCCGCCCGTGAGGACGAGGGCATCACAGTGCCCGATGCCCGCAGCCGTGGCTCGCGCCAGAGCCGCTGCCACGACGAGGGCCTGCGACTTATCGACGATGCCCATCGGGTCCGGCGTCAGCACCACGTCCGTCCGGGCCATCGCCTGGGCGACGCGCCGCGGGACCGCTGAATCGTCCAGGGTGGCGTGGTCCAGCGTGATGTGTTCAGCGCCGGCCTCGACCAGGGCATCGGTTTGCTGCCGCGCGAGGCCGGAGTAGCTGCCAATCACGGTCAACGTCCGGCTGACCCGTGGCACCTGTGCGTCGCGGGCCCGGGTTCCTTCACCGCCGGCGGCGATGTGTCCCGCCAGCCCTCCCGAGCCCACCAGGAGCGCCGGGAAGTCCAGCAGCTCCGCGGTGGCAGCGATGCACTTGAGGTCATGATCGCTGCCTGCGTCCAATACGACGGCGTCAATTCCGCGCTCCTGCACGTCCCGCAGGTGCGACGCCAGCTCCTCCGGCGTGCGCGCGGAATCTCCGGCAACGACGTGGACGGAGAGACTGCCGGCGGCAAGTGCGCGGGCGACGTCGCCGCCGAAGTTTCCGTCAACGTTCTGATCGCCGTTGACGTGGACGACGCCGCCCCGGGTGGTCCTTCCCGTGGCGGGAAAAGCCGGAGCCACAATGGCCAGACCCTTGTCGCGGCCCTGGCTGAGCCTCGCCAAGCTTGCCGCGACTTCCACACCCACGTTGCCCCGGAGCAGCGAGTCAATCTTCTTGAAGATCCGGCGGCGCTGCTCCAAGGAGCGTCCGACGGCGGACGTGACGGCCGAGGCGGCTTCCTCCACGGGCAGGTAGCGGCTCTCCGTATTGATGGAAAGGATCTCGGCGTCGGGCCAGTCGCAGTCGACGTCGAGGATGACGGAACTGCTGTGGGTGGGGCCGTAGGCGGCGGCCGCATCTGCAGCTCCCGTCAGGTCGTCGGCGATGATCGCCCAGCGCGTGGCGGCGTGGGTGTTCATACGGCGTGCGAGAGCTCGGGTGATGCCGCGACCTCCTTGGCCTTCAGGCGCTTGGCGTACCAAGCAACCATCAGAGGGCAGCCGATGGCGGTAACCACTACGGAAGCGGCAACCAGTACGGTGGCGGGTCCGGCCGCGGGCAGATAGGCGGGGTTGGCTGCCGCTACCAGCATCGGCACGGTGGCGGCGTTGCCTGCGGTTGTGGCGGCCGCCAGCCCGGCGATGCCGGAGCCTCCGGTTGCCTTGTCTGCGAAGAACAGCACAGTGCCGCCGGCGATCAGCACGAACAGGCCAAGACCAACTCCCAGCAGTCCGGCATTGAGCACCTGTCCGAGGTTGAGGCCGAAGCCAAGGGCGAGGGCGAAGAACGGAATCAGGACCGGAGCCGCAGAGGAGAGGAACTTGCGCATCGCGGGGTCCAGGGCGCCCAGAATGGCTCCGAGGAGCAGGGGGATGATGGCACCCACCAGGGCCTGCCAGGGGAAAGCCGACAGCCCGGCGACGCCCAGGGTGACCATCGTCAAGAAAGGGCCCGATTCCAGCGTCATCACCGAGTAGGCTGCAACGTCCTTGGGCTTGCCGTACTGGCCCATGAGGGCCATGTACATTCCGCCGTTGGTGTCATTGAGGGCAGCCAGGATCGCCAGGACCGACAAGCCCGTGAGGAGTCCGCCGCTGATGGGAAGCTCACCCAGGAACCTGCCGGCCACGACGCCGATGATGATCGCGAACAGGACCTTGCTGCCGAACAGGACGCCGCCCTTTTTGAGGATGTAAGGGGTGGCCTTGATATCGATGCTGGCACCCATGCACACGTAGAACACGGCGAGGATGGTGGTGCCGCCGGTGAAGAGCGCACCCGTGAACGAGCCGAAGAATTTGGCGGAATCCGGCGCAAACGTGCCCAGGAGGGCGCCGATAAGCAGGGGAATCAACATCATGCCGCCAGGGACTTTCTCCATGGTGGCCTTAATTGGGACAGACATGCAGCAACCTCATTGTTGTCGGGGGAGGGGGAGCCGCCCGGGCTTCGGGCATGATCGAAATCATAAGACGATTGCGCGTTTAGCGCAAGAGCCATGCGCGAAACACGCAATATGGATTCGGTGAAGGGTCTTGAGGTTCTCGCGGGCGCGGCGGGCGATCACGCGGCCATTGACGGTCTCACCCGGCTGGTGGTCAGGAAGGTCTTCGCCCCGGAGAGCATCGACGCCTCACTCGTGGACTACGCCCTCAACTGACTGGCCCGGCGGGGTGCGCCAACCGCTCTCAGGGCAAGAAAACCTCACGGGTCAAGAAACGTGAGCGCCCAGTCCCAGCGGATGAGCTCCTGTTCCAGCCTGACGGATGTGCCGAAGGAGTCTTTGCCCAACGCGTCATAGAGCGCCGCCTCCTTTGCCGTGAGCCGGCCGAGCGCGGCCCGGGACGGAGCCGGCTCGGTGCCCCACGCATCGCGGTGCGCCAGCAGCGTTCCTTCGTCCATTAGCACGCTGACCACGTGCGGGTGCACGGCCCGGAGCTGGTCGAGGATCCGGAAGCCGTGCGTGTCCAGGTCACCCCAGTAGCTGACCTCGCAGTCGCGCAGCCAGCCGGCCTCCCGAAGTGACGAGAATCCGTATCCGCCGCCGTAAATGGCCAGTCTGCCTGGCGCCTCGGGCAGGGCCAGGAAGTTCACCAGATTCTCGGTGATGATCACCCTTTGGACGGGCAGGTTCAGGGTGCTGAACGCCTCCGCAGTGACCGTCAGGTCCCGTGCCCGGCCCAGCAGCGGTATTGCGGGGTCCAGTGCCCGGAACCGGACGAGCTCGGGTGGGTGGAGAAAGCCGTGCCGGGCCGCGAAGCGTGCCGCCGCAGTCCGGGCCGTTGTCCCGCCGAGCAGGGACCCCGGCTCCGCGGGCACCTCCGGAACGGCGTCGTCGTCGGCAGCGTCACCGGGAGCTGGCCCGGAGGCCTGCAGCTCCGCGGCCATCTGCTCGACGACTTTTCTGTGGTTCTCGATGAACTTCGTGTCGACCCCGGCCAGGCTGAGTTGCCGTACATAAATGCCCGGCTCATGGTTGTCGCGCAGCCAGAGGGCCACCCGGGCGGCGGTCAGCGCGTCGCCGCCGAGTTCCAGGAGCCGCCGCGGCCACCGCAGCGCCCACGAACGGAAGGCCGGATCCAGGTCTACCAACTCTGCGACGAGCCCACGGAACCGGGAAGCCTCCTTCGACTTACCAATAAACGCAATCTCATCATCAGCAGAGGCAAACACCGCCGCGGCAGGCAGGTGGTTGGACCCAACGGTGGTGCGGCCCACCTCCGCGGTCTCCAGGCTGAACGGCCCGGCGGCAGCAAACAGCTCACTGGCCCACGCCCGGGCCGCAGCGTAGTCGTTACGGAGGGTGGCCGCCGTCGGGCGTTTCAGCGGACGGCGGCGCGGATACACGCCGCCGGGTTCCAGCATTTCGCGCAGCAACGCCCCGCTGTCCCAGGCCTTCTGCGACTGGGCGCGGAGCATCGTCAGGGTGGTCCAGCCCTGGGCCCGCACGGGTAACGACTCGGCGCGGAGGCCCCTTCCCGAACCTCGCAAGCCCGGTTCGGGGCCCTCGGGACGCCCCTTAGGCACGGCGGTCCCGCTCGTCCCGGTACTCCTGGATGGTCATGTTCCGCAGCTGGGAATCGTTGCCGTTGGTGTTGGCCACGAAGCCGACGTGGGCCACAAACGGTTCGATCACATGGATCTTCTGCAGGGGAGTGACGATCAGCAGTTGGAGCTTCATCCGCTGGAACAGTTCCAGGCCGTAGCGCGCGGACTCGTCCGAACCGCGGCCGAAGGCCTCGTCGATCACCACGAACCGGAAACTGCGGCCCTTGCCGGCGTTCCGGCCGCTGCCGCCGGTGCTTCCCTGCCCGGACCCGAGCCCGAACTGGAAGGCCAGCGCGGCGGCCAGGATGGTGTAGGCCAGCTTCTCCTTCTGCCCGCCGGATTTGCCGCCGGAATCGGTGAAGTGCTCAAACTCCTCGCCGGTCTCTGTCCACTTCTCCGAGGCCGAAAATGTGAACCAGTTCCGCACGTCCGTGACCTTCGCGGTCCACCGTTCGTCCAGGGTTGTGAGCCCTTCCCTGCCGCGGAACCGCTCAATCAGGCTTTCCACCTGCAGGTATTTCTGCTCGGAGTACTGCTCGTCGTCCCCGATGGTGCCCTCCGAGCAGGCGCGGAGGTCCGCCATGAACTGGCGGATGTCCTGGTCGCTGCTGTTCTGGTGTTCCAGCTGGATATGCCGGCCGCGGTTGTACTCGATGGTGGCCAGGGACAGGTTGATCTCGGTGATCCGGTTCACGATGTCCTGCCGGCGGCTGTCCAGGAACGCGTTGAACGCCACCACCTCGTGGATGGTGTTCTGGTTCAGGGACTCCTTGAAATGCGCCTCGAACTTGGGTAGATCGTTCTTCTCCAGCTGGTCCAGCAGCCGTTCGTAGTCACCGGCGGCGTCCAGGGAGGCGTCGATTTCGGTGGTCTCGTTCGGGTACCTGTTGCGGAAGTCGGCCATCAGCCGTACCGTGGCGGCCTCCGCCGTCGCCAGCCGCTTGGACAGGGCATCAATGGATTTGGTCAGCTCGGACCGCACCAGGCTCTCCACCGCCACCGTGTTCTTGTAGGTGAGGACCTTCTGCCCGGGCGCCGCCGCAGCGAGGCCGGCGACGGACGCCAGCAGACCGGCGTCGTCCGTCAGCGGCTGCTCCTGCAGCAGCGCCCGGCACTCCTCGATCGTCTCCGCCAGGTTCTCGGCGTCTTTGTTGTTGGCGCCGAGCCGCTCGCGGATCTTGTCCGCCTTGCTGACCCGCCGGTCGAGGTCGGCGTTCAGGGCGGCTTCCCGGGCCGCCAACTCCTGCAGGATGTCACTGGCGGATTCCAGCGCCCGGCGCTCCTCCTTGAGCTCCTGGATCCGCCGGGCCGTGCGCTCCCAGCTGATCTCGCCGAAATCGGACACCGAACGGACGGTGCCCAGCTGCTGGTTCCGGCGACCGATGTCACCGAGCTGCCCGTCGATCTTCGCCAGCTGCGTCTCCGCCACCTGGAGCTGGCCTGTGACCTCGTCGAGCTCGGCGAGGAACCGGTTGATCTTGTCCTGGTTGTCCCAGCCCAGCACGTAGTTCCGCCGGTCCGTCAGCTCGTTCCGGTCATCCTTCTCATGCCTGCCGCGGCCACCCTTGAGCTGGCCGTTGGCGGTGAGCGCCTTGGGGAAGCGGCGGAAGTCCTCCAGCGACTCGCAGCACACGTAGTCGAACCGGCTGACGAGCTCATCCTGCAGAAAATCGCGGAACGGCGTGCCCTGTTTGATCGCGATCTTGGCGGCCAGCGTCCCGGGCTCAGCGGCCCTGGGGGAGTGCGCGTCGCCGACCTTCAGATAGACCAGCCGGCCGCGGAGATTGTTCGCGTCCACCCAGCTGCTGACCGCCGCGTAGTGTTCCGACGGAACCAGCAGGGACAGCGCGAAGCCATGCAGTGTCCGTTCCGCCGCGCCTTCCCAGGCGGCCTCGCCCTCGCGGACGCGCAGCAGCTCCCCGGCGAAGGGGAGCGCCTTCTCCTCCACGCCGGTTCCCTCACACAGCCGACGCCGGATCTCCAGCTGCCGCAGCGGCAGCAGGTTGCGCCGGGACTGGAGGCTGGTCAGCTCGGCTTTGATCGATGTGGACCGCTCGGTGAGCTCCTTGCGCTGGACGGTCAGCCCGGTGCGGCGCTCCTGCAGCTCGGTGTGCTGCTCAGCCAGCCCGGACTCGACAGAGGCCAGCCGGTCCCGGTTGGCGTCGAACAGCACCCGGTCCTCCGGCGCGCTGAGGCCAAGCTCCGCCGCGGCAGCCGCATAGCTCTGGTAGCGGGTCCGCTGCACGCCGGCTTCGGCGCCCAGCCGCGCGACGTCAGCGTCGATGGCCGCCAGCCGGCCGCCGCCGTTGGTGCGGATGTCCTCGGCCACCGCCTGGATCTCGTGCCGGAGTGCGGAGATCCGGGCGGTCAGTGAGGCGCTGTCCTCCCGCAGCCGGACCCCGGTGCTCTCCAGTTCCGCTGCGTGTTCCAGGCTCAGGATGAGGCGCTGGTTGGTGAACCATGGGTGCAGCTGGTCGCGCTGGGCCCTGGCCAGCTCGTCCTCGACCGTGAGCTTGGCGTGCCGGGCGGCTCCCTCCCGGATGGGGGCCAGCAGGGCGATCTGGTCCTTGGCCCGCAGGACGGCGCCGTGGGCTTTCTTGAGGTCGTCGAAGTGGTGGATCAGGTTCGTGATGCGGGCGGCAACATCGTCCTCGTCCAGCATGTTGGTGCGGACAAAGTGGGTGATGTTCTCCACCTGCTTCATGGAGACCGTGCGGTGGAAGAGCTCCATGGCCTGGTTCCCGCTGATGCCGAACTGCCGTTTGAACGCCGCCGCGTAGGGCTCGAATGTGTCATGCACGGCCACGCCGGCGGCCTTCAGCTTCTTTTTCAGCTTGGCGGGGTCCTGGCCGAAGTTCGAGAAGGCTCCGGCAATGGACTGGTCCGTTTCCGCCAGGGAGTAGAAGCGGTTGGGCTGGCCGGCCTCCTGCACCGCCCAGAGGGTGATGGCGAGCGTGACCGACTTGCCCAGCACTGCGTTGTGGAACACGGCCAGCACGACGGTGAGCTTGCCCGTGCCGCGGAGCGAGACCGGTTTGGAGTACTCGCCGCCGGTGCTGCGGGTGCTCTTGTGGAACCCCCGCACATAGGACATCAGGGTGCGTTCCTTCTTCTGCGCCCCGGCGGCCTTGTTGTACTCGATCTTGTTGGCCGGCAGCAGCAAGGTGGTGATTGCATCCACCACAGTGGACTTCCCGGAGCCGATGTCGCCGGTGAGCAGGCTGTTGGCGCCGTCCAGCCGGAAGGTCCGGACGCCCTGGTGGAAGGTGCCCCAGTTGAGTAGCTCCAGGCGGTGCAGCCGGTAACCCGGGGGAGTGCCGGCGTCGTCCGTAGTTTGCTCGAGGGGTTCGTCCAGGCTGAAGAGGCTGTCCTGCAGATCGGCGGTCATGAGAGCTCCCCGTCGTTGGTGTCCTGTTCGTGAATGTCCTGCGAGGCACGTTCTTCCGGGCTGGTGCCCGCGCCCGGGCCGGGGGAACCGTCCAGGGTGGCCCGGTAGTCCGCCAGCCGCGCGTCGAACTCCTCCAGCCACTGGGCATCCACGTAGGCCTTCAGGATCCTAGCGACCTCGTACGTCCCGGGCTGTCCGCGGAGTTGGCGGAGGAAGCCCAGCTCCACGACCTTCTTGATGTTGGCGCCCAGTTTGTCCAGGATCCTGGCCTGGTTGCTGGATTCGGGCAGGAACACGGCCACCATGTCCATGATCTCCTGCTCGGTCATGATGAGGCGTGGATCGCTGCTATTGGTGTCAAACTCGAGCATGCGGCCGCGCAGCAGGGCCAGCAGGAGGCTGACGTCGAAGGTCAGCCGGCGCCGCTGGATGAGCCGGGGGAGGGTGCCGTCCGGGTCCTCCCGCGACCTGAGGAACGCGTAGCCTTCCGATTCGTCCAGGATCAGGTCCAGCCCCAGCACGGCCACGTAGTCGCGGGCCTGGGACTCCAGAGCGGTCAGGGCCTGCCAGATCTTTTCGTCCGCTTCGGCGTACACCACACCGCGGAACAGCCGGGTGACGACGCCGGGAAGTTCCTCGGGCGTCCGGGTTTCCGCCGGGTGCGGGGCAGTGGTTTCGGCGGGGTTCATGCGGGCCTCACAAAGATGATCTGGTCGATGGTTGCTTCGCGGATGCTGCCGTCCGGGAGGGACCAGGACAGCTGTTGTGTTGTTTCGGGGTGGATGCTGGCCCACTCGGAGTCGCTGGCAAGCTGGTAGTAGGCCACGATCTCGGCGAGGCCCTGCTGCAGCGGATGGGCATCGGTGATCTCGGCGAGGGTGGCCTGTTCGGTGCCGGCCAGGACGTCGTCGATACTGGATTTGAGCCGTTCCGTGTCCACATGGAACTGGCTGAACAGGGCGCCGGCGTCCACGTCGGTGTCGTCGGCGGTGACGACGTCGTCGTCCACCATCACCTTCCGGCTGGGCTCATAGAGGGGCCGCTCGAAGGGCAGCACCACGTCCACGGACGGTGCGGCGATCTCCATGAAGACCCCCGACGGCGGCGCGTCCCGGGTGCCCAGCGCACCGGTTTCGATGCCCCGGATCAGCCGCATGATCCGCTTGTTCTCGAGGAAGACCTTGTCATCGAGGAGCCGGCGCATCTGCTGGGACAGCTGGCGGACCGTGGACTGGGTCTGTTCGACGGCGGGCAGCCAGTCCTGGTGGAGGTTGGTGACGGCGTGCAGGTTCTCGGCACCCGACAGCGCCTCGATGCGGGTGGCCCGCTGCAGCAGGTCTTTCAGTTCGGTGCGCAGCTGCGGGGACATGAGGTAGTCCCAGAAGCCCTGGAACGTCCGGCCCTGCAGGGAACTGCTGATGTCCTGCTGGTTGGCGAAGATGGTTTCCAGGAGCTCGCCCTGGCTGCCGTCCCACGTGGCGATCTGTTCGCGGACCTGGCGGTCCAGTTTCCGGAAGTTCTGCTCAACCTCCCGGAAGTCGGAGAGCAGGTCCTTAGCCAGGGAGGTCAGCTGCTGGAAGTGGTCCAGGGCCTCCGGGGCGGTCATGACCCTGATGTTGCCGTCCCGGATCCGCTGCATCTCCGCGTCGATCCCGTCGCGCTGGCGCTGGAGCTCGGCCAGCCGCACCTCCGGGTCCGTCTCGGACTGCTGGACCAGGGCCTTGAGGACGGCAAAGATGCTGGTCAGCCGCGACTGGGTGGCCACGAAGTCCCGGCCGCGCAGGCTTTCCACCCAGTGCACCACGTCCTCCGCCGCGGCGGTGAGATCATAGCGGGGCTCGTCCTGGCCCGGCACATAGTACTTGCGCAGCCAGGCACGTTCCGGGGCCGCCCAGTCGTCCAGGTATTCCGACGCCGGGCGGGGGAACTTGTCCTCGCCGAACGCATCCCGCAGGCCGAACAGGACGTCGTCGAGGTGGTCGATGAGCTCCTGGCGGCCGATGTCTCGCTGGTTGGGCCCCGTGAAGGCCTTGATGAAGAAGGAGACTGCCAGCGGGGCATTCTGCGCGCGCAGCAACGACCATCCCGCGTGGTTTTCACGCAGCGAACTGATTGCGTAGTAGTCCATCGTGTCCTTGAGCGGTGCGTGCTGAGGGCTAATGCCTAAGGTACATGCGACCACAGACATCCTGTGGAGGAGAAGTCGAGGGTCCTTTTTTATTGCAGGGCGGCCAGGGCAGTATCCCTGCCACGACGCGTCCCATGGGGCTCGTCAGAGCGGAGACACCGTTAAATTCATTACCTCTCCCAGCCAGGCGAGGATCGTTTCCAGGCTTTCGGGGTCGAGATGTGTGTCCGGTTCGTTGTATCCGTTCCCTGGTAACGCGGCCACTTCGGCCGGGCTGCGGGTATCTTCCTTGAACACGTGATTCGCGTGCGGCGGGAATGCGAACGTCACGTTCGTCATCCCGGCGGCGGTTTCCTGGAGAGGGTCCCCGTCGGCGTGTTCGTCGATCTGCACGTCTCTCCCGCCGATCAATACCAGGGTGGGGATCTGCACGTTCCTGAGCGAGTCGCAGGTGGACTCGGCCCACAGCTCACGGGCGAGCGGCAGATTCGCCGGAGCCTCGAAGCTCGCGAGCACCATCTTCACATTGTCCGGCAAGCCAGGATCGGGATTCATCGGCTGTCCAGCCGCGTAACGGGCAGCGGCTTCCTCGACCTTGGGCATCAGCTCGGCCCCACCAGGGACCTGGGCGGACTGAAGCGTCAATTGGGACAGCAGCACAGCCTGTATCGGGCGTCCGGGTGGGGCAGCGAGCACGATCCCGACGAAGGGAATTTCCTGGGCACTGGTGGCGTAGTGGAGCACATGGAGGGCTCCCTCGCTGTTGCCGAGCCCGGCAATCCTGGAGGAGTCAATGTAGTCCAACCCGGCGAGCACCTGAACGGCCGCGACCAGCTCATCCAGATGCGACTGCATGCTGAGTTTTCCGATGAGCTTCCGGACGTTCTCCATCGCGTGCGGGCCGGTCACCCGCTTGTCATAGCGCAGAGATGCGATACCGGCACGGGCGAACGACTCCGCGAAGAGCCGCCCGCTACCGTTCGTGCCGGGAAGCAGCGGCGAACACCAATCCCGGTCAGTAGGGCCGCTGCCTGCGACGAGGACCACCGCCGGGAACGGGCCGTCGCCGTCGGGCCGGACAACCGTCCCCTCCATGGTGATGCCATCCAGCTGCCAGGTCACGTCACCAGAGTTCGCCATGCTCACAGTTTCACAGCGAAGCACGAACTGGACAACCGTTCTCATCCTTCACTGCGGCCGAGGCGCGGTGGCGCACCTAACCCGCCAACACCAGCTTGTACGAAGTGTCAGCCTGCCGGCTTGATGTTTTGGTTGATGTGGAAGAGGTTGCCGGGATCATACTTGGCCTTGACTTTGGCGAGGCGGGCGTAGTTCCCCGCGTAGGTGTCCTCGATGTGTGACTGGTCGTCGGCGTCGAGGAAGTTCACGTAGCCCGCACCGGATCCGAGGGGGTGGAGCTCGGCATAGTAGTCGCGCACCCACTTCCTATTGGCCTCATTGTCGGCCGGATCCTCCCAATGGCAGGCAATGTCCACTGCGAAGTCGGCGTCGCGGTACGGGAACGCGGTCTCGTCCCGCCCGACCCGCTGAACGGCACCGTTAATGGGATAGAAGTGGTTGGCCGTCTGGACGCTCGGAATGGCCACGCCGAACTTCTCAGCGACACGGACGACGTCGTCGGTCAGGCGGGGCAGGAATGCGGACTTCCAGTAGGCCTGCAGGCCCTTGGGGTACGTGGGGTCGAAGAGGGTGTTCAGCACCGTGTAGGGGAGGGGGCCCACGAAGGAGCCGGCGACGGGCGCAACGTCAAGGAACGGCTGCCATTGACGCTCCCCTTCGTCGTGGGGGCCCGCCCAGCCGCCCACCAGCACCACCACGGGCTTCCCGTGATATTCCTCAGGCAGGAAGGGGACAGGCGGTCCCTGGTGGAAGCCCAGGAACACTCCCATTTCCTCCGGTGCGGTGGCGATGTAATCCCGGTAGAGCCGTGCCACCGCGTCGGCGTGCTCCAGAAGGTAGATAATCACTCCGCCGTAGAGAACATCCACGGGGTGAAGGTTGAACTCAAAGGACGTCACGACGCCGAAGTTGCCGGTTCCGCCGCGCAGCGCCCAGAAGAGGTCCTCGTTTTGCGTGTCGCTGGCGACCAGAAATTTCCCGTCGGCGGTCACTACGTCCGCGGATTTCAGGTTGTCGCACGAGAGCCCGTACTTGCGGGCGAGGTAGCCGATGCCTCCGCCGAGAGTTAGTCCAGCAACCCCCGTTGATCCAATGATGCCTCCGGTGGTGGCAAGGCCGAATGCGCACGTGGCGTAGTTGAAGTCCGCCCATGTCGCTCCGGCTTCGGCCCGTGCTGTCCCATTAGCAGGATCCACGCGCACGCCCCGGCAGCCGGTGAAGTCGATGACGAGGCCGCCGTCGCAGGTCCCAAACCCGGGCGCGCTGTGGCCGCCGCCGCGCAGCGCCAGGTCCAGGCCGGTGTCACGCGCGAAATTCACGCCTGCAATGACGTCCGCGACCTGCGACACGCGCAGAATGGCCGCGGGGCGCTTGTCGATCATTCCGTTGAAAACGGCGCGGGCGGTGTCGTACTCCGCCTGGTCGCTCGTGATGACCCGGCCCCGCACTTGCTCCTGGAGGGCCTGGAAAGAGCTGTTGTCCACCGTGTACTCCGATTCGCCCAGACGGGCATGCCCGGGCAACTGGGCGCGGCCGCCGGGGGTCGTGCCGGGTGATTGGTTTTAGCAGCCGATGGGGCCCTGCATCTTGGAGGGCAAAAGCCTGTGCCGCAGGCTTCCACAGCGGCGGAGACCGGATGCACCTTGGCAACCCAGCATCGTCGCGCGGTTTGCCTTGGTGTGTTTCAGAAACGGGGTTCGCCGTGGACTCAACGGGTTACAGCCCGGCTACTGGGTAAATTACTCCGGCCCCAAACGGCGGTCAATAACTTAATGCGCGGCTCCCGCCTTGTCCCAGTCCCGGCGAATCCGCTCCGGCTCCAGCCGGACCGATCTGGTGCGGGCGCCGCCGAGCGGGGCCCGCCGCCGTCGAACTTTCCCCGAATGTGTTCCTTGACACACTGCATCTTTTGTCTCACTATTAGACGAAAGGTGTCGCAGAGGCGCGCGCCTGATTGGAGTAGTCCATGAACGACAACTTTTCACCGCCCCTCCACGGCCGCCCGTCGCGGCGCAGCATTCTCATGGCTGGCCTGGGAACAGCCCTTTCGCTTCCTTTCCTCTCCGCATGTGCCGGCTTTGACACCAGCGGCGCCACAGCCGGCGAAGGCACCGTGGGCTTTCTTTCCACCCAGTTCACCCCGGTCGAGGAGAAGCAGCGCTACGAGGCCGTCCTGAAGAAATTCGTGAAGGTCCCGGTGGCGTACAACTCCGTCGATCCGGGAGTCTTCGCCTCCACCGTCAAGTCCCAGGCCGACGCCGGCAACGTGCGCACCGCCCTGCTCGGCGGACTCCACGGTGAACTCGCACCCCTGGCCGGTTCCCTCGAGGACGTGGACCACCTTGTCAGCGACTTGGCCGACCGTGGCTTCACCAAAGAAGTCCTGGACTTGGCCAAAGCGGGCGGCGGCGCCACCAAATACGTCCCCTGGATGCAGGCCACGTACATCGTAGCCATCAACAAGAAAGCCCTGGAATGGCTGCCCAGCGGGGTCGACGTCAACGACTTGACGTACGAGGGCTACCTTTCGTGGGCCAAGGCCGCCAAGAAAGGCGCCGGGCGTCCGGTCTTCGGCATGCCCGCCGGGCCCAAGGGCCTGCACCACCGCTTCTACCAGGGCTTCCTGCTTCCCAGCTTCACCGGGGGACAGATCACCACGTTCCGCAACCCCGACGCCGTCACCGCCTGGAACTACATGAAGGACCTCTGGGACACCATGGCCCCGGCGTCCACCAACTACAACGCCATGCAGGAACCGCTGACCAGCGGGGAAGTGCTGGTGGCCTGGGACCACGTGGCCCGGCTGGTCGGCGCCCCGGCCACCAAGCCCGAGGACTGGCTGATGGTCCCCGCGCCACGCGGACCCAAGGGGCGCGGCTACATGCTGATCGTCGCCGGCCTGGCTCTACCCACAGGCGGGAAGGAACGTGCCCGGGCCGAGCAGGCCATCCGGGCCCTCACCGAGCCGCTGGTTCAGGTGGAAACCCTGCGCAGCAACGCGTTTTTCCCCGTGGTGCAAACAGAGCTCCCGACAGACCTCTCCGGCGCGATCGCGCTCGAGGCGGCCGCGGTCAAGCGCCAGCAGCGCTCCGCCGGGGCGCTCCTGGCCCTGCCGCCCGTCGGCCTTGGCGCCAAGGAAGGCGAAGTCTCGCAGATCTTCAAGAACTGCTTCCAGGAAATCTGCCTGGACGGCTCCGGCGTGCAGCCCGTCCTGGACCGCCAGGCAACCCAGCTGAACACCATCATGAAGGCGTTGAACGTCCCGTGCTGGGCTCCTGATCCCGTCTCCACCGGCTCGAAATGCGAGGTAGCGTAATGACGATCGATTCTCCGCCGGTCACGCAGGCCGTCCGGGTGGTGCCCCGGCGGCGCCGGATGTCCCCGGCCCTCTGGCTGATCGCACCGTCCATCGTGTTCATGGCCCTGCTGCTGGGGTGGCCCGTCATCCAGGGCGTCCTCCAGGCGTTCCAGGACGGCGGGGGATTCACCTTGGACTTCGTCAACCGCATGGTCCAGGACCCCTACTTCTGGCCGGCGGTCCGCAACACCGGCCTGCTGATCCTCGTGATGATCCCGCTGCAGTTCGGCTTCGCCATCGGCATGGCCCTGCTGCTGCGCTCCAGCCCGCGGCTGCATAAAGTCCACTTCTTTGTCTGGGCCATACCCCTGGCCCTGAGCGACCTCGCCGCAGGCCTTGTCTGGCTGTCCATCTTCAACGACCGCGGCTACCTCAACTCCTTCCTCAGCGGCCTGGGCATCCACGGCATCTCGTGGCTGGCCTACGACAACCAGACCACCATGTTCATCTGCGTCCTCGTCGCTGAAGTGTGGAGGTCGACGTCGCTGGTACTGGTCATCGTCGTCGCCGGCCTCCAGGGCGTCCCCAAGGACTACGACGAGGCGGCGCAGGTGTTCGGCGCCGGATTCTGGCAGCGCCTGCGCCACGTCACCCTTCCCCTGCTGAAACCCAGCCTCCAGGTGGCGCTGATCCTCCGGACCATCCTGGCCTTCCAGACCTTCGCCGTGGCCCAGGCGCTGACCGGGCAGAACTTCCCCCTCGTCGTCGGCGAAACCTACCGCTGGTACACCGGCCTGCAGAACCCGAACGTGGCCGCGGCCCTGGCACTCGTCATCCTGGTGGCGTCGATGCTGACCTCGGTCTTCTACCTGCGGGCACTCCGCGAGAAAGGGCAGGGAAGTACACGATGAGCACAGCCACAGTTGACACCGCACCCCTCCAACGGCAGAAGCGCAACCGGATCTACCTCCAGGTCGCCTGCGTCGCCATCTCGTTGTTCATGCTGGCGCCGATCTACCTGATCTCCCTGGCGGCGCTTTCCACGCGGGAATCCCTGAACCAGTTCCCGCTCAGCCTGCTGCCGACGAACATCTCCTTCGAGACGCTCGGCGGGTTCCTCTCCTCCACGGGCATCTTCGGTGCCCTGGGCAACTCGCTGATCGTCGGCGTCGGGACGTTGCTGCTTTCGGCCCTGATCGGTGTTCCGGGCGGCTACGCGCTCGCCCGGTTCGCCTTCCCCGGCAAGGATCCCTACCAGCTGTTCCTGCTGTTCACCCGGGCCCTGCCCATCGTGGTGCTCTCGGTTCCGCTGGCCCGGCTCTTCCTCACCGCCGGCATCTACGACACAACGTACGGCGTGATCCTGCTGCACACCTCGCTGGCGCTGCCCACCACCATCCTGATTTCGGCGAGCGTGTTCCTGAACGTCCCGGTGGACCTGGAGGAGGCAGCCCGGATCTTCGGCTGCACCCCGTGCGGCGCGTTCATCCGGGTGGTCATGCCCATGGCGCTTCCCGGCCTGGCCGCCGCGTCCATCTTCACCTTCGTGATGTCCTGGAACGAGGTCCTGGGCGCCTCCATCCTGACGCTGGACCACCGCACCCTCCCGGCGCAGGTCCTGACCTCGCTGTCCGACTCCCCGCTGGCGTACCGCTTCGCGGGCGGCTTCGCCATGGTCATCCCGTCGATCATCTTCATTGCGCTGATGCGCCGGTACCTGACGAACATGTGGGGCTCAACGATCCGCTGAGCCGTGCCCCCAAAACTTCCCCGCACCATCTGCAAAAAGGAAACGACCATGGCCGACATCGCCATCTCACACCTTGTAAAGACCTATCCCGGAGGTAAGGAGCGCGCCACCGACGACGTCTCCCTGAACATCAGCGACGGCGACTTCACCGTCCTGCTCGGCCCCTCCGGCTGCGGCAAGACCACCCTGCTGCGGATGCTGGCCGGGCTGGAATTCCCGGACTCCGGCTCCATCTCGGTGGGCGGCCGCGACGTCACCTACCTGCCGCCCAACAAACGCAACATGTCCATGGTCTTCCAGTCCTACGCCGTGTTCCCGCACCGGAACGTCCGGTACAACATCGGCTTCGGGCTGCTCATGGCGAAAAAAGCGCCCGAGGAGATCGCGCGGAAAGTCGCGTGGGCCGCGGACCTGCTCCAGCTCAGCCCGTACCTGGACCGGCTCCCGGCCCAGCTCTCCGGCGGCCAGCGCCAGCGCGTGGCGGTGGCACGCGCCATCGTGATGGACGCCGACGTGCTCCTGATGGACGAGCCGCTCTCCAACCTGGACGCCCTGCTGCGCCTGACGTTCCGCTCCGAACTCAAGAAGATCGTCCAGGACCTCGGCACCACCACCGTGTACGTCACGCACGACCAAAGCGAGGCCCTCTCCCTGGGCGACCAGGTGGCAGTGATGCGCAAGGGCAGCATCGCCCAGCTCGGGAACCCCCTGGACGTCTACGACGCACCCGCCGACCGGTTCGTCGGCGGTTTCATCGGATCGCCTCCCATGAACTTCATCAACGCGGCCGTGTCCGACGACGGCGACACGCTCCTTTTGGGGGAACAGCGGCTCCGTGCCCCTTCGATCCTGCGGTCCTTCGCCAACAACGACGTCGTCCTTGGCGTCCGGGCAGAGAACGTTTCGGTGGACTCCACCAGGTCCTCCGGCGACATCCCCGCCACCGTGCTGGTGGTGGAACCCATGGGCTCCACCGTGCTGCTCACCGTGGACGTCGACGGCCAGAGCATCAAGGTCCAGGCCCCGCCGACGTTCAGGACCGAGCCGCACCACACCATCTGGCTGACCTTTTCCCCGCACACCATGCGCTTCTATGACGGCGCAACGTCAATGGCACTGGAGGCCAAATGAACACCGCTCCCCACGTCAGCATCGACGACCTTCAGAAAGCGGCCGAGGACGTCCTGAAGCTCAACGACCTGGGCACCATGACCACCGCGGCGCCCAACCTCTACCCCCACATGTGGAGCTGGGACGCGGCATTCGTGGCCATCGGGCTGGCACGGGTCAATGTCCCGCGGGCCATCACCGAACTCCGCACCCTGCTCGCCGCCCAGTGGTCCACCGGAATGATCCCGCACATCGTCTTCAGCGAGAACAGCACCGACTACTTCCCCGGCTTCGACCGCTGGGGCACGGAAGCGGCCGCCGCCCGGCCGGCAGGCGTGAAGAGCAGCGGCATCTGCCAGCCTCCGGTCCACGCCATTGCGCTTCGCCACATTGTGGACCGCGGGCGTGAGAACGGCGGCGCCGACCAGGACGCGGCCGAGTCCTTCCTGCGCGAGTCCTTCGACGGCTGGCTCGCGTGGCACCGGTGGCTGGCAACTGTCCGGGACCCCGACAAAGTCGGGCTGATCGAGATCCACCACGGCTGGGAGTCCGGCTTCGACAATTCCCCGCGGTGGGACGGCCCCTACGCCCGGGTCCAGCCCGGCGCCGTACCCGTCTTCACCCGCCGGGACACCCTGCACGTGGCCGACGCCAGTGAACGCCCGGACAACGCCGAATACACCAAGTACCTGTGGCTCGTCCAGCAGATGGCCTCCGTCGGCTACGACGACAAAGCCATCCAGGACATTGTGGACTTCCGCGTGCGGGACGTGTTCTTTTCCGGGATCATGGCAGCCTCGAGCGATGTCCTGGCCGGCCTGGCCGAGGACATCGGGCGCAGCGCCGACGCCGAGGAACTGCGCGGGTTCGGCCGCCGTTTCCGCGACGGCGTGGCCGCCACCATCGATCCCGGCACCGGCCTGGCCCGGGACTACGACGTCCTGGCCCGGGAATGGATTTCCACCGACACTGTCTCCGGCTTCGCCCCGCTGGTGGCCGGCGGCCCTGACAGCGTGCTTGCAGCGCAGCGGAACATCCTGGTGGGCCCGGACTGGATGGGCTGCCCCGGACTGCGGTTCCCGCTGCCGCCGTCGACCTCCCCGTCCAGCCCGGCGTTCCGCCCCCGCACTTACTGGCGCGGACCGGTCTGGCCCTTCCTGAACCTCCTGCTCGGCTGGGCCTGCCACCGGGACGGACAGAACGAGCTGTACGAAACGCTCCGGTCCGCCTCCCTGCACCAGCTCGCGGACCTGCAGTTCGGCGAATACTACGAGCCGTTCACGGGCGAACCGCTGGGCAGCCTGAACCAGGCCTGGACCGCCGCGGCCGCCCTGGAATGGATCGGCGGCAGCCCCGACGGCGGCCTCCGGTAGGATGGCAATCCGAAACAGGAGGGTCCATGTCAGCCGAACGCGTACCGGCTAAGCTCAGCGGGGCCGCCTCCCACGGCCACCTCCTGGACCTGATCCGGTCAACCGGCGGAATGTCCCGTCAGCAGCTCCTGGCCAGCACCGGGATGTCCCGTGCCACCTTGTACGAGCGGCTGGACACGCTGATGCGGCGCAAGTTCATTTACGAGGCCGAATCCCTGGAAGCCACCGGCGGGCGGCGTTCACGCAAGATTCGTTTCGATGACCGCGGCCGTGTTGTTCTGGCCTTCGCCCTCGGCCAGACGCACGCCACGGTCGCCGTCACGGACATCGCCGGACGGCACCTGCGCTCGCGGACGCTGCAGTCCCGCATTGATGCACCGTCGGCGGCCGTCCTCGAGCCGCTGATCCGGCTCGGGGCGGAGCTGCTGGCGGAGGGTGCGGAGGGCGCGGAGGAAAGCCTCGTGGGCGTGGGGTTCAGCCTGCCGGCCCCGGTGGAGGCCGGAACGGGCCGCGTGGTCCACCCGACGACGATTCCTGAATGGGAGCCGGGCGCTGTGGTGGCCGCCATTTCGCGGGTCTGGCAGGTGCCGCTGATCGTGGAAAACGATGCCAGGGCCGGCGCCCTGGGCGAATGCGGCGCCGACGACGAAACGATCGTCTACGTGAAGGTCGCCACCGGCGTTGGGTGCGGCGTGGTGGTGGACGGATCAATTCTCCAGGGCGCGCACGGCGCAGCCGGCGACATCGGCCACATCCTCGTCGCCTCGGACGGACCGGTCTGCCGTTGCGGACGCCGCGGGTGCCTGGCCACCTTCAGTTCCGGAGCAGCCATCATGGATAGGCTCAGCGGCCAAGGAGTTGCCTCCATGAACGATGTGGTCCGCGCCGCCCTTCTGGGGGACCAGACGGTCGAAGCCGTCCTGCGCTCCGCAGCCGACGTCCTTGGCGGAGCCCTCGCCGCGACCGTCACAACGGTCAATCCGAACAGGCTGGTTCTTGGGGGAGTGATCGGCACTATCCCGGTCTTCGCGGAACAGGTGCGCGCCAGGGTTCTCCGGGACGTGGTGGACCGCATCGCCGACGGCCTTGAAGTACTTGCGGGGGCCGAGGGTGACCGCGCCGCCATTGACGGTCTCACCCGGCTGGTGGTCCGGAAGGTCTTCGCTCCGGAGGGCATCGACGCCTCCATTGTGGACTACGCCCTCAACTGATTGATCTCACGGCGTTCTGCTCGGGGGACAATCATTCCACGCTGCCCGGGGACGAGACGTTGAGCCCGGCGTCGACTGCTGCGGCCAGCAGTTCGGCGTCGTAGGCAACCAGGACGTCGGTCTGCAGGCGGATGGCCGCCGCGAGGTGGATGGCATCCGCGCTCCGCAAACCCCCTGGCAACGCGGCCGCGTACATCAGGTCCGAGCGCGTCAGATCCACCAAATTGATTCCACCCAGCACGGAATTCACCAGCTCGCCGGGGAATCCGCGCCGGTGCGCTGCGCAATGAAGTTCCGTGTAGAGCAGCATGGACGCCACCAGCTTGTCGCCGCGGCCCACCGCGGTGGAGACGTACGTGGCCGTGGCGGGGGATTCCTTCTCCTCAACCACCAGCTTGAGGGCAGCCGAAGTGTCCACGTAGATGATCAACGGTCACCGCGGAGGTCGGCCAGGATTTCCGCCGTGCCTTGGTCCTGCCGGACGCGCGGCAGTGCTTGGAAGTCCACGACGCCGGCCGACTGCCGGACCTGTCCCGCCAGAAGCAGCCGTTCAAACGGGGAAGTGGATGGAGGGATCAGCGTGGCGGCTATCTCGCCGTTGTTGGTGACATCGATGGTTTCACCGTTTTTCACGCGCTCCAGAATCTTGCTGCTCTGGTTGCGCAGTTCGCGGTGCGGGATGGTTGTCATGGCTGCCTCCGTAGCAAGCGTAGCAACCACGGGCCCGTGCCGAAAGGCCGCGCCGAGGGTGTCTCAGCTGCCCCCTTTGAGGCGCCCGCGGCGACATCCCCGGCGTCGTTCGTGTTTTCGAGCCGCTCAGGCCTGGTTGAACCGGACCATGTTGCCGGAAGGGTCGCGGAAGGCGCAGTCACGCGGGCCCCACGGCTGGACGATGGGTTCCTGGAGGACCTCCGCGCCGGTGGCCCGGACCGCCTCGAACGTGGCGTCAAGATCGTCGGTGCGGAACAGGAGGATAGGGAGGGCGCCCTTGACGAGCAGCTGCTGGAGGGCGTCGCCGTCGTCCTGGGAGCGGCCCGCGTGCGGCACGGACAGCACCAGCTCCAGATCCGGCTGGGCCTTGCTGCCGAGGGTGACCCAACGCTGCCCGTCCGAGCCGACGTCGTTGCGCACCTCCAGGCCGAGCACGTCCCGGTAGAACGCGAGCGACTCGTCGAGGTCATTGACGGTGATTTGTGAATACTGCAGTGAAATGTTCATATCTCCCACGCTATTGCAGCGGCTGCGGGGGCGCTTCTTCAATCCTGCTCGGCTTGCGCTCGGGCCGGGTGCGCAGCCGGGCAATGCACGACGGCATGGCCTTCACCGCGTCGTGCTGCCGGGACCGGTACTCGCTGGGCGGAATGCCGACGATCTCGGCGAACCGTGAGCTGAACGACCCCAACGAGGTACAGCCGACCTCCATGCAGGCATCCGTCACGCTGGCGCCGGCCCGCAGCAACGCCATGGCGCGTTCGATCCGCCGGGTCATCAGGTAGCTGTAGGGCGTCTCGCCGTAGGCCGCCTTGAACTGGCGGGAAAAATGCGCCGGGGACATGAGGGCACCAGCGGCCATGGTGGGCACATCGAGAGGCCGGGCGTAGTCGCGGTCGATCAGGTCCCGGGCCCGCCGGAGGTGTGCCAGATTGGCCAACTCCTGTGGTGTCATGCCGCCATTCTAGTTGTGCCGACATCCCGGCGGAGGGTCCCAAATGAGGCGCGGTTGGCGCCCCGGCAGCCGCGGTGGTAATCGGCTCCGGGAATCTCCTGTAGTGTTGATCCTGTTGTTGTGTTTATGCAGTTCGTAGTTCAGGCAGTACGCAAGGTTGCAAGACCTTGTTCTTCTGAAGCAGCGGTTTTGAGCACCCCACACAGGAGGACCCGAAAGTCGGGACTTTTCCTCCACCTTCACGAAGGACAAAAAATAATGGCTACTGGTACCGTCAAATGGTTTAACGCTGAAAAGGGCTTCGGCTTCATTTCCCCCGATGACTCCTCACAGGACGTCTTCGCACACTACTCCGCGATCGCCTCTTCCGGCTTCCGCTCACTCGAAGAGAACCAGAAGGTCTCCTTCGAAACCGAGCAGGGCCCCAAGGGTCCCCAGGCCGTAAACATCCAGGCTCTCTAAGACTTAGCTTCCAGCTAACTCTTCTGAGTCCGGAACCTTACAGGTTTCGAGCAGGGTCCGTCATTGACGGGCCCTGCTTTTGCTTAACCCAGGTGTGCGGTCCGGCCCAGGTGGGCTGCGCACCCTTTAGTGTCTGTCGACGCGCAAAATACCTGTCGCTGCCGGAATTCCGCTAGCGACAGGTATTTTGCGCGTCGTGGGCCAGGTTGCGCGTCGTGGAACCGTCCGCCGCACGCCCACTCACCCCATGCCAGGGTCACCCATCGTGGCGCCGGGCCAGGAACGCCGCCAGCGCCGGGTTGTCGATCGCCTTCGCCAGCCACGGCACGGCCTGCGCGGCTGCCTCGTCGCCGAGAAGAGCCCGATGGGACTGCGCGCGCACGACGAACTCCCGCATTCCGCTGCGGCTGGCCATCACAGCCAAGCGTTCCACGAACTCCGCAGCCCGCGGCGAGCCCGTGGCGAGGGCGACCTCCGCCGCGGCATCGAGCAGCCGGGCCGAATACCAGAGGTACCACGGCGAGGGCTCCAGCCCCCGGTTGATCCAGTGTTCGGCGGCCGCGAGGTCGCCGTGGGCGAGGAACAGCCGGGCTTCTGCCCCGGCCGCCAGGGCCATATAGCAGTGGTCGCCGGCGAGTTCGGCCATCACCCACGACCGGTCAATCAGCGCCGCCGCCGGGTCCAGCTGGCCGGCGGCAAGGTACGTTCCGCCCCGGAGCCCGGTGACAAACGGCTCGAACGCCGTCCAGTGCTCCTCCGCAATCCACTCCAGGGCCCGGTCCAGGCAGGCCGCCGCCCGCTCCACGTCCCCGCGGAGCAGATGAACCCGGCCGAGCAGCGCCTCGCTGAACGCCTGTTGCCGCCGGTTCCGGACCTCCCTGGCGAGCCGTCCGGATTCGGTGAACGCCGCCACCGCGTCCTCGTAGTGCGCGGTGTCCGACGCCAGCATGCCCTGGATCGCCAGAATCCTCGCCTGCTCGTCGGGAATCCCCTTGGCAGCCTGCATCGCCCGCTCCAGCCAGCCGGCCGCCCGGTCCGGAACGCCGCGCTGCACGGACAGATAGCCCAGCTCACGGTAGGCGGCAGCGGCAGTCCGGGAGACGCCGTCGGGCGCTTCGGCCGACAGCGCGCGGTGCAGGAAATCGGCGACCTCGGCGCCGCGGCCGCCGGCCTGGTGGATCAGCGCCCCGGCCAGCGTCACGAGGGATTCCGCGATCAGGTGCCGGTCGGCGGTGCGCTGGGCGAGTTCGACGGCGAGCCGCAGCTGATCGAGCCCGCGGTCGACGGCGCCTGCCGAGAGCGAGGCGGCGCCGGCGTCGAGGTAGGAACGGACCGTGGCCACGCTCGCCGGGACCCCGGGGTCCACCGCCGGAGCTGAACCCGACAGCGCCCGACGGACTTCCGCGGGCAGGGGCAGGCCGAGCTCCTGGCGGAAGAGGTCCCCGCATTTGGTGACCTGCTCGCGCGCCCGCCGGTGTTCGCCCAGCGCGACGAACGCTTTGACGAGCACGGCGGTGCAGTCCACGTTGAAGGGATCCCGGCGCAGGACCTGCGAGGCGAGCTCGGCCGCTTCGCCGGGAGTGCCCGACGCCAGGGCCGTCAGCGCGGCTTCATAGATCAGCGACTGGACCGAGTTCTCAAGGCGGTACCGCTGGTCCGCGAGCCAGGAATCAAACACCGGGCAGTCGGCGAAGGACAGCCCCTCCAGCAACTGCCCCTCAAGCCGCCGCGGATCGAGGCCGCCGCTCGGTGCAACGCACTCTACAGCGTCGCAGTGCCAGGGCGCGGGCAGCTCCAGCCGCAACGGATCGCCCCCAATCGATGCGCCGCCCAGGGTCCGGCGGAGCTCGGACAGGTTCCAGCGCAGGGCACCGAGGGGATCGGCGGCATCGGGAAACAGGAGGCCGGCTGTCCGGGAGCGGCCGGCGCCCTCCGTTTGCAGCGCGAGGTAGGCCAGCACCGCCCAGGCCTTGCGGCCCCTGGGCTGCGGGGGAGTAGTGCCTGGGGACTCGATCCGTGGCGGACCGAGGAGCCGGATCCAAGTCGCGGCCATACGAGCCATGTTACGCCGGGGGGATGGGCGGCGTCGCAGCGGCGTCACACGCCCGCTCACACGGCCGCTGCCGAGACTGGGTTCATCCAATCCGACCATCACCTGAGGTGAACCAATCATGGAACTAATCGTTGCCCTGCTTTCCGGACTCGTGCTTGTTTCCGGCGGTGCCACGTTCCGCGCAGTGCTCAAGGACGGCCACGGCCATACCCCGGCGGTGCGGTCCACCGAGCCCTGGAAAGCCGGCGATCTGCCCAGCGAACCGTACTCGGCTGCGTCCAGGAGTATCCCGCGGGCGTTGTGGCTGCGGTAGGGCTGCCGGCAGCCGGCGTCCGGACGTGACGCGGGGGCGGGCCTGGACCTGACGCGGGGCGGGCTTGGACCTGAAGGCGGGTCCGGGGCGGCACACGAGTCTGGACACGACAGCAGGGCGGTGGGATTCTGAGGCAGGCACCATCGGCGAGGGAGGCTGGTAGCAGGTCATGGATGAAACACCGGATACGCGTCAATTACTTTCCGCCCGCATCGACCAAAAGCAACAAGCCGTCCGCGCTTTCCTGGGACGGGAGCGGCCACGCCGGAACCGGCTCTCCAACGTCAGTGTTGTGGGCAGCGCCCTCGCCGCTTTCCTCACGGCCGGTCCGGCGTTCGGGGGCAAAGGGTTCACCGAAGGACTGCAAGGGGTCTTCTCGCTGAGCGACGATTCCGTGGTGTGGCGCGTCCTTTGCCTGGCAGCGGTGGTGTTGTCCGCCGCGGCGGCCCTGTCCACGAACCTCGCCAACTCCCACGAACTGGCGGATAAGGTCAGCGCCGCCGAGACCTGCGCGGCGCAGCTGGAGGGGCTGCAGATAGCGTTGAGCTTTGGCCGCGTGACCGTCGACGACGCCGTGCAGCTGTACCAGCAGTACACCGCCCACGTGGCGTTCGTGGACGAAGTCCCGGCCCGCTGACGGCCCGCTGACCCGCCGGCCCTTCCCGCTGACGGCGGGAGCCGTTCACGCCGGCGTCGCCCGCGGTTCACCCGGACCGTCAAAGCTGAGGGCATGACTGCTTTCACCCGCCGAACCATCCTCAAAGGTGCCATGGCCGCAGCCGGTGCCGCCGCCGTCGTTCCCGGAACCCCCGCTTCCCCCGCAAACGCGGCCCCGCCATCCGGCGTCGCGCTGGTCCGGAACCGCCTGACCCTCCCGTCCGGCATCGCCACGGGCGACGTCACCGCCGATTCCGGCGTGCTGTGGTCCCGCGCGTCGGGCCCGGGCCGGCTCGTGGCCAGCCTGCTGGCCGTCGACGACGGCGGGTCCCCGCTCCGCGGCGGCCGCGCCTTCCAGCGGGTGCTCCGGGGGAGCGCCGCGTCCGAGGCGACGGACTTCACCGCCAAGATCAACGCCGAGCGCCTGCCGTCCGGCACACGGTTTGCCCTCACGATGCACTTCGAGGACGCCGACGGCAACGCCGGCGAAACCGCGCAGGGATCCTTCGCCACGGCACCGAGTACGGGGCTGCTCAGCAGTGGACGCGAGGCACGCCGGCAGAGCTTCGTCTGGACCGGCGACACCGCCGGCCAGGGCTGGGGCATCAACGAGGACATCGGCGGCATGCGCGGCTACGCGGCCATGCACGCCACCCGCCCTGACTTCTTCATCCACTCCGGCGACACCATCTACGCTGACGGGCCCATCACCGCGCAGGTCACCGAGCCCGACGGGAAGATCTGGCACAACCTGGTCACCGAGGAGGTGTCCAAGGTGGCGGAGACGCTCAACGAGTTCCGCGGCCGGCACCGCTACAACATGATGGATCAGAACATCCGTGCGCTGTACGCCGAGGTGCCGGTGATCGCGCAGTGGGACGACCACGAGACCCACAACAACTGGTATCCGGGGCAGATCCTCAGCGACACCCGCTACACCGAGCGCCGCGTGGACGTCCTCGCAGCCCGGGCCCGCCAGGCATGGCAGGAGTACCAGCCCATCGCGGGGCTGAGCGCCGGCGGGACAGGTTTTGAACCGGCCCGGATCTACCGCAAAATCTCCCGCGGCCTGCAGCTGGACATCTTCTGCCTGGACATGCGCTCCTTCAAGGACCCCAACACGGGCGGGAAGGAACCGCAGCTCACGCATATCCTCGGCCAGGAGCAGGCGGACTGGCTCATCCGCGAGGTGAGCAGCTCCAAGGCCACGTGGAAGGTCATCGCCAACGACCTCCCGCTCGGGCTGGTGGTGCCGGACGGCCCGGTCAACGAGGAATCCCTGTCCAACGGCGACGACGGCGCGCCGCTGGGCAAGGAGCTTGAGCTCGCCCGGGTGCTGTCGGCCTTCAAACGCAACCGGGTGAAGAACGTGGTCTGGCTGACGGCCGACGTGCACTACTGCGCGGCCCACCACTACTCCCCGGAACGTGCGGCCTTCCGCGACTTCGATCCCTTCTGGGAATTCGTGGCAGGTCCCATCAACGCCGGAAGCTTCGGACCCAACAAGTTGGACGGAACGTTCGGGCCCGAAGTGGAGTTCTTCAAGACCGGCAAGTATGCCAATGAGTCCCCGCGCAGTGGCGAGAACCAGTACTTCGGACATGTCGATCTGGGCGAGGGCGACATCTTCACCGTGAGCCTCCGGGACGCCAACGGCACAGTGCTCTGGAGCAAGGAGCTGCTGCCGGAACGGTGAGGGCACGCTGGCGGTAGCTGTGGGGGCGCGGACTGTCCCCACACGGGCGTGGCCCCTCCCGAAATCCCGGGAGGAGCCACTGGCTTGCCGGCCACTGCCAGAGCCAGCCCGCACAACGCTGGCGATTACCGCGCCGGCGGCTACGGCGTCGGCATGCCGCCATTGACGTTAAGGGTCTCACCGACCACATAGCTGGACTCGGCCGAGGCGAGGAACACGTACGCCGGAGCCAGCTCGGCCGGCTGGCCGGCACGGCCCAGCGGGGTCTCCTTGCCGAACTCCGGCAGGTCCTCCTTCGGCTGCCCGCCGCTGGCCTGGAGCGGGGTCCAGATGGGACCGGGCGCAACCGCGTTCACCCGGATGCCCTTGGGCGCGAGCTGCTGGGCCAGGCCCTTGGTGAAGTTGTTGATCGCAGCCTTCGTGGACGCGTAGTCCACCAGGGTGGCCGAAGGGCTGTACGCCTGGATGGAGGTGGTGTTGATGATGCTCGACCCCGCCGGCAGGTGCGGCAGCGCTTCCTTTGTGAGCCAGAACATGGCGTACACATTGGTCTTGTAGGTGTGGTCGAACTCGACGTCGGTGATGTCGCCGAGCGACTCCTGCGCCACCTGTTTCCCGGCGTTGTTCACCAGGATGTCGAGGCCGCCGAGCTCCCGCACGGCTGTCTCCACCAGGTCCCGGCACACAGCCGAATCCTTCAGATCACCCGGCACCTTGACGGCCTTCCGGCCTGCTTTCTCGATCAGGTTCGCGATCCGGACGGCGTCCTCTTCCTCCTCCGGGAGGTACGACATCACGACGTCGGCGCCTTCGCGGGCAAAGGCGATGGCCGTTGCAGCGCCAATCCCGGAGTCCGCGCCGGTGATGAGCGCCTTGCGGCCCTCCAGCCGGCCGGTGCCGCGGTAGCTGTCCTCGCCCAGGTCTGCCTTGGGGGTCAGCTTGGCGTCCAGGCCGGGTTCGGGCTGGCTCTGCTCGGGCGGTGCGATCTGCTCGTACGCCGTAACGGGGTTCCTGAACGTGTACTGGTCAGTCATGGTGCTCCTCCGGATCATGGGGGTCTCAGCTGCTGGTGTCGCACCGCCCGCGTCTTAGGGCGGGCAGTGAGCACACCATACGCATGCTAAGCATGCTTAGCATTCACTTTAGCCAGCGCGGCGTCTGTGGCGCAACGACAGCGGCTGCCCCGCGGCATGCCCGGGTGCGACGTCGCAACCGTCTGTTGAGGTGCTTCTGGCAAGATTGCCGGTATGCAACCCGCCACCGTCCCCGCCTACGACCTCCGCGTCAGCATCCAGGGCACCGAGCCCGAGATTTGGCGTCGTCTTCTGGTGCCGGAAACCATCACGGTCCCGGAACTGCACCGGGTGCTCCAGGCGGCCTTCGGCTGGGAGGACCGCCACCTTTTTGGCATTCGGTGTGTGGACCGGCTCGGCCAGCCCCGTGTCATCATCGGCCCCGACGACGCGGCGGAGGAGATGGGCGACGAGCCGGCTTCCGGCGTCGTGCTCTTTGAGCTCCTGGACGCCCAGCAGACCGCCCCGGTCATGTTCGAGTACGAATACGACTTTGGCGATGCGTGGACGCACCTCTTCGAGGTGGTGGGGCCGGCCGAACTGCCCGCCGGCGCCGTGCGCTGCATCGACGGCGCCAACCGGGGCCCGGTGGAAGACTCCGGCGGAATCTACGGCTATGCGCGCCCCACTGAAGCCCTGGCCGACCCCTTGCATGAGGAGCACCAGGAGCTTTCCGACTGGTACAAGTTCGCGACGGGCCAGGACGCCCGCACCTTTGCGCCGGACGCGTTCGACGCCGCCGCGCTCAACAGCCTCTTGGACGAGCTCGCGAAACGCCTCTGGCCGGAGCCGCCCACGGACGAGGAGATCGACGCCGTCGTCCGCCCAGTGCACTGGCTGCTGACCCAGGCGGGCCCGGACGGCCTGCAATTAACCCAGGACGGCTACCTCAAACCTGCCGTGGTCAGCCAGGCCGTCCGTGACCTCGGCTGGGCCTACCGCTGGCCGGGCGCGGCGAACCGCGAAAGCCAGACCGTGCCCGTTCTGATGCTGCGGCAGCAGCTGCAGGCCTGGAAGCTGCTGCGGAAGAGCAAGGGCCGGCTGGTCCTGTCACCGGCCGGACGCAAGATGCGCGACGGCGGCCGTCCCCTGTGGGACTGCCTCGCCGACGCGGTGGCCTTCCCGGCGGATCAGGCGACGGCCTTTGTGACCCGGCTGGTGGTCCACTGGCTGCTTGCGGGGTCCACGCCGGATTGGGAAGAGCGGCGGCACATGATCGCGGATACCCTGGGCGCGGCGGGTTTCCGGGTGGAGGGCGGTAAACCTGTGCCCTTGGATGTAGCCCAGGACCTCTATTCGGACGTGCGCTGGATGTTGGACTGCCTGCAGCTGAAAGTCCCGGAGCGCACGTTCGGTGAAAAGGCTGCCCTGACCGACGGCGGACGGAAGTTCCTCCACCAGGTCCAGGGGTTGCTCGAAGGCCCGTAGAAGGGGCCGTCATTCGACGCAGCGCAACCGATTCTCCCTACGGCAAGCCAAGCCCTTGACGGGTGTTCCCCCGAGCACGACACTGGGACCCAGTTGAAGGTCGGAACATATCATGCCGCAGCCGAACAACTGGGCGGGCTATCGCTCGCCCGCCATCGCGTCAACAACGGAAGGCATTCCGGTGACTTCGACGAGGAAGACCGCGCTCGTGGCAGGTATCTTCTACCTGATTACCTTTGTTTCGATCCCCACGCTCACACTGTACGGTCCCGTGAAGGGCAAGGACTTTATCATCAGCTCCACCGCCGACACTGGCGCGCTCTGGGGATGCTTGCTCGAGGTGATCGTCGGCCTCGCCGGAATCGGCACCGCCGTCACGCTGTTCCCGGTGGTCAAGCGGCAAAACGAAGGCATGGCGCTGGGCTTTGTCGCCAGTCGCACGATTGAAGCCGCCATGATCTTCGCGGGCGTCGCGAGCATCCTTTCCCTCGTTGCCTTGCAAGAAGCCGGTGCCTCCGGAGCGGACGCGACCTCGTTGACCACTGTGGGCGATGGGCTCGTCGCGTTCTACAACGGAACGTTCCTGCTCGGACAGAGCCTCATGCCAGCCGTGAACGCTGTGTTGCTGGGGACCTTGCTGTACCGCTCGGGCCTCGTGCCGCGTGTCCTTCCCGTGCTTGGTCTCATCGGAGCGCCCCTGCAGTTCACTGCCGTCATCCTCACGATGTTCGGCGTCATCGACCGAATCTCCACCGTGACCCTGCTCGCCGCGCTCCCGGTCGCTCTTTGGGAGTTCTCGCTTGGCCTCTGGCTAGTGGTCAAGGGCTTCAGGCCGTCACCCATTACAAGCGCAATGCCCGCCACCGTCGCCACGCCCGCCAGCCGAACCGACTCCAACTAGCTCACCGTGACCATGCTGGTCTCGGCCCTTACGCTGATAGCGACTATCGAGGGTTGGGAGAAGACGGGTTGCACGTGTCGAGTTGCCCGACGTGATGGCTGCGGCTGCAACAGTGAACGAGCCGTCGCCGCCAGCCGCACACCTGGGGTGTGAGCCAGTACACAGCGCCCCGGTTGCGCTGAAGGTGGCCGCGGCAGGCCGTGCGCCTGTCCCTTTTCCGCGCCGTTGCGGGGTTCTGCGGGTGTGCGGTGCGTGGTGGGGGCCGATTTGTGCCCGGTCCTCCCGGCGTGTAAAGTAATTCGAGTCGCCGCCGCTGATGCGGAAAGATAGCGACCGACCCCCTTCTGAACAGCCTGGAAAATGGCGCACTTTGTGTGTGCCGGAACCGGGTGGGGGCCTTCCCGGAGGAATGTGAAGCGCAGGAATGCGGATTTGCAAAGACTTCCGGGGTCGGGTAAGTTTGGGAAGTTGCTCCGGAGCGATCTGTGACCGTGTGGTTGTGGTGGTGCCGGGTGTGTCTGTTGTTTGAGAACTCAATAGTGTGCCAAGTTTGTTGATACCAATT